>CBFCWO010000063.1:0-15989 GCA_965601625.1 uncultured Flavobacteriaceae bacterium | reverse complement strand
TGCTGGGGTATTTTTTCTATTTGATTCGCTCGGTGATCGCTTATATCGTCATTGCTGCGGTGGTGGCCCTTGTGGGCCGGCCTGTGGTGATCTTCCTTAGAAAACGCCTCAAATTTCCCAACACCCTGGCCGTCATTGCGGTCATCGTCCTTTTGTTGGGAGTCCTGGTGGGGATCATCTCCCTTTTTATCCCCCTGATTGCCGAACAGGGGCAAAATCTCTCCCTGCTGGATATCGATTCCTTTGAGGCCAACCTGAAAGAGCTGTATCGGGAAATCAGCAACTACCTTCTTGGTACTCCCTTTGAAGTTGGGACGCTTATGGAAGACAAAGAGCTTCAAATGGATGTGTGGCAGGATCTTGAAATGAATTTTATCCCTGATTTTCTGAACAGTCTGATGAGTGTGCTAAGCAGCCTGAGTGTGGGACTGTTCTCTATACTGTTTATTTCCTTTTTCTTCCTCAAGGACAGTAAACTGCTCCAGAACAGCCTGTTGACATTGGTTCCGGATGACATGGAAGGGCATCTTTTAAACTCCATTGAAAAGATCAAGAGTCTGCTTTCGCGGTATTTTGTGGGTCTGGTGATTCAGATCTTCATCCTCTTTCTGATCTATACCATCGCCCTCCTGCTCATTGGCGTACAGAATGCACTGGTGATTGCTTTCCTCTGTGCCCTGTTCAACCTTATTCCCTATATCGGGCCCATCATCGGAGGAGTGATCATGATATTGCTTACGATGACCAGCCAGTTAGGGCTGGACTTTCAGACCGAAATCCTCCCGGATGTAGGCTGGGTGTTGCTGGCCCTGGTTATCGGCCAGCTTTTCGACAACATCATCTCCCAGCCGCTGATCTATTCCAGCAGTGTGCGTTCCCATCCGCTGGAGATCTTCCTGGTCATATTGATCGCCGGCCTGCTCTTCGGGGTCGCCGGCATGATATTCGCGATTCCCGGCTATACCGCATTTAAAGTGATCCTGAAAGAATTCCTCTCGGAAAACAAAGTCGTTAGAAGCCTCACAAAAAATCTTTAGCACTGCTTTGAATAAAAACATACTGCAGCCTGAAGTACAGGACTTTATACAAAGCAATTCAAATGCGGATATCACTTCTGTATCCCTGGGTAAAAGCCCTTTTCCCGGAGTGGCCCCCAGGGAACTGGCACAGCAACTGAGCGGCCGCAAAAAAGCTGAGGATAAAATGCCGCTCTGGTATCAGACCCCAGGCATTTTCTACCCGCCGGCGTTGAATTTGGAACAGGCCTCCTCAGAGGCCACTGCCAGCTATAAAGGATCATTGGTCTCGGGTGGGCTCCTGGTCGACCTTACCGGAGGCTTTGGTGTAGATGATTTTTATTTCAGCCGTACCATTCAGGAGGTACACTATTGCGAGCAGGACCCCCAGCTGGCCGAGATCGCCTCGCATAATTTCAAGCGACTTGGGGCGGAAAATATAGTCGTGCATACGGGCGATGGAATGGCGCAGCTGCCTGTCATCGCCGGCGAAAACGATCGTATCGACTGGATCTACCTGGATCCTTCCCGTCGCAAAAGGGACCGGACCCGTGTCTTCCGCCTGGAAGATTACGAGCCGCGTGTAACCGAAATCCTGCCGGAGCTTTTCAGAGCCAGCCCAAACGTACTCCTGAAAACCTCTCCGCTGCTCGACCTCACAGAAGGGGCAAAAGAACTGGGGAATGTACGCGAGGTGCATGTGGTAGGGATTCGGAATGAGGTTAAGGAATTGCTCTGGTGGCTTCAGGAGGGGTATGAAGGGGACGCTGACCGGATCGCCCTGGACCTCTTTTATGGCAATAGCCCATTTCGGTTTGCCTTTCAGGAAGAGCAAAGGTCCGAGGTTGCTTTTAGTCGACCATCAACTTACCTGTATGAACCGAATGCATCCCTGCTGAAGGCGGGGGCCTTTAAAACTGTCGGGGCCCGGTTTGGGCTTGGAAAGCTCCATAGGCATACCCATCTCTATACCTCGGAAACCCTTATCCCATTTCCAGGGAGGGTCTTTAAGATCCTCCGGACCTTACCCTACAAGCCTGGCAAACTACCATTTCACAAGGCCAACGTCAGTGTGCGCAACTTCCCGGAAAATGTTTCGAGGATCCGCAAGCGCAACCGCATCAAGGACGGGGGGAATACCTACCTGTTTTTTATAAAATCCCTGGATGATTCCCTGCAGGTATTGGACTGTGAACCGGTCAAAGCAATTTGATGCGCGGTTGTTCGGGAGGGAGGTTCAGTCCTCTGTTTCCGGACAGGGCCATTTGAAATCGGCTACCCTGTCGCCAGAGGCAGTGCTTAGGTTGTAATGCCACCACTCGGTACGGATGGACCAGAAGCCATGCTTTTCCATGGTTTCCTTCAACAAGCGCCGGTTGGAAAGAATGGTCTCGGGCAAGTCCATATTGTCGTGATAGGCGCGCTTTCCGAAAAAATCAAAATCCGTTCCCATGTCCAGGGGTTCGCCCTTGAGGGTTTCCAGGGTGATGTCCACGGCTCCACCCTTATTATGGATAGAACCCTTGTCAGGGTTGGCCACATACTGGGGGTTGGGCACTATTTCCCACATTTTGTACTGCACTGAATTCGGCCGGTAGCAATCAAAGAAACGGATCCGGACCCCCTGGGCCATAAAATCCCGGTTTGCCGCTATCAGGGCACGGGCCGTCTTGACCCGGGTATAGCACTCCGGACATTCATACACCTGGGCCTTCATAAAATTGTTGTCGGTGGCGTAGCGCAGGTCAAAGGAAAAGTCCGCACTGTAATCTGCCAGTCGTATAAAGGTGGTGTCCGGGAGGGATTCCAGCGGAGGCGCTGTAGGCACCTCTTCTTCAGGTTGTTGCGGCTCAGCGGGCAGGGTATCCCGGGAAACCTCTTCAGAGATCTCAATATCTGCAGGTTTAGCCTGATGCCCTTCCCGGCAGGCACTCAGCCATAGCACATTTAGCAGCAATAAAAAGAATACCCTCGCTGTTCCAGGCATTAACGCATTTTTTGTGCCCTAAAGATAACCAAATCGACCTGTGGGCATGCATAAAGTCACTACCTTTAAGAGGTATAAATCCACTGAGTATGAAGAAGAAATTATGGTGTATCCTGATAGGGATAGGGAGTATGAGCGGGTTGCTGGGCCAGCAAAGCTGGCTGTTGGGATTTGAAAAGCCCGCTGAAAACCCCATTATGCAGGCGGATGCCTCCTATAGTTTCTTCTGCCCTGTGCGCAGGGACTCCGTACGATGGCAGCAGGCTGATGTCTTCAACCCGGCCGCAGTGGTGCGCAGGGATACAGTGTATTTGTTCTTCCGGGCCGAAGACGATCCCGGGGCTGAACTCGGTGGTCGGACCTCTCGCATTGGTATGGCCTGGAGCACTGATGGGATACATTTTGCCCGCTATCCTGAACCCGTTTTGTACCCGGACATGGATCCCTTCCGGAAATGGGACTATCCCGGAGGGGTAGAGGACCCCAGGGTGGTGGAGCTGGAAGATGGCACCTACCTGATGCTCTACACCAGCTGGAACCAGGATACCGCACGCCTTTCCAGCGCAACTTCCGAAGACCTGATCCACTGGGAAAAGCACGGGCCCGTATTTGAAACAGCCCATGGCGGCAGGTTCCTGCATACCTGGAGCAAATCAGGGTCCGTGGTCACGGAGCTGAAAAATGGACGCCTGATCGCCAAAAAGATCGAGGGTTCCTATCTGATGTACTGGGGGGAGCTTTTTGTGAACCTCGCATACTCCAAAGACGGAAAGGACTGGACACCATCAGTGGATGAATCCGGCGAGTTGCAGCATTCCTTTACACCCACCTTACAGGATTTTGACAGCCATCTGGTGGAACCGGGACCCCCCGCCCTGTATACGGATGCAGGGATCCTGTTGCTGTACAATGGAAAAAACCTAAGCGGGGAAGGTGCAGGAACAAGCACTCCTGAAGGCACGTACTGCGGAGGTCAGGTGCGCTTTGATGCCAGGGAACCCACCAGGGTGCTGGAACGCCTTGAAACCCCCTTTATCTGCCCCACCCTGCCCCATGAAGTGAGCGGCCAATACAAAGCAGGCACCACGTTTATTGAAGGCCTGGTTCAATTTAAGGGAAAATGGTTTCTCTATTACGGTACGGCGGACTCCATGGTGGGTGTCGCCATCAGCGAGCAGGAATTCTAGAAGTCCTTTAAGCCCGGGATAGCCTGGCGGCTCAGGTAAGCAAATTGCCCTCGTCGTCCCATTCAGCGATGATGCCCCTGCGGCTCTGATCCACGCATTTCTCCAGCCACTCAGGTTCATAAGCGAGTCCGTGCTTATCCAGGACCTCCTGGGGCACCCCATCCCAGACATTGGGCTTATTCCCCTTATAGCCGAGCTCTTCGATCCCCTGCCTGGAGGTGTAATACCCGCACACCGTCAAATTCCGAACCAGGTTGAAGAACTGCACCTCCAGGGGTTGCTCCGCCATGGGCGTTTCCGCATCATACCAGGCTATTTCATCCAGCAATTGTTTTTGCTGGGGTTCCGTCGCCATCTTGAATTCCAGGTTGAATTCCGTGTTGCTCTTATGGTCCAGCCACATCATTCCCCCTCTGAGGGTCGCCTGGAAGGGTTCGTAGTCCTTGGCCATAAACTCGATGAATTCAGGTACTCCCGCATCCAACGGTCCGCCAAATTTCTCATGGGGAGGGAGGATAAGGTTGGCAAGGACCCCAATGGTTTCCAATTCGTGCGGATTGAGGAAGGACTCCCCCTGCAGCTTTTGGATCTGTTCTATCTCATCCTGCGTCCTACCATAGCCGAACCCAGCTTCCGTCATCAGCTGCTGCCCGGCCTCGCTGGCTTCTTTAGGGGTACATCCATGCACAGCCAGCCCGCCGGCCACCGTCCCCAATAAAAGTGATTTCAAGCTCGCTCTTCGGTCCATCTCAGATATTTTGTTGTTTAAGCTGATCTACAATATACTCCGACGCCCTCCAGCTCAGGGCCAGAATGGTCCAGGTACAGTTCTTGTCCGCCTGGGACACAAAGGGCCCCGCATCCGTAATAAACACGTTGTCTGCCTCATGCAGTTGCTGGTAGCGGTTGGTCACCGAGGTCCTGGGGTCGTCCCCCATGCGGGTGGTGCCCACCTCGTGTATGATATTGCCGGGGGGTTCCAGCCCGTAGTCGTTCTCGGCAGATGGCACAGGCCATAGGGGTTCTCCCCCCATGTGATGGATGATCTCCTGAAAGGTCGTCTGCATGTGCCGGGCCTGTTTGCGCTCATAATCCGACCATTTGTAGTGGAATCTGAGGACGGGTATGCCAAATTCATCCACGGTCGTCGGATCAATCTCGCAATAATTGTCCTTGCGGGCAATGGATTCGCCCCTGCCCCCAAAACCGAGCACGGACCCGTAATATTTTCTGACATCCTTGCGCAACTGTTCCCCATATCCCCCGGTTTTCAGGCCAAAGAACTTATTAAAATCATTCGGGTTGAAACCAAAGCCGTAATTGGGCATTTGCATGCCTCCCCATACTTCGATATGGTAGCCCCTGGGGAAATCGAGGTTTTTATGGTCTCCCCACCAGGGCGAATAGACGTGCATCCCGCCTACCCCGTCCTCATTATAGATCTCGCGGTTCATCAGGGCTGGTATAAAGGCTGCCATGCTGCTGCCTGTGGAATCATGCAGGTATTTCCCGACCAGATCGCTTCCGTTCCCAAGGCCATTGGGATGCTGTGGGCTCTTGGAATTCAGGAGGATACGCGCCGTGCTGCAAGCCGAGGCCGCTAACACCACTACCTTTGCCCTGAGCTGATATTCCTTGCGGTCTTCCCGGTTGATATAGGAAACCCCGGTGGCCCGCCCCTCCTGGTCCGTTGTGACTTCACGGACCATGCTGTTCACATACAAATCTATTTGTCCCCCGCTCTCTTTCGCCGGAAAGATCAGGCAGGTACCTGCTGAAAAATCCGCATACACCTGGCAGGCCCTTTTGCATTGGCCGCAATAGAAACAGACACCCCGGTCCTCATTGATCTTCTTGGTGAGCATGGACATCCTGGATGGGATCACAGGAATCCCGGCCTTCCGGGCCCCCTTGATATAATAGAGTTCATGTAGCCTGGGTTTAGGCGGAGGCAGGAAGAAGCCATCCGGCTCGTTGGGAAAGTTCTCCTTGCTGCCAAAAACTCCGATGAGCTTGTCTACTTTGTCGTAGTAGGGTTTTACATCCTCATACCCTATAGGCCAGTTCTCCCCCAGCCCATCCACGTCCTTGTGCTTAAAATCCTTTGGACCGAAGCGCAGGGAAATCCGCCCCCAGTGGTTGGTACGCCCCCCCAACATCTGGGAGCGGAACCAGTTGAATTTGGTCCCGTCCTTATGGGTATAGGGCTGCCCCTTTATCTCCCAGCCACCCCAGGCGGCGTCGAAATCCCCAAAGGGGCGTACGGTGGCGGCTCCCCTTCTAGGGGATTCATATGGCCATTTCAGCTGGGTCTGGTACTCTGGAAGCTTCGGGTCAAAATACGGGCCGGCTTCGACCACAGCTACCTTTAGGCCCGCATCGGCAAGCACCTTGGTAGCCATGCCGCCCCCGGCTCCGGAACCCACGATCAAAACATCATAGGTGGTCGGTTGTTCTTTAATTTGCATGGGATTTTGAATAGATCCCTTAAATATACAAGGCCCGGCTGAAAATCGGGAACATCCCGCCCGAATTTCCGTAAAAGCAACGGATATTGTCCCCTGTTGAAGCATGCAAAGGCATCAGGGAAGCAGGGCCTGCTGGGGGCGCATTTGCCCGAGCGCCTCACGAACCTGTGTCACCGGCAAGCGGCAGCTGTGGTCCTGGCATACAAAGATCCGGGTAATCTCCGGATCATACCGCGCCTGGTAGAGCGGAAGCTCACTTTCCCCGGGGGTGGCCACCAACAGGGCGTCCGGCAGAAATTCCCTGGCCATTTGCGCCCTGAGTTCCATGGCTTCCGGCCCCGCTACGGCAACTTCATAGAAGGGATACCGGTAGCGCAGCAGCAATCTGCCCCATCCGGCATAATTCTCCGGGGCTTTCAGGAAACGCTCCTGCAGGGTTTGCACCATTTCACGATTCCTGTCCAGGTATTCAGGTCGGTAAAAGAAATGACCCAAATCCGAGAAGAGGGTAGCCATGACCGTATTGGGGGATGGCATCACCCCGTCGTCGGTTTTAACGATCGGGGACATTAATGCTGCTTCCTCCCGATACCGGAACAGGGGCGATCCTACATCCTTAAAATGGGTATCCGCATACCGGAGAAGCTCCTCAGCCCGCTCGAGATAGCGGGTATCCCCACTTGCCTGATACAGGCGAAAGGAGGCCTGGGATAGAAAGGCATAGTCCTCCAGGAAGCCCTGGAACCGGGAATCCCCGGGCTTGTAGGTGTGTCGCAGTAGGCCCGAGGTAGAATTCTGTTCGAGGAGCAGATCGAACAGGTTTTGGGCTTCCTGCAGATATTTCGCTTCTCCAACGGCCTCATAGGCATCCACAAGACCGCTGATCAGCAGGGCATTCCAGGAGGTGATTATTTTGTCGTCCTTGCGGGGGAAAGTCCTTTTCGAACGGTGCTCCAGGAGGCGTCCCTGCCAGTGCTGTATGCGCTGACTCAGCTCCTGGAGGGTCAGGCCATGCTTCTCGCTGAATTCCAGATCCGATCCTTTTCGGAAGGGTATGTAGGCCCCACCCTCCCATGCCATATCGGGATAAATGCTGTAATAGGCTGCAAAAAGGGCGTAGTCATCGCCCAGGAGTGCTTTGAGCTCTGCTTCCTCCCAGAGGTAATACTTACCTTCCTCCCCGTCGGTATCTGCATCCAGGGCAGCATAATAACCTCCACCTTCGGCCCTGAGATCGCGCTGCAGAAATTCAAACGTCCGCTCCACTACCTCCCTGTATTGTGGCAGGCGAAATAGTTGGTAGGCACGGGCATAGACGCTCATTAACTGGGCATTATCGTAAAGCATTTTCTCAAAATGGGGCACATGCCACCTTGGGTCCGTGCTGTAGCGGTAAAACCCTCCCCCTATCTGATCAAAGATCCCGCCCAGGGCCATCCGGTCGAGGGTAGTCCTGAGATGTTTAAGGGTTTCCTGGTCGCCTGACAAATGCCCGTAGGACAGGAGGAGATTGAGGTTTGGAGGAAGCATGAATTTCTGGGTGCCCGCATTGCCTCCCCAGTCCGGGTCCCATCTTCCTTTCCAGGATTCGATGGCAGCCTCGTATCCGGCCTCTGAGATTTCCGTTCCGTCGGCGGGCGGTGGTATCAGGTTTACCTCGGCTACCCCCTCGGCCACCCGGTCGGCGTAATCTTCCAACCGTTGCGGATCCTCCACATACCGGCTATGCACCTCGCCCAGGACCTGCATCCATCGCTCCCGTGTATGATAGGTGCCTCCATAAATCGGTTTGCCATTGGGCAGGACAACGACATTCAGGGGCCACCCGCCGGACCCCGTCATCAACTGGACGGCTGTCATATATACCTGATCCACATCCGGCCGCTCCTCCCGGTCTACTTTTACATTGATAAAATGCTCATTCATAAAAGCGGCTACAGAGTCATCCTCGAACGTCTCTTCTTCCATCACATGGCACCAGTGGCAGGAGGAATACCCAATACTGATCAGGACCAGCTTTCCCTCTGCAGCTGCCCGATCCCAGAGATCCTCCCCCCAGGGTTGCCAGTGCACGGGATTCCCCGCGTGCTGGAGCAGATACGGGCTGGTTTCCCCGCCCAGGAGGTTGCCTGTTTCCTGAGCGTCCTGCCGGCATCCTGTAAGCAGGATGCTAAGCAATGTGCAGGCCAGAAAAGCGTTCGGTGAAATTCGCATGGGAGCCGGACTGTTGTTGGACCCCAAAAATAGAACATTTCCGGTGACCATTCATACCGGGGCCCGATCAGTACTGGTTGGGATATTTGAAGTCCCCGAAGCGGTACTTCACTGTGCGTTTCAGGGGGATCTGCATTCCGCCGGACCGCTCAAGCCACAGGTACAGAGAGTCCGAGAGGCTTCGTACGAGTTCCTGCTTTTCGACATCCTCGATGAGGTTGTACATCTCGTGAGGGTCTTCCTTCAGGTCATAGAGCTCGTTGCGATCCCAAATCCCGTGATATCGAATGTATTTATAGCGTTCCGTGCGAACCCCAAACACGGTTGGGGTCATGGGAAAATCGTATTCCCAGTAATATTCGTAGAAAATGGACGATCGCTTTTCTGCCCCATCGGGATCAGAAAGCACCGGAAGAAAGGACTGGCCGGGCATATTGTTCGGTTTCGGAATTCCGGCAGCCTGCAGGATCGTAGGGGCTATATCGATGTTCTGGACCATGGCCTCCGGGGATATTCCTCCCTTAAAGACTTCGGGACAGCGAACCAGCAGGGGTACCTTGACCGATTCCTCATAGAAGTGCCTTTTGTCAATCAGGCCGTGTTCGCCCCAACTGAACCCATTGTCCCCCATATAGATCAGGAGGGTGGAATCGTCAAGCCCTTCGCGCTTCAGATACTCCAGCACCGCCCCAACGCTTTCATCCACGCCCATCAGGGTTTCACAATAGCTGCTTACCAATTCGTGCAGGTCCATATTCTGGTGATACATATAGTCCACCCCGTGCCAGCTCACCCGCTGTGCCGCCACCCATTCAGGCCATTTAAGTCCGCGGTATTCCCCGGTTTTTGTCTGTTCATAGGTAGGGGGAAGCGTTATTTTCCTGCCCCTGTACATTCCCCTGTGACGCCGGGCCGGCTGGAATTCCGCGTGAACCGCTTTGTGAGACAGGTACAGGAAGAAAGGCCGCTGCTTATCCCTTTTTTCCAGCCAGTCAAGGGCGTGTTCCGTGAGCAGATCCGTGATATAGGTGGAGTCTCCGTATTGTATGCGGCTTCCATTGATGTTCAGCTCCGGATTGAAATACACCCCCTGGCCCCGGAAGCTTTCCCAATGATCAAATCCGGGCCTTGGATCATCGGCATGGTCTCCCATATGCCATTTGCCAAAAAATCCGGTCTGATATCCGGCTTCCTGCAAAAGCTCTGGAAAAAAAGTGAGATTCCCCGGGTCCGGGGCCTGGTTATCCACAATGGTATGTGTATGCGAATATTGGCCGGTAAGTATGGACGCCCGGCTGGGGGAACAAAGGGAGGTAGTCACAAAAGCCTCCGGGAAATAGGCCCCTTCCATAGCCAATTGGTCCAGGCGGGGCGTTTTCAGCCAGGGGACCTTTCCGGTAAAACCCATATAATCGTATCGGTGATCGTCCGTAAGAATGAAAATAACATTGCGGGGGTTACCCTCGCTGACGGCTTGTGCATACACCTGTGACAACAGCAACACCTGCAACCCGAAAAAGAAAATACCAGAAGATCTCATTACGTAATTATTTGTTCATTTCATCCCCCTTTAAAACCAGTGGCAAAGCCCTACCAAAAGGCAGGCCAAATTATTCTTTCCAAGTTGGATTTGGGAATTGCTTCCTACTACCACTGCCAACTGGCAAATGTTATTGCCAACCAACTACTCCCTACCTGGACTGTTCCATGAACCAGGCATACAATTCCTCCTCCAGATACGCCTTTTCCCAGGCATTGTGCCCCACCCCCTGATAGGCCGTAAAGCGTATGGGGTATCCCATGGCTTTTAGCTTCTTGACCATTTCCTCGGACTCAGAAAAAGGAATCACCGGATCTTCCATTCCATGAAACACCCAGATGGGCATTTCCCGGTCGATCCAGTGCGCATAGGGCAAAGGGGTCATCCCACAGACCACCGCCATGGCCGCAAAGGTATCGGGATACTGGGCGGCCATTTCCCAGCAGGCATTCCCACCCCTGCTCAGGCCGGTTAGGTAGAGCCGATCCCGATCAACCCTGTTTTCCGAAATGATCTGCTCGAGCAATTGCCTCACCGCACGTACATTCCACCACTGCTTTTTATAGGGGTTTTGAGGCGCCAGGATCAGAAACGGAAAATCCGTGCCTTCCACCAGGAGTTTGGGGGGGCCGTTCTCCTGAATCAATTCAAGGGAAGCGCCGGACTCCCCTCCCCCATGAAGGAATAGCAACAGCGGAAAATCCCGCTTTGGATTATCCCTGTATTCAGGAGGGTAATAGAGGTAATAATTCAAGGTTTCGGAGACCACTACCTCCTGTTGTCCGGATTCCAGCCGTGACTGGCCTGAACAACCCACGGTCATCAGCATCAGCACGCCAATCCAGCATAAACGTAAACATCCCCTTCCCAACCGCAACGTATTCAAGGCAGCCATAAGCAATCCACTTAATATGGCCTTAAGGTAAAAATACTTTCAGGATCGCTGAAACTCTTCGGGGTAGAATCTCCATCGATCTGCCCTGAATTGATCCCGGTCATTTTCCGATAGCGGGATAGCAGATAAATTTGAGGAAGCTTTGATCAATGCCATCATAATCGAAATGCCATGGGAGAAATTGCCACTTCAGACCGGATGATCACCTTGTTCTATAATTCAAATTCGAGCAGGGCCCGGAAAACACTCGCCTATGCAAAGGCAGAAGGACTACCGATTGAGGAAATTGACATCCTCAAGACCCCGCTTACGGGTACCCAGATCGCAGAGCTGGCCGGCCGGCTGCAGCTGGAAGTCAGGGACCTGGTCAATCAGGATCACCCCTCCTACCGAAGCCAGTTTGACCCTCATGATCTTTCTTCTGAAGGCTGGATCACCCTGATCAAAAAGAATCCTGAGGTTATGAAGCAACCGATCGCCCTGAGAGGGAAGCGTACCATCCTGGTGGAGACCCCTACGGACATTATCAAGATCTGATATCCGAAATTTGGTTTAGATTTTGTTAACACTTTAGCAACTTTGAAAATCCTATTTTAGCGGTCATGAAACGCTCTCACCTGTGGGCCATACTTTTATTGATGCTCTTTCTTGGGGCCAAGGCCATGGAATTCCATCCAATGGGCCACACGGAAGACGGCGCTTCTGATCGGTGTGAACTCTGTGATTTTGCACTCTTAGTCAAAACAACCCCTTTCGCGCCATCTGAGCAAACGAAGTTAGAAAGTCCTGTAGAGCTGTCCCCTGTGACAGCAGTCTCCATCCCCTCTACACAAATCCTGATTTCACAGGAATTGGAGGCAGGTCAATTCTATCGTCCACCGCCTTCGCCCCCTGCTGTTTAGCCCTCCTATGAAGACCGCTCCCGGCGGTCTCAACCTATTGCCGATTAGAATTCTATGAGATTAATCCTAGCCCTCGTGCTACTATTGTTTGTGTATACCCCGGTTACCGCACAAGTTTGTGAGGCCAGCCTTTCCGGACGGGTCCTGGACTTTCACGACCAGACTCCCCTGGCAGGTGCTACGGTCCTGGTGATTGCCCAGGGCAAGGCCGTGCTGACGGATTTGGATGGAACCTACCGGATTCAGGGGCTCTGCCCGGGAACCTTTGAAGTGGAATTGTCCCATCCACAATGCCAGACCACCCTCTTTCAGGTAGAAATTCAAGCGAATACCCAGATGGACTTTGAAATGGAACACCACCTGGAAGAGCTTGAGGAAGTACAGGTCATTGGGGAATTGCTGCCGGACAATACCAAGACAGCCCAGGAGCAGCGTCTTTCCACCAAGACCCTGGAGGGGTATAGCGGGGCCAGTCTTGGCGACGCCCTGAAGGAAATCAGCGGGGTGGCGTCCCTGAATACGGGTAGCAATATTGTAAAGCCTTCGATCAATGGACTGACGGGAAGCCGCGTCTTGATCCTCAATGATGGGGTGCGCATGCAGGACATGGAATGGGGAGACGAACATGCTCCCAATATCGACATCAATTCAGCGGACCAGGTTTCGGTCATCAAGGGGGCTTCAGCCCTTAGATATGCGGGGGACGCCATTGGGGGGGTGGTCGTCATCGACCGGGAGCGGATTGCCGTGCAGGATTCCCTCTTTGGCAAAACGCTGCTAAATGGCATATCGAATGGCCGTGGGGGGTCTGTGAGCACAGAGCTGACCAGAACCTTTGAATCCGGCTGGTACCTGAACTGGCAGGCTTCCTACAAACGACTGGGGGACCGGGAAGCTCCGGATTATATCCTGTCCAATACAGGTATGCAGCAATTGGGTGTTTCCTTCCATACCGGCAAGCGCCTTCTGAATCAGGGCTGGGATGTGGATTATTCCTATTACCAGGCCGATATTGCCATCCTCCGGGCCTCCCATATCGGAAATGTAGACGACCTGATTGAGAGTATCAATTCGGGCCAGCCATCGGTGATCGAACCCTTCACCTATGACCTCGGGGTGCCCCGGCAGGAAGTTACCCATCACCTGGGGAAGGCGAATTATTACCTGCGTCTGAAAGGCATTGGGAAATGGACGGTTCAGTATGATTTTCAACACAACCAGCGTTTTGAATACGATGTGCGGGTCGGGGCTGACCGGGATAAACCGGCCATCGACCTGGAACTCACAACCCATACGCTGCTTACCGATTTTACCTGGGACGCATCTTCGAATCTGGAAGTAACCGGGGGTGTCCTGGGGCGTTACCAGAACAATTTCGCTAACCCGGCCACCGGGGTGCGCAGGCTGATCCCAGACTATGACCGCTATGAATTCGGTGGCTTTATGATAGGGGAATACCGACACGGAACCAACTGGGTCTTCGAAGCAGGCCTTCGGTATGATTTTAACCGGATCGATGCCAAGAAATTCTATCGGACCTCCAGGTGGGAAGAGCGGGGGTATGATGAAGATTTTCCGCAGTTTGTGGTGGAGGATCTCGGTTCCCAGTTGCTTACGAATCCCGTTTTCAATTACAATAATTTCTCGGCCACTTTGGGAGCCCGTTGGCAGCCCGATGCGAAATCTGAGCTCCGGGGGAATTATGCTTTGGGGCAGCGACCTCCGAATCCTGCGGAGCTTTTCAGCGATGGCCTTCACCATTCTGCGGCCCGGATTGAGCTTGGGGATTTGCGGATTGGCAATGAGACTTCGAACCGTTTCTCCCTGGCCTATAACCGGACGGAGGAGCGCTGGGGCATTACCCTGGAGCCTTATGCGAATTTTATCGCGGATTTTATCCTGCTGGAACCGACAGGGGTGGAATTTACCATCCGGGGGGCCTTCCCGGTATGGAGCTACCGTCAAACCGATGCCCGCCTTTTGGGAATAGACCTCTCCGGATACTACCTCTGGGGAACCCATTGGGAATCCCGACATCATTTTTCACTGACCAAGGGCAAGGACCTCAGCCAGGACCTGGCACTGATCAATATGCCTGCCCCGATAACCCGCAATGAGGTTCTTTTTAAAAAGCCCGAGTGGCATCAGCTTGTCATCGGCCTGGAAAGCACCTACGTCTTCCGGCAGAATGAATTCCCCCCGAACATCTTTGTATTCTCCCCCGGGGAGCAGGAAGTGGTGGAACTCGAGATCAACACCCCTCCGGATGCCTACCACCTTCTTGGTTTGCGGGCGGATATGGCGTTCGACCTCACTGAAACGCTGACCCTGAACACCGGCCTTACCGTTAACAATATGCTCGATACCCGGTACCGGGACTACCTGAACCGAAATCGGTATTTCGCCGATGACCTGGGTCGCAACATCATATTACAATTTAAACTCAGTTATTAATCTAATCGTTATTTCAATGAAAACAATTAAAATTCAATCGCTTATGAAAACTGGTAAATTGTTCGCCCTCCTGGCGATCTCCGCTACCCTCTTTTTTGTTTCCTGTTCCGATGATGACGATCCGGACCCGGTCAATGAAGAAGAGGTAATCACTACCATGACCATCACCCTGGTCCCCCAGGGAGGGGGAGACACCGTTACCCTCCAGTCCCGCGACCTGGATGGAGACGGACCAAATCCTCCAGAGGTAACGGTCTCAGGACCCCTTTTGACCAACACAGACTACAATGGAACCATTGTGCTGCTCAATGAGACCGAAACCCCCGCGGAAGATATTACCGAAGAGGTTGAGGAAGAAGCCGAAGAACACCAGTTCTTTTTCGAAGTATCCGGTAGTCTGAGCGCCAGTACCACCTATAGCAATTTTGACGGTGATGGCAACCCGCTCGGGACAGAATTCGTCCTGGAAGCAGGTGATGCCAGTGTTGGCAATTTCACCGTAACCCTAAGGCATGAGGGGAAGAAACCCAATGACGGAACCCTGGCGGATGCAGGGGGTGAGACGGACATTACCCAGACCTTCAATCTGACGATCACCCCATAAGCAAACGCAATTCAATATTGAGATATAAAGCCCGCCCAACCCGGCGGGTTTTTTAGTATCTTGATTTCCTGACCGACCCTCTCACAACTTAAAAACTACCACTATGAAATCCACATCCAGCTTCGTTAAATCCACGCTTATAGGAGGCCTCTTTTTTCTGGTCCCAATTGTGCTCTTGATCATTATTTTATCCAAGGCCCATGATATCATGCTGAAAATAGCACAACCCCTGAGCGATTTGATCCCCCTTGATAAGATTGGAGGAGTGGCCATTGCCAATATCCTGGTGGTCCTATTGATCTTATTGTTCTGTTTTCTGGCAGGCCTTGCAGCCTCCCGTCCCAGATTCAAAGCGGCTCAGAGCTACCTGGAGGAGAAAATCCTGGGTCCCTTGCCAGGTTACCAGGTGGCAAAGGCGTATCTAAATAGCCTGGAGCTCTATGAGAGCAAGGAGGAAAAGATGCTTCCCGTGCTGGTGGAATTGGATAAACATCAACGGCTGGGTTTTGAAATGGAACGTTCCGATGATGGCGATGTGGTGGTATACCTTCCGGGTGCTCCGAATTTCATTGCCGGCACGGTGGTGCTGGTATCGGCTCAGCAGGTATCCGAACTACCTGTTTCCCTGCGTGCCGTAAAGGACTCAATGGAGCAGTTCGGATTTGGGGCTGCCCAGCTGAAAGATGGCCCGGAGAAATCGGGCCAGTAGTGGATTCCCGACA
>CBFCWO010000062.1:0-16603 GCA_965601625.1 uncultured Flavobacteriaceae bacterium | reverse complement strand
GAACCTCGCTAATATAGAATGGTATGTGCTGGAGGAGTAGTTTCATCATACTGGCCCTGTTCCTTTTCTCCTGCAAGGGAAAGGAACCTGAAGCCACCGTTGTGGAAGGCTCGATGGAAAGCGTTGATGCCTATTTCAATCCGGGCGCTCTGGTGGAACCTGCAGAACTTATGGCCATGGCCGGGAATGCCCAGATCAAGATCATCGATTTCAGGGAGCAGGAAGCTTATGAAAAGGGGCATATTCCTGGTGCCATCCGGTTATGGCGTTCGGACATCGAGGATGCATCACAACCGGTCAGGGGGATGATTGCCCCCCGGGAAAAGATGGAATCCCTGTTTTCCAACCGGGGTATTGACTCAGCGGATACGCTGATCCTCTATGACGACCACGCCGGCGTCAACGCCGCCCGCCTGTGGTGGGTCCTTCAGGTATACGGGCATGACAACGTCCGGATGCTCAATGGAGGGCTGAAAAAATGGGAGGCCCTGAAAGGACCTTTCAGCGTGGAAGAGATCCACTACCCACAAACGAATTTCCATTTTAAGGGCGATGGGGCCCCCAGCCTCAGGATTGAACGGGACAGCCTGCTTTCCCTCCTGGATGAAACTGGCTGGACCCTGGTGGATGTGCGAACCCCGGACGAATACTCCGGAAAGCGCATGAAAGCAGGGGCCAAAGCAGCCGGGCGGATTCCCGGAAGCGTCCATGCCGACTGGGCCGATGGGATTCGATTTCACGGGGACCACACTTTTCGAACCGTTAAGGAATTAAAGCGCATTTACAAGCGACTACCCGAAGATAAAAACAGCCCTATTGTTACCTACTGTCATTCGGGGGTTCGTTCTGCGCACACTACCTTTGTACTCACACAATTACTTGGATACCAACAGGTGCACAATTATGACGGCTCCTGGTTGGAATGGAGCTCCTTTGAGGGGGCTCCCTTAGAAACAGATAGTCTCACTACAATAATGCAATAGCTATGGAAAAATATTTTGATGCTTTTGGAAATTCGTTTATGGGCACCCTTCAATGGACCTGGAAGTCCATCCTTTTTGAAGTGCCCTGGTACACAAACTACTTCTGGGGCCTGGTCGCCATCTCACTGATTGTCTGGGGGCTTGAGATCCTTTTTCCCTGGAGGAAGGACCAGAAAATTATCCGTCAGGATTTCTGGCTGGATGCGTTCTATATGTTCTTTAACTTCTTCATTTTCGCTATAGTTATCAGCGGGGTCTATGAGATTCTGGGGTTGGCCTTCGGGGAATTTGGCATTACCGCCAAAAGCCTCGCGATAGTGGATATCAGCGCATGGCCCATGTGGCTGCAGCTCCTGTCGTTTTTCATTGTGCTGGATTTCGTGCAGTGGTTCACCCATGTCCTGCTGCATAAATATCCAGTCCTGTGGAACTTCCACAAGGTCCACCACAGCGTGAAGGAAATGGGCTTTGCAGCCCACCTCCGCTACCACTGGATGGAAAACGTACTCTATAAACCCCTGAAGGTTTTCGGAGTGATGATCCTGGGAGGGTTTGAACCGGAACAGGCCTATATTGTGCACTTTGCCGCCATTTCCATCGGTCACCTGAACCACGCCAACATCAAGATCACCTGGGGACCGCTGAAGTATATTTTCAACAATCCGGTAATGCACCTCTACCACCATGCCTATACGTTGCCAAAGGGTTCTTACGGGGTGAATTTCGGAATCAGCCTGAGCCTCTGGGATTATATCTTTAAAACGAATTACATTCCGGAAGACAGCGGAACCATTCCCCTTGGCTTCCCCGGAGATGAAAAGTTCCCGAAGGATTTTATCCACCAAAACCTTTACGGTTTCGGAAAGACCTCAAAAGCGGAGGAGTAGGCAGAAAGCAGGGGTGATCCTCCTAGTTGAGGATGAAATCGACAGCCATTTGGGCATGCAGATCCGTAGTCGGCAGGGTGGGAAGCTCAACCTGGGTGGCATCGATGAGCAAGGGGAGTTCGGTACACCCCAGAATGATCCCGTCGGCACCACGGTCCTTCAACAGCTCGATCTGTTCGAGGAAGAACTTCCTGGCCTTCTCGCTGAATTTGCCCTGGGTAAGTTCCTTTGAAATGTAATAGTGGGCCTTGGGCAGGAAATGGGATTCCGGGATAATGGTTTCAATTCCATAGCCGGATCGCAGCACGCCCGGGATAAAATCACCGGTCATGGTCGGGCGATTGCCCAGCAGGCCCAATTTTTTCAGCCCGAGCCGCTTTGCCTCCCTCCCGGTGGCATCTGCGATATGCAGGATGGGCACCCCGATTTTTGGCTGTACATAGTCATAGGTGAGATGGGGGGTGTTTGCGCAGATCAGGATTCCCTCGGCTCCGGCCTCTATCAGTTTCTCGGACACTTCCAGATACTTGGCATGGATGCGGTCCAGGTCCATGGACCTCATGATCTCGATATTGATGCTGTAAATAATGAGTTCCGGATTGCCCTGAGTGCCCCTTAGGCGCCCTACCCCTTCGTTGATCAATTTGTAGTACTCCTGTGTCGCGTGCCAGGAGGTTCCTCCGATCAGGCCCAGTGTTTTCATAATCCGTCTTTATTATTGTCGTTACTCGTTAAACGCCACTTTCCACAACCCCCTCAGCTGGTTGGCAGAATAGGCAACTGCCTTATCCTCCGGGTACAAGATCTCGAGCTTTTGGTAAACCTCCGGAGCAATGTCTGAATCCCGTTTCCCGTGACATTGCAGGCACAGGTTGTTGGTCAGGATCGGGTAGTAGAAATAGATAAGGCTGTCCTGCCGAACGATCAGGGGTTCCGGCGCCTGTCCGGCGGCAAGTTCAGCCCTGAAATTGGAGATAAACTTCATTTCCTCTGCATTGGCACGATTTTGTGGGTTTCGGGGCTGATCGGTAATCCGACTGATGGAGGCGCCCAGGGTCCGGGCAACGCTGTCGGTGATGGCGAGTGCCCGCACATTGCAGAATTCTATGGCCCCTGCCGTCCCGGTTTCCTTGATCTTCCCCTGAAGGGTCTTGCCAAGGGCACCCTGCACGGCCATGGCGTAATCCATGCCTTCCTTGCGGTAGTCTACCGCTGAGGCCTGCTGCCCGTCTTTTTCGGGTTGGGCGGTTGCTTTTTTCTTTTGGGGATCACCCCCGCATCCGATCAGCACTCCGGCAAGAAGCCCGAGCATTATAACGTTTTTCATGACCATGCTCATTTAATTTCAGGCCGAGCACATATAGCTGCAAAAAGAAAGCGGCCCACTAGATCAGGCCGCTTTCCTCACTAAAAACAATCAACTCAACCATTAAAATATGATGGACTTGTCCGGGACAAGCTCTTTGCTATTTTGGGTCTTTACTCAACCACAACACTAAAGTAGGGCAGGCCTGTCACGGACACAGTAACAATAGTTACACAACTCAAAAAAAATTTGAGCTTCCTGCAATTACGCTAAAGCGTGGAAGGGCAAACGTAATCTGAAACCGGAAGACCGGCTTCCTTGATGGCGTTGAATCCTCCCTTGATATCTACCAGGTTGTGAATGCCCCGGCTCTTCAAAATGGACGCGGCAATCATGCTCCTGTACCCACTGGCACAATGCAGGTAAAACACTTCTTCCCTCGGAAATCCGCTGAGGTAATCATTGAGATAATCCAGGGGGGTATTCTCGGCATCCACCAGATGCTCTGAGAGGTATTCGCTTTCCTTCCGCACATCAAATACCCGAACTCCCTCCTCTTCTTTCAATAGACTTTGCAGTTTCACCACGTTGATCGGACTGACCGTATCGTACTCCATGGATGCCTTCTTCCAGGCTTCAAAACCGCCTTCCAGGTATCCAAGGGTGTTGTCAAACCCAACCCGGGACAGACGCGTCACGGCCTCTTCCACCCGATCCGGCGGAGCCACCAGCAAAATAGGTTGGGCAACATCGGCCACCAGGGCACCAACCCAGGGAGCAAAGCTTCCGTCCAATCCTATAAAGATGGATCTTGGGATATGGCCTTTGGCAAATTCCTCCTGGCTGCGCACATCCAGTACAATAGCCCCTGTCTCGTTAGCCGCGGCTTCAAAGGCTGCCGGGCTCAAGGCAGTTGTTCCCCTTTCCAGGACATTGTCTATATCCTCATAACCTTCTTTGTTCAATTTTACATTGAGCGGGAAATACTGGGGTGGGGGCATCAGGCCTTCGGTAACCTCGGCCACGAATTCCTCCCGGGTCATATCCTCCCGGAGGGCGTAATTGGTCTTTTTCTGGTTCCCCAGGGTATCGACCGTCTCCTTGGACATATTCTTCCCGCAGGCAGATCCCGCCCCGTGGGCCGGATAAACAATGATATCATCCGCCAGGGGCATGATTTTCTCTCGCAGGCTGTCAAAAAGCGTGGAGGCCAGTTGTTCCTGAGTCATGTCTGCAGCTTTCTGCGCCAGGTCCGGACGTCCAACATCTCCAAGGAATAAGGTATCCCCGCTGAATATGGCGTGGTCTTTTCCGTCGGCATCCCGCAGGAGGTACGTCGTACTTTCCATAGTATGCCCCGGGGTGTGCAGTGTCACAATAGTGAGGTCTCCCACCTTGAATTCCTGTCCGTCTTCGGCGATTATGGCCTCAAAACTGGGGTTGGCCAATGGGCCATAAACGATGGGTGCCCCTGTCTTCTTGGCCAGGGTCACGTGCCCGCTTACGAAGTCCGCATGGAAGTGCGTCTCAAAGATGTATTTGATCTCTGCATCATCCTGCCGGGCACGCTTGATATAAGGGCTTACTTCCCGAAGCGGGTCAATGATTGCCGCTTCGCCATTGCTTTCTATATAATAGGCTCCCTGAGCAAGGCAACCCGTATAAATTTGTTCAATTGTCATGATCTGAATGCTTTTAATTTTATGACACAAAAATAATCCCGGGCAGCTGCCCGCACAGTAACCGAAGTTACATAATAAAAAAGCCCGCCTGGTAGCAGGCGGGCCAAAAAATCAAGTGTCTCAGTCCCTTACAACATGGTGGTAGGGCAGATGTATTCAGACTTCGGAAGGGACGTCTCTTTCATTTCATCAAAGCCGCCTTCGATGTCTGCAAAGTTGCCCCAGCCCCGTTGTTTGAGGATGGATGAGGCGATCATGCTTCGGTACCCCCCTGCACAATGCAAAAGGAATGGCTTATCCTTCGGGATCTCAGCCAGGTGCTGGTTGATCTCGTTCAGCGGGATGTTCACCGCGTCGATCAGGTGCTCTGAATCGAATTCGCTTTTCTTGCGGACATCGATGATCACGGGTAACTGGTTTTTCTCGTGCTGGCTCAGCACCTCTTCTACGGAAACCCTGTTAGTGGTTTCTACTTCCATGCCATCTTTCTTCCAGGTGTCAAACCCGCCTTTAAGGAACCCGAGGGTATTGTCATAACCCACACGGGACAATCTTGTGACGGCTTCTTCCTCTTTATCCGCATAGGTCACCAGCAGGATGGGATGCTTCACATCGGGGATCATTTCACCCACCCATTGGGCGAAGTTCCCCTCCAGCCCAATATTGATGCTGTTCGGAATGAATCCTTTGGCAAAGTCTTCCGCATCACGGGTGTCCAGCACCAGGGCCCCGGTTTCGTTGGCCGCCGCATCAAAGGCTTCCGAACTCAGGGGTTGGGTGCCGCGCTCCATGACGTCGTCCAGGGATTCATATCCCTGAATATTCATAAGGACATTCTGTGGGAAATACCCGGGAGGGGCCGTAAGCCCGGTAAGCAGTTCTTTGATAAACTCCTCGCGGGTCATGTCTGCCCGGAGGGCGTAATTCACCTTTTTCTGGTTCCCCAGGGTGTCGGTGGTCTCCTTGCTCATCATCTTTCCACAGGCAGAACCGGCTCCGTGGTTCGGATATACGATCAGGTGGTCCGGCAACGGCATGATCTTGTTGCGAAGGGAATCAAAAAGGTGGTTTGCGAGTTTTTCCTCGGTCAGGTCAGAGACCACGTGCTGGGCCAGGTCCGGACGGCCTACATCTCCAATAAAGAGGGTGTCTCCGGTAATGATCCCATGCATCTCGTCCTTGTCGTCGATCAGCAGGTAGGTGGTGCTTTCCATGGTATGCCCGGGGGTGTGGATTACCTTGACCTTGTAATCCCCTACGGTGAATACCTGACCATCCTCTGCCACCAGGGCATCATAGCCGGGTTTTGCGTTGGGTCCAAAAACGATCTCGGCTCCTGTTTTCTTCTGCAGGTCCAGATGCCCGCTGACAAAGTCAGCGTGAAAGTGGGTCTCAAAGACGTATTTGATCTCGGCATTGTCGATCTGTGCCCGGTCGATGTAGGGTTGTACTTCACGCAAAGGGTCGAAAACCGCTGCCTCTCCCTTGCTCTCAATGTAGTATGCTGCGTGGGCCAGGCAGCCTGTATAGATTTGTTCTACTTTCATATCTCTTACTTTTTTGATTAGATTATTTCGGACTAAATTAAGCATCAGTCTGCAGTCCTTCAGTGACTTAGGTTACATTGGGCGAGCAGCCGTCTGTGTGGCGATCCGGGTTTCCACTTCAGACCGGTTTCCTGCCTCTTTGCAGTGGTTATATGCCTGGAGGGTGTCTGCAAAGAGGTTTTCAGATCCGATATCTTCAATCAGCCCGCTGCGGAACAGGATGTCCCGGGTAGGCCCAATGGCCCCTGCAACCACAAACCGAATATCTTCTGACTTAATCTCCCTGATCAGCGCCTTCAGCATAAATACGGCACTGCTGTCTATGTAGTTGATGGCCTCCGCATTCAGGATGATATACCGCAGGGAAGGCCCCTTCTTTCGTATCTGCCTGAGAAGTCGTTCCTGGAAGTAATCCTTGTTCCCAAAAAAGAGCTGTCCGTCAAAACGCAGGATGAGGAAGGTATCGGTGTCTTCGGCATCCCCTGTAAAGCGATCGATATTCCTGAAGAAATTCGTGCCGCGGATTTTTCCCAGGATGGCGATATGGGGCTTGGAAATACGATAAACCAGCAGCAACAGCGACAGCAGGACCCCCAGCAGGATGCCTTCTTTGATCCCCAACCCGAGGGTCAGCAGGAAGGTAACCACCAGCAGGACGAATTCATCCTTGCGGTTCTTCCAGAGCTGCCTGGGATACTTGATATCGATAAGGCCGAAAACAGCCACCATAATAATGGAGGCCAACACCGCATTGGGCAGGTAATAGAAGGCCGGGGTCAGGAAAAGCAGCGTAAGCCCTACCACTGCACTGCTTACCAGGGAGGCCAGGCCAGTATGTGCCCCTGCCTGATCGTTGACCGCGGTCCTGGAAAACCCTCCCGTAGTGGGGTAGGATTGAAAGAAGGACCCGACAATGTTGGAAGCCCCAAGGGCCACGAGCTCCTGGTTGGCATCCACATGCTTCTCCCCCCGTTTCTCTTCCACCGCCTTGGCCACAGAAATGGCTTCCATAAAAGCGATCAGGGCAAGGGTAAGCGCTATGGGAAAGAGCTGTGAGATCCGGTCCACCTCCAGTACGGGCAACTCAAAGGCGGGAAGGCCCCCGGGCACATCCCCCACAATCCGAACGCCCTGATTGAAAAGTCCCAAAAAATATACGACTACAACCCCGAGCACCACCGCCACCAAAGCAGCGGGGACCTTCGGGCTGACTTTTTTAAGCCCTTTGATCAGGATAATGGCCCCCAGGCCGATGCCGAGGGTAACCAGGTTCGTGTCCCCCAGCGTGCCTGCCGCATTGGACAACAGGATATGGATCTGATTGCTCCCTTCAATATCTGTTCCCAGCAGGTGTTTCAGCTGACTCAAACCAATGATAATGGCAGCTGCCGAAGTAAACCCACTGATGACAGGCCTGGAAAGGAAGTTGACCAGGAACCCCATCCGGAGCAATCCAAAAGCCAGTTGGAGGACGCCCATAAAAAGGGCCAGGAAAATCGCCATGGCAATATATTCCTCGATCCCCGAAAGGGCGAGGGCCCCCAGGCCGGAAGCCACCAGCAGGGAGTCCATGGCCACAGGACCTACTGCCAGCTGGCGGGAGGTTCCCATGATGGCATAAATGATCTGGGGAATCATGGCGGCATACAGGCCGAATACGGGGGGCAACCCTGCGATCATGGCGTAGGCCATCCCCTGGGGGATCAGCATGATCCCAACGGTCAGGCCTGCCGAAAGGTCACCGGAAAGCCATTGTTTCTCATATCGAGGCATCCATTCCAGGATGGGAAAGAATTTCTTAAGCATAGGTTGTCATTTTTGGGCTCCGTCCTGCAGTGCAGGGGTCCGATCTTCTACAAGTCCAGGATCTTCAGGTAATTCCGGTGGATTTCGATTTTTCCCATCTTTTCAAGCTTCTTCAGCAAGCGGGAGACCACCACACGAGAGCTGTGCAGGTCATATGCTATCTCCTGATGGGTGTTTCTGATGATGGAATCCTGGTTGACGCGTGCCTTTTCCTTCAGATAGCTGATCAGCCGTTCATCCATATTCAAAAACGCAATGTTGTCAATAGTATGGAGCATTTCATTGAGGCGGTTGTTGTAGCTTTCAAAGACGAAATTCCGCCAGGACCGGTATTTGGCGGTCCATTCCTCCATTTTCCGAATTGGGATCATGATAAGCTTTGCATCCGTCTCGGCTATGGCCCTGATTTCACTTCGGGCCTGTCCCATGCAGCAGCTCATGGTCATGGAACAGGTTTCCCCCTGTTCGAGGTAATACAACAGCAATTCATCCCCGTCCGGATCTTCCCGAAGGACCTTGATCACCCCGGAGATCAATAGGGGCATTCCCTTGATATACTCCCCTATCTCCATAAGCTTGTGCCCGGCAGGCACTTCCTTAAAGGTGCCTACCTGCGCAATTTCATTGACCAGGGGCTCTTCAAAAAGATTGCCATAGCTGGCTTTCAATTCCTGTATCATGAGCCTTGTTTTACTTTTGAAGCCACCTCCCCATCGTATTTGAAGAAGAAGTTGGCCCATATGGATTTTGAAACCGCTCCTATATAAGGCATCAGGACCACCAGGGCCCCTACAATGCTTCCGAAGATGCCGGCAAGGCCCAGGTCAAGCCCAAAGAGCAGGATGAGCACATAGACCGCAACGGCCACGGCCACACCGACGGCGTAGGACACGTACATGGAGCCATAATAAAAGCTGGGCTCGATCTTATACTTCAGAGAACACTGGGGGCACTCCTCCCGCACCTTGTTGATGCTACTGAGTTTATACGGGTGATTTTGCAGGAAAGCTCCCTCGTGACACCGCGGACACTTCAGAAAAAGAATGCTGTAGAGCTTGGAACCTTTGCCTAACATATTTGCATTTTGAAAATACAAAATTAAGCCTTGCCCCCCTAGTAAATTGTGACTTTTGTTACATAATCCCCAGCGTATATGACCCTTTGCGGACGGTGATTTAGGATGAAGAGTAACCTCCAATTTACCAAATAGTTAAGGGGCTGGATTCAATTTTTGATAACTCGATTTTTTAACATACCTTTTTGAACTTTTTAACAAAACTAAAGCACATGAAAAAAGCACTAGCATTATTACTTTTTCTTCTGTTCCTGCTACTGGTGTGGCTGGCCTGGGGCTGGTACAAGGACACCGTGGTCTGTTGTCCGGAAGAAGAGCCGGTTGAAGTGGTCCAGTACGGCCCGCTGATCTTTGACTGCCAGACCGATGCGGTCATCACCAGCGAAGGCTGGCCGGAGAAAAAACAAGAGATCATTGCAGCCCGGGTGGAAGGGAAAAAACTTCTTCTGGTAGGGCCTTATTTTGGCAATGAGGATCCCAGCCAGGGCGTGGCAAGGGCCGAAAAGGTCAAAGCGCTCTTTACGGAACTGAACCCGGATGACATCGTGACCGGCCGCAGACCGGTGGATGACTGCGAAAGCACCAAGGTCAACATGCTGCACGAACTGCAGTACAAATGGGTCACCCGAAACGATGACGTCATCGAGCTCTATGACAGAACGGCCATTCTGTACAGGTATGACTCCGACCAGGAAATCGTGACGCCTGCTGTAGATGCCTTCTCCAAAGAGGTGGCCGAGTATATCGCAGAAACCGGGGACCGCGTGCTTTTGGTAGGCCATACCGACTCCGACGGGGAGGAAGCTTACAACATCGAACTCGGAATGAAGCGGGCTGAGGAATACAAGCAGCACCTGATGTCCCTGGGCGTGGATGAATCCAAGATCGAGATCAAATCTGTGGGCGAAGCGGAACCCGCCGCCCCGAACGACTCTCCGGAGAACAAGCAACGCAACCGACGGGTCACTATACAAATCATCAAATAAACACATAAACTGAAACACTACGATTATGAGACTACTTCAAATAAATACAATGGCATGTGACGGGTCTGATGTATTCTGGCCCTGGTTCTTATGGCTCCTCGGGGCATTTATCCTTGGGCTTCTGCTCGGCTGGCTGCTCAAGCAACTCTTTGGGGGTGCCGCTGCTCCCGCAGCTGCCCCGGCGGTAAAACAGGACCTCACCAAGGTGGAAGGGATTGGCCCGAAGATCGAAGGCCTCCTCAACGACAAAGGCATTATCAGCTACCGGCAGCTATCCGAGGCTTCCGTGAGCATGTTGGAGAAAACCATACACGATGCCGGTCCTAATTTTGCCACGCACCGCGGCATGACGGGCACCTGGCCTGCCCAGGCCAAACTGGCCGAACTGGGCGAGTGGGATGAACTCACCAAGTGGCAGGAAGTCCTCAAGGGAGGCGTTTAATTTTCTCCCTACCTTTTTTTTAACAGCCCCGGATCCCGGGGCTGTTTTTTTTTGAAGCAACGGCGGGCCCGGCGGTAGCATAAATTTTAGTACTTTAAAAACCACAATCGCAGCCACCGTTGCCAAACATGCCAAAAGATGATGTATTCCCTTAAATCAAACGGCTCCATGAGCCTGTTTTTCCTTTGTATCTTATCCGTATTCATTTCCTACTCCCAGGGCTTCGAAGGGTATTACCGCTACCCGGATATCCATGGAGACCAGATCATCTTCGCCGCTGAGGGCGACCTGTGGCGGGTGTCGGTGTCGGGAGGCCTTGCCCAGCGACTCACCAGCCACCCGGAAGAAGAAACCTACCCGGCCTTTTCCCCGGATGGAAAAACCATTGCCTTTTCGGCAAGCTATGAAGGCCCCACAGAGGTCTACACCATGCCGGCCACAGGCGGGCTGCCTACCCGATGGACCTATGAAAGAGATGCTTCCCTGGTAAACGACTGGACCCCAGACGGCAAAGTCCTCTATCAGACGCGTGCCTATTCCCGCGTTCCGGATTACCAGGTGGTCTCCATCGATCCCGCCGGCAAATCCAAAGAGGTGGTCCCCCTCTATCAGGCCAGTGAGGCCACTTATGATGCAGGGGAAACCGTCTATTTTGTTCGGCCGGCCTACCACCGGAACGTCACCAAGCGCTACAAGGGCGGGACGGCCCGCCAGATCTGGAAATTCACCCCGGGATCCCCGGAAGCCGTCCGGCTTACCCGGGATTACACCGGGGAGAGCCATCACCCGCTCTGGTATGGGAATCGGGTGTATTTTATCTCGGACCGGGACGGGACCATGAACCTTTGGTCCATGGATGAAGGTGGAAACGACCTCAGGCAGCATACGGAACACAAGGATTTTGATGTGCGCTACGCCAACCTTTCCGAAGGACGGATCGTTTACCAGTGGGGGGCGGACCTATGGCTCTACGACATTGAGGCCGATGCCTATGCCAAAGTGGATATCCGCCTGACCTCAGACCTGGACCAGCTGCGGGAGAAATGGGAGGAAAACCCGGCACAGTACCTGACCCATGTCCGCCCGGATCCGAAGGGGGAGCACATCGTGCTGACCGCCCGGGGCAGGGTGTTCGTAGCCCCTGTAAAACAGGGCCGCCTGGTGGACTTTGCCGAAAAGAGCGGCGTCCGTTACCGGGATGCCTCCTTTTCCCACGACGGCAAAACTCTCTATGCACTCTCCGATGAAAGCGGGGAATTCGAGTTTGTGTCCCTCCCCTCCAACGGGATCGGAACAGAAAAAGCGATCACCAACGATGGGAAGGTGCTGCGTTTTGAAGGCGTTCCCTCCCCGGATGGAAAAGGGCTGGCCTATAAAGACCTGCGGCAGCGGATGTACATCCTGGACCTGAATACCGGCAACAGCACCCGGATCTCCACCCTGGACAACTACGTGGGCAACCCGGCCTGGTCCCCGGACGGCAAATGGCTGGCCTTTGAGGAGCAGGCAGACAACTCCATGGTCCGGATCGTGCTATACAACATAACAACGAAGAAACATCATTACCTGACCACAGACCGGGCCAACTCCTTCTCTCCCCAATGGGGCCAGGACGGGAAATTCATCTATTTCCTATCGGACCGAAGCTTTACCTCCCTGGTAGGTTCTCCCTGGGGGGCCCGTCAGCCGGAACCCTATTTTGACGCTAAGATGAAGCTCTATCATATCCCGCTGCAAAAGGGAACCCGCTCGCCTTTTCGCCCTGCAGATGAGCTTTACAAGGACGCGGCGAAAGAGGACAAGGATAAGAACGATGAAGATGCTGATGAAGTCTCTATCCAGATCGATCTGGAAGGGATTCAGCAGCGCCTCGCAGAGGTGCCGATCCCTGCGGGCAACTACTACAACCTCAGCAATACTGATGAAGCACTTTACCTTCAGGAGCGCACCACAGGCCTCAGTGCGAAGACGCACCTGAAAGTCCTGAAGATCGGGAACGAAAAGCCGGAGCTAAAGACCCTGGTGGCCGATATCCGCAGCTACGACCTTGCCACAGAGGGAAAAAAACTTTTGGTGCGGAAAGGTTCCAATTTCTATATGATCAAGGCCGGAACTTCTGAGGTCAAGGACCTCAGCGATGACCAAATCTCCCTGAAGGGATGGAAATTTCCTATCATTCCGCAACAGGAATGGCGACAGCTTTACACGGATGCCTGGCGGATGGAACGGGACTACTTCTACGATGCCAACATGCACGGGGTGGACTGGGATGCCATGCGGGATAAATACCTCCCCCTGGTGGACCGGGTAACCACCCGCAACGAACTGTCCGACCTGATCGGCCGGTTTGTGGGGGAGCTATCGGCCCTGCATACCAGCGTCCGGGGCGGGGACCTCAGGGACGACGACAAAAATATACAGGTGGCCAGCCTTGGAGCGGTCTTCAGCCGGGATAACAGCGGGTTCCGCATTGAGAAGATCTACCGGGCCGACCCCGACTATCCACACGAAAAATCCCCCCTGGATGATCCCTACCTGGATATACAGGAAGGAGATGTCATCACACAGGTAAACGGCAAGGATGCCCTGGAAGCGATCGACATCGGAGCCCTGATCCGAAACCAGGCCGGCCGGCAGGTGCGCCTCACCCTCCGGAGGGGCAAAAACAATCGGGACGTGATCGTTAAACCCATCGGGAATGCGTATAACCTTCGGTATCGGGATTGGGAATATACCAATCGGTTGAAAGTGGAAGAAGCCACGGAAAAACAGGTGGGTTACCTGCATTTACGGGCCATGGGCGGCAATGACATCAGCCAGTTCTATCGGGAATTCTACCCGGTTTTTGACCGGCAGGGTCTTATTATAGACGTTCGGTATAATTTCGGAGGGAACATCGACAGCTTTATCCTGGAGAAGCTCCTTCGCAAGGCCTGGATGTACTGGGCCACCCGCAATGGAAAACCCACCTGGAACATGCAGTACGCCTTTCGCGGCCACATCGTGGTCCTGGTCAATGAAAACACGTATTCGGACGGGGAGGCCTTTGCGGACGGGTTTAAAAAACTCGGACTTGGGACCACCATTGGGGTGCGTACCTGGGGTGGTGAGATCTGGCTGAGCAGCGTAAACCGCCTGAGCGACGGGGGCCTGGCCCGTGCTCCCATGATGGGCGTTTACGGGGATAAGGGGGAATGGCTGATCGAAGGGCACGGCTTTGAGCCTGACATTGTGGTGGACAACCCGCCCCACGCCACCTTTAAGGGGGAAGATGCCCAGCTGGATCGGGCCATTGAATTCCTAAAGGAGGAAATCCGCAAGGATCCCCGGGAAGTGCCAGCTCCCCCACCCTATCCGGACAAGTCCTTTGGAAGCAACAAGAAACAATAGATCCTTTTAGAAGCACAGAAATCCTTTGAATATGAAAAATATCCTTTCACGCCTCCCCATGGTGTTGTTGCTTGTTGGCGTTGCCTGTAAGCAAAGCCCCACATCCTCCGGGGCTACGACCCCGGTTGAAGCCTACGCCGATTCCATTTTCCAGGCCGCTGTGGACAGTGCTGAGATCGCCGGCGCCAGTGTTCTGGTATACCGGGGTGGAGAAGCCCTCCTCGATAAGGCCTATGGCTATGCCAGCCTTGAGCTGCAGGCACCTGTCCCGCAGGATGGCGTCTTTGAGATTGGCTCGGTGACCAAACAATTCACGGCTGCGGCCATCCTGAAGCTGGCCTCTGAGGGCAAACTATCCCTGCAGGACGACTTTACCGACTACGTCCCTATGGATACGGATGGGCGGCGGATCTCCGTCAATGCACTTCTGGACCACACCAGTGGTATTCCCAGCTACACGGAGATCCCCGAGTTCTGGGACCTTTCCATGGAAACCCACCCCCGGGACAGCCTGCTCCGGCTGGTGGAAACCAAGGAATTCCTTTTTGAGCCAGGGCAGCGGATGATCTACAACAACACGGCCTATTTTATCCTGGGGCTGCTGATCGAGAAAGTGACGGGCCAAACCTATGAGGCCTATCTGCAGGAGGCCATTTTCGAACCCCTGGGCATGGACCAGACGCACTATTGCACTACCACGGAGATCAAGCCTAACAAGGTCTACGGATACAGTTATTCCGAAGAAGGGCTCCAACAAAAGGCTTTCCTGAACCACACCTGGCCCTATGCCGCCGGATCACTTTGTTCTACGACCGCAGACCTGCTGAAGTGGATGAAGGCCCTGCATGAGGGGAAAATCCTGAGCCCGGAAGAATACGAATTGCTAACCACTCCCGAGACGCTCAACAATGGAGCTCCCCTCCGTTATGCCAAGGGATTGTCCGTTTTTGAGCAGTACGGGAACCCGTATATCGGCCACGGAGGCGGGATAAACGGATTCCTTTCCAATACGCGGTATTATCCGGAGGCCGACCTCTATGTGATCTGCCTGGTGAACACCACAGGGCCCAAAGGGGCGGGCTATTTTGCCAACGAGCTTTCCTGGCAGCTGCTGGAAAAACAGGAATACGAAACGGCACCCGTGGACATGGACCTGGAGGCCATCTCCGGAACTTTTTCAGGGGTTGTACGTGGAAGGGTACTGGAATTATCCGTGGAAGCCACTCCAGACGGGCTTTTAGCAAAGGCGAAAGGGGATAAAGAGGCGGATACGATCCAGACCTATATCGGAAATGCCACCTGGATGGATGGCAATGACATTGTAAAGTTCCAGGACGGGAACTGGATCATCGATCAGGTCAGCGGCTATTATGTCCTTGAACCCATAGAGGGCACGCCAAAGGCCAACTAAAGCACTCCCCAACCTCTTCCGGGACCATTGGGGCATCAAAAACGCATGGGAGCACCTAAGAAAATAGGATGGAAGGTTGCTGCCGCCCTCGTCGTGGCCAACATGATCGGCACGGGGGTGTTTACCAGCCTTGGCTTTCAGCTGGTGGACATACAGAATTCCTGGTCCATCGCCATCCTCTGGGTTCTTGGGGGGGTTATGGCCCTGATCGGTGCCCTCTGCTATGCCGAGGTGGGGTGCGCCTACCCGAAGTCCGGGGGCGAATACTTGTTTCTCTCCCGGCTCTACCATCCGTTTATGGGGTATCTGGCCGGGTGGGTCTCTCTGCTGGTCGGCTTTGCAGCTCCGGTGGCCCTTGCGGCCATGGCCCTGGGAGCTTATCTGACCAACGTAGTGGCCATCCCCTCGGAGACCCTGGCCGTTGGGGCCATTGTGCTGATCTCCATGATCCACTCCTTCAATATCCGCACCTCCAGCCGGTTCCAGTCCCTGGCCACCTGGTTTAAGGTGCTGTTGATCGCCTTTTTGATCGGGGCGGGACTGCTCCTGAACCCGGAAGCCACCGCCCTCGACTTCTCAGGGGCCTGGACCGCTGAAGTGGTCACGCCGTCCTTTGCCATCGCCTTTGTCTATGTAAGTTACTCTTATACGGGCTGGAATGCCGCCGCCTATATCATCGAGGAAGTAGACCGCCCCAGGATCAACCTCCCCAAAGCCCTGGTGCAGGGAACCCTACTGGTCACCCTGCTCTATGTTGGCCTGCAGCTGGTATTCCTGAAGCACGGCACCCTAAAGGCCCTGCAGGGAGCCCTGGACGTGGGCCACATTTTTGCCACCAATGTGTTCGGCCCCAAAGGGGCTTCGCTGATCAACCTCTTGATCGCCTTCTTTCTGATCTCCAGCATCAGCGCCATGGTCTGGGTAGGGCCCAGGGTATCCATGGCCATGGGCACAGACTACAAGCTCTGGAGCTTCCTGAACCGGAAGAACAAACAGGGGATCCCGGTGGCGGCCATCTGGCTCCAGGCGGTGATCAGCATTGTTTACGTGCTTACCGGCACCTTTGAAAGCGTCCTTTTGTACTGCGG
>CBFCWO010000061.1:0-16957 GCA_965601625.1 uncultured Flavobacteriaceae bacterium | reverse complement strand
CCTTTGGGAACCACGACAAAGGCATAAAGCTTTTGGACTTCCCTATCTACCTGGGAGAATCTCCATACTGAGACATTGTTTTCAACGTCTCCAATCGGTGAGGGATCATCCCCTGGGGCCCATTCTACGGGGATTTCTGCGGTATTGAGAAGCGGGTCAATGTCAGCAAAGACATTATTGATGGCAATCTGAGCTGCTGCGGTGATTCGGATTAGCCCAACCGTATTTGCGAATAGATCCCCACCAACCGGCATTTGGTCCCGGTTGTCCGTAATATCCCCGGCACCCGAAAGCCCTACCGCGGCATTCATGTAACACTCTGCTATCTTGATATACCCGGCAGGGGTGGCAGGGGCCACAGGGCTTCCAGCCGGAGTTCCCACCACAATCAGAAATTCAGCGGTCCAATCGGTTTCAGTATCGAAATTCTGTAGTGAAATGGTGTCTGAAAGGTCCTTGTATTTCCTGGATTCTGTTGTGACTGCTTCCCGCTTCCATTTCACGCAGACAATATCAATCCGGTCATTGGTGGGATCCGCGGAAGTTAATGACTGAGGAGTATCAGCGTCTAAGAACAAGGGCCGGATTTTCGGCTCTGGCTTCGTCTGAGAGGAATCCAGTTGAAATCCATTACCTGCTTTTACGCTTACTGAAGTTGGCCCTACAAAGCTAACCAGGAAGGCATCGCCAAAGAAGGCATCTACTTTTTTCTGAAGCATTTCGTAAAGAATTCTTTCGTAAAGCTCCAGCTCCAGGTTAGGCGTGCATTTGCTTAAATCCTCAAAAGTTACTTCCTGTCCATCACTCCATGCTCTTCTTGGCATCTCATCCCCCTGTTAGGTTGTCTCTGACAGGGTATACAATACCCCGCAAGCTTTCATTCTGTTAATAGTTTCAATTATTGCGGCATAAACATCGCTGTCAGTTTCCGCCCTACCGACAAAATCCTCTCTATCGCAGAAATATTCGCGATCACAAAAGCTGTATGGATCATGGAGCTGAGAGGGTACAAAGACATGGAAAAACCTGGCTACTGGAGCGGCCAATAGAGCTCCGCGATCACAAAAATATTCCCTATCGCAAAAAGGCTGGGCATCAAAGGATTCGACAATGACGCATTCATCCCCAGGTTTAAGCAAATCATCCACAGCGTCTTTGATCGTATTGCAATTATTGGAATTTACGATCTGCTGAACCCGGACCTGGAAGCTGTCATCTGATTCTCCCTCTTCCCGGACTAAATTTCTCTCCAGGCCATGCTGATCCAACCACTTATTGAGAGCTTCGAGAATGTAGGTTTCATCCACTATCCCCGCGATGTTGGCATCGAGCCGGGACAGGATTTCGGCCATCCCGTAGAATACCGCCTCGTTGATTTCTTCCAGCTCGAAAAACCAACGAGGAACCCATCCCTTAAGCTTTTGATATATTTCGTCTTTTGTCTGATATGTTTCAATCATTAGCTTGCCGTTACGTCATTGATATCAGCGATAAGTTTTTCCGTGGCCCCCGCATTAATCTCTCCGGTGGGCTCATTGGTTACGATGGCAGTTAGATCCTGACTTCCGGTTCCGGTGGTGCCCCAGATGGCCATGACATAAGCCTCTGCGTCTTCCCGGATGAAATCCTGACCCACCCCGAGATTATTGATGTAAGCCTGGGCTGTTTTCCTGATATCAATTAGATCAGCCACCAAATCCAGATAATTGGGCCCAGCCGGATTCAAAGTCACCGTGAAATCCCAGGAAATATTGAGCCCCACCCCGGAATCCACCAGGATTTCAATGCCACAAGCCCGGATTTCATCAATCGCGTCTTTGACATCTTGAATAAGGCTGGCATCAGCGGACCCATTGGCATCAGCAATGTAGAGAATCGGCACCGGCAGGCTGAAATGAGGCCCAATAGGAGTCCCACCGGAGGGATCCCATTCGATGACCGTTTTCAGGTATTCCACTACCACCGCCGTTTCGACCCCAGGGGTATTAAGAGCAGCCGATTCGATGGCCAGGCACGTCCCACCCCGGATCGTTTCTACCTTGTTTCTAGCCCACTCCCGGTATTCCGCGTCTGTCAGCTCATCGTCTCCCCCAGTCATCTGCGCTGCGTTGTCCACCGTAATGGAGGAATCCGTGAGACTCGAATCGATGACCGTAATCTTCCCAGCTTCCACGTTTCCGGCGCTTCCTGCCTCCTGAGCGGTCACTGAAGCGTTTATTGATAGGTCAGTAGGCCCAAGGTTTACCTCGATCTCAGTAGCGTATTTCTTGCTGTTTCCGGAGGCGTCCGTTGCCGTAGAAACCACGGTCCCAGCCGGTATTGTGACGGCTCCTGCCGCAGCCGTGGGCCTTGAGAAAGTAACCACCCCAGACGCCTCAATGGCACCTGGCCTGGCAAATCCGGAACCGAAATGGTCAGTCAGAAGGGTTTCCAAATACTCCCCTTCAGCTAGATCGGTAAAGGTCCGATTAACCCGATCCACTAGGACATTTTGGATTTCCTCTGCCATTTGTGCTGTGACACCAAGCACCGCGTCCGCAACCGATCCCTCTTCAAAATCCGTGATTTTGGTGGTTCGGGATTCGAGTTCCGTTTTCCCGTAATCATAAAGTTCCTGAAAGCTAAGAAGTTCCTGGTCAGCCATTCTGGAAAACCTCCTCTATATCCGTTTCCCCGATCCCCCGGAGATCCACCTTGATTTTGACCTTCAGTTTGTCGTGGTCGTTGTTCTCTACGAAAACCGAAACCTCTTTGACCGATTCGATACGCTCATCCCGTTCCAATTGGACCCGGATGTCCTGGGCCAGTTTGAGCTGGAGATTTACGGAATTTGGCGCATTGAGATAATTTTGGATCCCCACCCCGTACTCAGGGCGATGGACCAGCTCCCCGGGACTGGTAGCAACACGGCGCAATATGGCATCGACAACATTATTCCTTCCCCCAATGGTATCCAAATCCTTGGTTGAGCTTTCCAGGAAGTCTTTTTTATGCGCTACGTCCACATAAAATATTTCGTCAAGTACGTCTGCCATTAGCTTACCGTCCCTGTCCCCGGCGCTGTGCCTGGGCCGTTCTGAACCCCGGTTACTGTTACCGTCACCAAAGCATTGGCTGTAATATGGTCCACTATAGCCTTTGCAAGGGCATCAGCAAACTTCTGAAGAGTAGCGTCGTCGTCTGCCGTCCCGTAGAGATTTTGAATCTCTGATTTGATGGCTGAGCTTAATCCTGACTGAGAAAGCGGCATTTATTTCTCCGTAAATCCTTTGTCGCTCAAAATTTCCTCATCATCCACGGGGCTCGCTTTCTTATTAAGATAGGTGGAAGCATTGTCGGGAACAAAGGTTAAATAACCTAAGTTCCCGATATGCTTATGAACACCTAACGCCCCAAGGACTTCGCTCATCATGTCCTTGAATACTTGCCCAAGAACCAAGTTTTCAGATGAGCCATCAGATCCTAGTTTTATATTATTGCAGACCAACACAAACTCTTCTGCTGAAGTTGTCTTAAGGACAACTTTGTCATTGTTGAATTCCTCCGGAATGCTGTCCTCTTTTGTTGGTATGCGCTTAATCAAAAACCCATAATCTTGGTTTCCTTCAGAGAAGGCCACCAGAACCAGATCGTTTTGTCTAAGGGGATAGTAGACCCCGACACCAGGGGCCACATATTCGGCAGTGACCCACACACGCGCCTCGTATCCATCTGGTAGCAGGCGCACAGTAGCTTTCCAGGATGATCGATCCGTAGCAATTTCTGAAGAAATAACGCTAGCCAGAGAAATATGAATTTTCCCATCCTGTAATGCCTCTTTCAAAAGCTCTATGTCTAACTGGTGACTCCTCATGATTCAGCTTTCTTTAAATCCGTACCGGCCAGAGCCTCATCTAGTTCTATGAAATTGATATAATCAATATCCATAGCAAAACCCTGAGAAGCGGAAATCTTAAAAGTTACTTTTTTCGTATAAAGCGGGGTCGCAATCTTTCTCATCAGCTCATAAGTATTTGCCAAGGCATTAGCTACCTGGGGCGGATAGCAAAGCTCTATCAGCTTATCCCGCATGGCTCCGATACCCTTACCCCTTACCTGGCTAAGCGCCTCCAGATCCTTAGTATCAATCTTCACATCAATAGGGCTTCCCATTTTGATATCCATAGCGGAAATCTGCTTGATGTTTTGAGACTCAGCATTGTTTTTTGTTCCCTGGCAAAGGACCATGCATTTGGTGGATATGGTTCCCTCAATTTCCTGCCTTGCCATCTCCTCCCATATGTCTTCAGCCCGTTCCAGAAGTTTTTGCCTATCCCCTATCTGGGGCAAAAAGAAAACGTGATATGGGGCCTCTTCCTCTTCAACCTTACCGTCAACAATCTTTTTCACTGTCTGGGCTTTCCCAGTTTTATCAAACGGGTATTTAACCTGGATTACGTGCTCACCCTTGGCGCTGATATTGTCTACTACCAGGGATCGCACAATAATATTTAGCCCTTTATTGCGGCCAATCTTTCTTTTAATCCTCATGTTGGTGATATTTTTTCCCCAAACAAAGAGAATTTTGTCGGAATAATTGTAGATCACTTTAGGGCGAGTGATTATAAGCTTATCCAATTCGATGAAAGGCACCAGGGCGACACGGTTACAAAGATCAACTATCACGTCCCAGGAGCTTTCAGATTTTCGTGAATTCTTTTTCGCGTCTCCTATATCGGTGCTAGCAGCGGCAAGGTTAGGGACAGAAGTTTCCAGCTCCGGAGGGCGAAATTCTATTCTGTCAGCCAGGGGCTCGGTTGACTTATAGGTTCTCAGAATCTTTTGAATCAGAGCAGTTAAACCTAAATTCAAATCCAGAATTGATTTTGAATGTTTGGTGTCTATGAGTAACGACGTTTGATCCCGGCATTCGATCACCACCTCTCTGGTGTCCCGATTAAACTGAATTGTGGACTCATCGGCAAACCCTACAAAAACTACTCGGTCCTTGAGTTGCTCCTGATATTTTTTAATGGAGGCGTCTGATGTATCCTTCGGATTCAATGGGAAAAGTCTTATTGGCTGAAGCTTCTCATCCAGGAGCCCTTCCATATTAGCCATGTACGCAGTGACTTTTATTGTCCTGATAACCCTGGGCTCAAAGGGAAAAGTTTTATAGTCTAGAGTTATCCTGGCAGTGTCGGCTTCCTTGTAATTATTTATCTGGACTTCAAGATTTTTTGGAGTGAGAACCAGAATATTGCTTCTTGTCTCGATAATTCCAGGCTGACCCCAGTCCTCCCATATCATCTCTAAAGAAACAACAGCCTGTGGATAATAAACGCTCATCTTGGTATTTCAATAATTGCTCCCACTGGTAAGGTGGTTTCAATTAATTGATTATGCTCCTTAATCTTGTTCCATTGGGTTTGGTCGCCGTAATATTTGATGGATAGGCTCTGTAAAGTATCTCCTTCTCTGACCAAATGCCTGGCCCTGGGGATCTGAGCCGCAATAAGTCTGATTTGAGCCAAAAGCAAAAGCAAAAAATTGTTTACTCTCATGCCCTGCTTTGTGGTAATCCGAACTTTTCCAATTGTGTCCCAGCTCTGAGAAATTGGCCTTTGAAATTCGCTAAGCCCTATCGTTAAATTCTGAGCATCCTGGAAAGAGATGCGGCGAAGCCTGGTCAATGCCCTATGGACAGAATTTAAAGCATTTCTGATTGCCCCAATTGCCCGGTTATATGTCCGCTCAATGTTTTCTAATTGGGTAAGAGTATTATTAACCAGATCAATAGCAACGTTGCACACATCAACAGCGGTGGTGATAGCATCGTTAATGACATCCAGTAAACCCTTTTCAAGAGTGACTCCCTCCAATGATGTGAAGTCTTGAACCTCCAGGGCGAGCTGATTATTGATCTCGAATGGGACCTTTCTCTCTTCGGTGAACTTACAATGAACCGGCTTTGAAAAACCAAGGATGGAAAAAATCAATTGGTAATTGATGTCTTTGGTCGTCTTCATGTCGAACTTGGTTTCCTTCAAGAAACCATATCGCCTGAAGTCACCCCAGCTTAACTCAAGAAGCTCCCCCCTTAGCCTGTAAGAGTCCAGCTTTTTCGCCACCTCATAGGAAACGGATTCCATCCGGTTCTTTCGCTCAGGGAAACGCTTATCATAAAGCCTTCCGTTTATCTGGATATCGGCTTCCTCGGATCCCATTATTTGCATGGCAGGCTCAGGGTTCCCGGGATAAAACTCTTTAACTATTCTTTGCTGACCCCCAAACGGAAGAATCTCATGGGGAAGCTGAGAGCCGGTAAGCGCAACAAAACTGCCTTCGCCTCCTGCAACCACGGAAATAATAAACTGGTGGTTCTCAACAATGGATCGCCCAGGGCGATAGGTTTGATCCGGGATAGCAAGATCAAATGCTGTGCCTACCGGATCCCTTAAGACATCATAAAATCCCATTTATCCCTCTATGGTGGTTGAATCCTGGCCGTTGTAGACATATCAAAAGTTCCACCCCCACCAGCAGTTGCCACGGCAGACTTAGGAGATGTCAAAGCTTTCTTAATCTGTTCTGAAACCGTGAAAGCAATCCTGTCTGGCTCAAAAGCTTCTTTGATATCGTTGAAGATATTAACATCCCCGTGGTGTTCATACTTGGGAGACACAGTAGGCTTTTTCTGCCTCGTAAAACCCTCCATCATCTTTTCGTCTTCTTCCCACTGCTTAAAAAACGCCTCAAAAGGATTCCATTCCTGATCCAAAAAGTCAGCAGCCTGAGCAAATTTTCCTTGAGACAAAAGCCCTACCCAAGCAACTATGGCCCCCAGGAATTCCCCTATTACGGCGGCAATTCCTCTTATTACCATTACACCTCTGGCAAATATCTTAAGCAAATCCGTGACCCTCTCAAAAGCCCAGATCAATGCCTCTAATACACCAACCGTAATTATTGAAGTGCCCAGGAAGGATCCCATTTGTTCTATGAATCCCTGGAATGGACTCCATAGCATATGGACCACCCCTAAGAATTTATCAAAAAGCCTGGTCACTCTTTCCATGTTTCCAATCGACCACTTGGCCATATTGATCCTGAACTCGGCTCCTGCCCTGATTAAGGTCTGGATAATTATAAAAAGGGCCCCTATCAAAACATTTAACCTTACAAAAAGGACACCAAGAACCCTAAGACCAAGGGTAAGCCTGCTCATTGCAGGAAGAGTTCCACCAAAAACCATTCCAAGCTGCTGAAATATAGCCCTTCCCCCAAAAAGCCACATAACAAAACCTCGTATTGCTTCAGACGATTTTTCTAAAGCTGCTGCCAGTCCCATAAAATTCTTTGTGGTGTTAATCAATCCAAACTGGGCAACCTGTAGACCAACCCCAAGCAATAAAATATTTGGGATAATACCAATTATTATCGCAGCCAGGCTCCTGGTCCTGTCTAATTGAGATGCTTGGTGCATATCCTTCATCATTTCAAGATTTTGATCCACGAATCTTCTAAGGATATTTGCAAATTCTTGAATGGTTCCTCTTACGGGTCCGTCTATCACCCCAGACGCATCTCTAAGAGAGTCGATTAATATTGGCCTTAAAATATCTCCAAGAGGCATCAAAACACTTTCCATCCCCACTAAATGGTTTCTCAAAATATCCATTTGCGAGCCGATAGTGTTTAGCTGTCTTGCCAATAACTCAGGTCTGTCTCCGATATCTTTAAAGGCTGTAGCTAAAATCTGCATTCTTGCAGACACAGACAATTGACCAAACTCTGTCATGCCTCGTCTGCCCTGGAATTTCTCCAGAGATGGGGCTTCAGTAACCAGCATTTTCCAAAGAGTAGGGGAAGCAGCAGCGCCTCTTAGTGCCATCTGAGTGATCTGGTGGCCAGCCAGAGCTTTATTGATCCCAGCAATAGGAGCTGCCACAGTGACGTGGGAGGCAAGTGTTTTAATTTGCTCAAGAGTTAATCCACCTTTCAGACCAATGTAGGAAATCTCTTTAAAGAATCGGAAAAAGTCAGATTCAGAAGTTCCTATCCGATTTGCCTCTGCACTAAGGTCATGCATTAGCTGAGTAGATAGGGCTATCCTATTGTTGAAGTCTTTGAGGTAATCACCAGCAAACACATCCATATTTCCAGTGATAATTCCGGCGAAAGTATTTACCGTCTGATTGAATTTCTCTGATAGAGATATGGATTTTAATAATCCACCGGCAAGGGATAGCCCTCCTAATCCCAGGGAGGAGGCAAACTGCAATCCCATATTTGCGATTGCTGTCTGAGCATCATTTGCCGCTCTGGAGATCCCGCCGATGGCTCTTTTTACTCTTTCCGATTCAAGCATGGCCTGACCAACGCCCATCTTGATATCGGCAACTATTTCAAAAGCTATGCCTGCCATTATTTAGCGTTTTCCCTTTTTATTATGTCCTCCAAACCTTCCTTGTACCATTTCAGCTCTTTCATGGTCATTTCCCTGATCTCGTCAAGGCTGATATTGGAGTAATGTTTTAACCAGGCAATCATTCCCCAATACTGACTGCCTCGGTTTTTGGTAAAAAACCCTCTTCCTCATCCTGGGTAAACTGAGATATAGCCAATGTGATTTGCTTTATTTCCTTCAAATCAAAAACATCATCCAGGGATTTAGTTTCCCAATCTTTATAGGAAAAGTCTTTCTTATCTACTTTTACCAAAAGCAATTTTATCAGTTCAACGCCTGATAAAAACTGCAAAAGCTCAGGATTTCCCTGAGCTTTTTTTCCAACAGCACGCATTGCCTGCTCTTGGTGCTTGATTTTCGGTAAACGGATTACGACAACCTTGCCTGTGGACAAAGTTACCCTAATTGCTTGCTCTGCCATCAACGTACTCGCTTTCTAATTTTTAAAGAGGAATCCGGCCAGCGGCTTGAAATTCAAGACGCTTGGTTACTTTTTCCTCCAGGTTCGGATAGGTAGCTGACAGACGAAACTGGACATCATAATAAGCCCAGGTTTTCACCTGCCCATCTGGATAAAACTCAGAAACCGAAAGGCTAACGTCATCGACTCCAACGCCGCCAAGATTTTGCTCGACAAGCGCGTCAATCAGTTCATCGACTGATGAGTCTCTGACTTCCAAGTCAGCAGTTCCAGCAAATCCTGAGTAAGCCACGTCCCCTTCGGGAATTGGATTACCCACATATTTGGATTTCATGAAATTGCTTTCCTGGTTAACCTCAAAACGGGTCACGTCAACAATCTCGACATCCCCCCCGTTTCGGAAAAACTTGATTTGTGCCTGGTGGCCTCTAATTGTTGGCATTAATTATTCCTCCGTGACTAATACTCCCTCGCCGATCTCGGCAAGCAGGACAATGTAACGCATACTGGAGTAAATTCGCCTGACATACTGAATCTTGAAGTAGCCCAGGGCGATGAGATCATCAGTATTTAGGCTTTCCGTATCCACCGCTACCGGGGATCCGGTTTTTACGTCCGCCTTGCTGGGTAGAATTCCCTCATTCTCTAACTTCTTATCGAAATTGAGAATCTCAGCCTTGACCGCATCCCGATTGGCTCGATTATTCACCTTGTTCTGCCATTGCTTGAGTCGGTTTGCGATGGATGTAGTCAAGAAATCGGTCATCCTGCGCCGAAGGATCTGGGTCTTCCCGGCAGTAAGCCCGGTGACAACTCCAGATTTCGGTTTGACGCCGTACAGGGGATCTAGCTCATAGGCACTGATTCCCTGCTCCTTGAAAGTGATATAGTCGGCCCGGGTAAGCTGCTGTTTCAGCTTTAGGATCCCTACCGTGAACTGTACCGCCTCGATGGATGCCGGATCCTTGTGAGGAGGCATCTGGGACATAATCGAAGCGTACCAGCTACTTGGGGCCTGGCTCACTTCCACCCCATTGATCAGGGTCGCGACGTAAGGATAAGCGTAAACAATACGGTCAGAACGATAATTTGCCACATCAGTGACGGCTGCTGCCTCATCCACTGTATCGTCATCGGGGCAAATGATCGCAATCTTATCTGGAGCATTTTGAACATGCTGCTCCAGAGCGTTTTTGACCGTTGTGGAAGATTTGTCAGCCCAGATGAAATTGCCCGAACTTTCCTGCTCCGCGGCAACCAAGGCCGTCGCGTAATCGGTGTCCGCTTCCGTACCGTCTGAACCACTTGCCAGGGCCGTGGCCGCAACATTCGTCGGTTCCTCGGACGTAGCGAGAACCGTGACATCGACCAGCTTGGATCCCGCAAAGGTATTGGCAACAATATCGGCAATGGCGAGATTGTCGTAAATCTCATCAGGCACCGCAGGATTGGTGTTAGTATCCTGGACAGTGTATTTCTTTCCGGAAACCGTGCCATCCTCAATGGTGACCTTGATATTGTCTCCGTAGTCTCCCTCGAATTTGGCATCAAATTGAATAACGGGAATGGTAGCGCCATCAAAGCTCTTTGTGGACTTTGCCGCTCCAGTTGCCGCAATGGTTCGGATAATTCGGAGTCTTCCAAATTTTTTATTCTTAAGCTCCAGATTTCCCGAATAATTATCATTGTTCCCGTAAGTCTCAAAAAGTTCACCAGTTGACCCGATTTCCACAAGCTCATTAGCCGGGCCTCTTTCGAATCGCCCAACCAATATTGCAATATTGGTGGCAACCCCAGAAATTGAGCCTGGAGGCGCAATCTCTGCAATAACTACCTGATCAACCTTGTCCCAAGTCGTCGGATCATTGGATCTGAAAATTCCCATTTTCTTTCCCCCGTATTAAATTTCGACAATCACCTGATCAATGGTGTTGCCAGCAATGTCTTGAGTCTCGCTTTGCAGCTCGATTGTTGCGGCGATGTACTCATCCTTTGGAATTAGTAAGTCCATGTGACTTCTTAAATCAAACCTATAACGCCATTCGTTACGGATTGCCTTGTCTTCATTGTCCTCTATGGCTGTGGTATCCACCTCGTATCTACAAATAGCATTGTAATACTGTTCTAGCGTTAGGGACAAACCGGAAGTAAGGCCAATGTCTGGATTTAACACGCGAAAGATCTTTTCCGCAAGGTCATGCCTATCTTCCTTGCTATCTGTCCATAAATCCATCTGAACCACAAACCCCATGTACCCGGCGTGCCAAATAATCTTTTTCTCTACGTCTGTTCCAGATATGTCTTCCCGGTCTTTTTCAAAATTCCTGGATAGCGTGATTTCATGGGCTGCGGTGAGAAGGGAAGCGGAAGGCAGATACATTTGGTAGGATGGATTAGGCCATTCCCGGTAAACCTTCCTGATTTCCGAGACGTTTTCAGTCAGATATCTTTCTAATTGACTGACTGCGGCATCAATGGCGTTTTCACCTATTTGCATCAGAGATGTCTCTTGATTTCCCTTATTATTTCATCCCGAATCTTCGGAATGGCGTTAGTCAAAACGTGTTTAGGCTCCTGTCCAAACTGGGCGATCTTATTTTGTGTTCCCTTTGCCAGGGACCAGACCGCATCAGAGTATCCAGGGGGTGCGCTGGGATCCTGGAGCACTCTTTTGGCCCAAGCGAGTAAGGGGCCTATGGGTGGGGTGTGTGGACGGGCCCCAAATTCTATTGCAGGGGCGTGGGGAGCGGTATTTCCTAGCTGTACGTGACCGAAGGCCATCTCAATGACTCTCCATGAGGCTTGGTAAAGCCCAGTATCTACGGGGGAGTTCTCCATTACAATCTTCTGGCCTTTTAGGGTGCCCGATACCAGGCCCTTGTGCATTGTTCGGCGCATCTCATCGGTGGCCTTGTCCCAGGCTTTGTCAAATTCATCAATTTTGACCCTGATCTTGGCCATTAACGCTCCGAATGCCTCCGGTTTATGGTCTGTCTCACCAGCACATCCCAAGTAACAAGACGCTCAACAATATTAACAATGCGATATTCGCGATCATCAATGAGATAAAACTTTTCTTGTGTTGGGTTATCACTTTGATATTGCAAATCTTCCCGAGAATAGCGATTTTTCGAGATTCCCTTAAGTAAAATATCGCCTTGTTGAATCGCACCACCAGTTTGGACCATTATGTTATGGGCAAATTCTCGGATTTCAGGGGTGGGAGAAAGCTTGGTTACTTTATCGTAATGCTTGCCGTCTCCTATAGTCTCCCCTGACCAACACCTTTCCACAAGGTAAATTTCGTGGATGTTGGCTCCTATCGAATCTCTCACAGCCAGGGCAGAATCAATGCATTTGGAAAGGCTCTTTTTTAAATTGCAGCAAGTCATTAAACCGTTAAGGATCCCATATGGTGATTGCTTTTAAGTATGGGAAGATCCAAAAAGTCAGAAAGCTCATGAATCCATCGGTGTCTCAGCGCATAGAGCTGGTCAATCTCTCGATTGTTTAGGTGGATATTGTCCACCTTTTCCGTGGATACCCGGCAAGTTGCGCATTCTATCTTTTCGTCAATCTCCCCGAGTTTGCGCAGATAATCCTGGACGATGGCTTCCCCTTCAGCATCCAGGGCGGTAAGCCTATCGACAAAAATCTTGCTGTAATGGGTAGAATTTACCTGTAGGGTCTTGGACGGCCACCCCAGGAACTTAACAACCGATTGCTGTTCTGTTGCTGATAGCATTTTTCTTTGGTCTTCCCCTTCTCCGCTTTACAGGGGTCGGGCCGTCTGATCCATCCATCGTTTTTCTAACTTCAGGCACAAATTTCGAATTGTGCTCAGTGCCTAGATTCTTCTTATTCCCTACTTCTTGCCATTTTTTCAAACGCTTTAGGCGATGGTGGTGGATCAGCATTCCCATCTATACGACCCCCTTAAAAAATCCCCGAGGAGAGGCGAGGGACTCTCCCCGGGGAAGCAGCAAAGCGACTTATGCAGTCCTAATACGGCAGGCCCGTAAATCGTCGGTTGCAACCTTACCATGGAAAGACTTAACGCTATACCATGCGGTCATGGAAATAACGGTCTCTCTGGCTAGGATGTCCCGATCCATCTCGAACTCGCCGAAATCTTTTTTCAGGATCAGACCATGACTGTTTGGCTTGAAAATCATGGCATCATAGGAATCTACACCAGCACTAATTCCGTCTGTGGTGACGGGGCACTGGTCAGAAACCACGATCGCCATGCCAGCCAAGCGACCCACAAAACCCGTGACCATGGCCATGGGATCCGTGGCATCAGCTTTTAAAAATCCGGTGGTGGTATCTCGCAGCATGTCAGAATACTGCTTGCTATGCATGTAGCAAATAGCAGCCTCTAACTGCCGATCTCCGAATCCAGCAATCTTTCCCTTAAGAAGATTCTGGATGTTCATGAGATCTGTTCCTGCCGTGGCATCGAAACCGGCAACATAATTACCACCCGTGTAAACCTCGGCAATAATGTCAGCGTCCACTTGCTCAGCCATAACGCGGGCGATATTTCTCTGGGCTTCGGCCAGAATGATTTGCTGTCGAGCGGCGCTAACCACAAAAGACTTGTCCGTAAAGGCAAGAGCCTTACCCACTTCGACTACGGATGAGGTAAAGCTGTCATCTCCCAGCTTGTCCACTGTTAGAGAAGCAGCCTCGGCAGGCTTCTCAGCAGCGCCTACTTTTTTGAAATACGGCCAGGTTAGGGTTTCCCCTGGGCCCTGGACGAGATCATCAAAGCGTGTAGCGGATTGACCCCAGACAAGTAATTGCCTGAAATACGCCTCAACGTGGTCTTTCCATACTACTGGATTAAAAAGGATATCTGTTGATTCTGTGCGAGCCATAATTTCCTCCTATTGGCTTCATTAGGATGGCTATGGCTCCCCCGGATTATCCCAAGCTTTGAGATTTTAAGCTCTCGTAAAGCTCTGGATTTTCCCTCTGGAGCGTGCTCTTTTCCAAAAACGTCATTTTTTTAAACTGTTCAACCCCGGGTTGATTCCCACCAGCTCCAGGGGCCCCGCCCTTCGGTGGTGGTGTTCCAGTAGTGGCCCCGGCTCCAGGCATAGGCTCACTCTGACCAATTTTCATGACCCTATCGACTATGGGAGTTAAGTCCAGCTCGTCCCCTTCTTCCAGCTCCTCGGCCTCTTTGCCTATGAGGTAGCCATAATAATCGACTTGATCATGCGGGATCTTGTTTTCAATGGCGCTTTCCAGAACGGCATTTCTAGCCATCAATTGTTCGTTCATTGACACTGCTTCAACCAAGGCGGTTTCGGGATCATCTGGTTGATCCCCAATAACGGCCCCTTCAATCTTGCCAATCTGTTGTCTTAGCTCTTTGTTGGTTGTTCTGTGCTTGGCATTCTCTCCGCGTAACCGTTGAATATACGCCTTAGTTTCAGCGTCCCATTTATCTTCCCCTTTTACGGCAGGATCTCCTCCAGGGGTCCCTCCGTTCCCAGCTCCAGCATCTGCTGAGGGATCAGCAGGCGGATTTGGATCTGCTGCCGAGGGTACTGCGGCAGCGGGTGTTGCTGTAGGCTCAATAGGAGCACCAGGCTCGTTTGGCATTTTAACCTCCGTAAATGTTTTACCTGAAAACACTTACTTTTTACTTTATGTTAAACCTTTTGCCCATACTTTTCTATATGGTGCGGTGGATCCTCTGTCATTTGGACGATTTGGGTGGTTCATAAAGGGTTTTACCTCTATGAATTTGCTTTCTCCTGTCTTTGGATCGGTAACTTGCCCTTTAAACCTAAACGGTTCATTTAATGGCCGTATTTGACCCATAACAGCAATAGAATCAAGAGCTGTGCGACTATCCAAAGGATCAATGGAAATCTTTTCCAGGTCATTAATTTGCTCTTTCTTTATTTCCTGGAGCGTATTCAGACGCGACATATCATAAATTGAGTGAAGCTCGGTTCTTACTATCCGGTGGACTCGATACGCCTCAGAAGCCATCAATCCGGTGGCTCCCGAGATCCTGGAAACCGTCTGGTGATAGGGTAGCTGCATGACCACGGCATCCACCAGGATCCTGTTCATCCTATCCACCAAATCAGCTCCGTATCTGTCCATGGATGACTGGTATTGCTTCAGTTTCAGGGCTTTTGTGCTCTCAGCGAGGAGAGCTGCCTGGATATCAATCTGTAAAACCCGGCCTTCGAAGAGCTTTTCCAGGGCTATGATCTCGCTGGTGGTGTGGGCAATGCCTTTGAGTGCGGTATCCAGGGCAACTTGGCTCATCTCTTCCTGGAGGAGCTGTTTCAGCTCCAGGATCCCGGATTCTACCTGCACCAGGATCCCGCGGACGTGTTGCGCTTCCATTTGCCCCGCATAGGAGGCTCCCAGCAGGTCCAATCGGTCCCGGAGATCCTGCCGGACCCGTTTATAAATAGCCAGGATCTTTTTTGCCTGGGCTTCCTCTAAAGAAAGGATCTCTTTATTGTGGGCGTGGATGACCCCAAGTTCGTCAATCTTCTCTATTATGACTTCCGGGGCTTGTGGCATTATCTACGTTCTCTAAGCTTTGTCCTTTTTGCTTTCCCTTTTCTAACAGCAAAGGTCCCGACATCGATATCGGTATGTTTCATTCTGGCAAATGCCCTTCCTATATTTCGGGATCTTTGGTCTTTTTTTCTTTCTTTGTACCCTAATGCTCCGGCTAAAATGGCAGCACCAGCAACAGCGGCTTTGAATTTTCCGGAAGTCGGGGCCCCTTTAAAAAATCTTCCTCCAGCCAACCCGGCTACTGCGGTGGTGGTAGCGTAAAAACCGGCTCTAAATCTTTTTTTGCTTCTTACTTTCCTTTCGCCTGCTGCATAGACTTCTTTTCTTATCTTTTTTGATGTTCTTTCATGCGAAACCATTCCACCTTTATGCTTTCTGGTAATGGTTCTTTGTCCGTCCTTTGCATACTTCGCCTTAATCGGGACAATCTTCCCCTTGACCCGTCTAAAAACTACCTTGTCATTCCCCTGTGCCATTATTTTTTCCTCATTTTTCGTAAGGTATAATGGGCTCCTACATAAGCAGCAGCACCAGCAACCATTATTTTAGGAGCCAGCTTGATGGCTTTCATAGAAGCCATTTGGACTCTTTCAGCGTGTTGTGTCTTTTCAATAAAATACTTTGCTGCTTCTCCCAATTTTCTGAATTCCGCTGTTTGGCCCCTACCCGCTTGTTTCCATTCCTTGCCTATCTTTAATGCTTCTCCTGCTTTACGTTGGAAAAAGCTTTTTGAAGCTCCAGCTTCCGTAAATCTAACTCTATTAAAGACCCCATAGGCATATCCTGCCGGTATAGCCAAAGCTCCAGCTAACCCTACCGTGGCTACAGCTCTCCTTTTGTGCCATTGCTTCCTGGATATCTTAATTGGCCTTACTTTTCCTCGTATCTTCCGGAAAACAACTTGCTTGTCAGAATCAGCCATTATTTTCTCCTCTTCCTTGGAGAATCAACAGGATGGGTTAATGTTTGACCTAATAAGCCTGTTACCCACATCCCCATTCCTATAGAAGTGCCAATTTTTCCATATTTACTAAGCTTAGCAGCCTTTCTTAGGGTGCTTTTATTGGCTTGCATGGCCTGTTCCATGAGTCTTCTTTTGCCTGATTGGGAAGCAGCTTTAAAAGCTTCGCTTGTACCAACATCCATCGCTTTCTTGGCAATTGTGGCCGCTATCTTGGTAGACCCGGCAATGGATAATCCAAAACCGCTAATTCCGACATAAAAACCGGCTCTACGGAGCCTTTTTGACATTTTATGGCGTTTTTTGGAGGCTAAAATGCCAACTCCGGTGGCCCCCGCGGCCATCGTTCCGTAATTGGGGGATACCTTAATGGGCCTAACCTTGCCTTTGATGCTTCTGAATACCACCATGTTTTTGGCCATTTTATTCTCCGTAAGTTTGCTTAAGAGCCTTTACCAGGGTGCCAGCAATGGTAATTCCGACCCCAACACGGGCAATTCTGCCCCCTGCACGCATTAAACGGCCTGCTTTTCGGAATTGAATGCTCTTTGATCCCCTGACATCA
>CBFCWO010000060.1:0-17051 GCA_965601625.1 uncultured Flavobacteriaceae bacterium | reverse complement strand
AATATGGAAGCCCAGTTGCTGACCCGGTTTAACCTCTACCAGGCCTTTATCGCCACGCCAACCCACGCCAACTTGCCGGTCGGGGCCCGGGGGCTGTCCTGCCAGGTCTACCAGGGGGCCGCATTCTGGGACCAGGAAACCTATAACCTCCCCATGTATGTCTTCTCCCATTTGGAGGTGGCCAGGCGCCTGGTCGCCTACCGCTATGACACCCTTGACGGGGCCCGCAGGAAAGCGAACCGATTGGGGTATTACGGGGCCTTCTACGCCTGGACCAGCGGGAAGACCGGGGATGAACTCTTTCCCGATTTTTTCTTCACAGACGTGCTTTCCGGCCGGCCGATCCGCAACCATTTTAATTGCTGGCAGATCCATATCTCACCGGATGTGGCCTATGGGATCTGGCTCTACTACCAGGCCACGGATGACTGGGATTTCGTGCTGGAACAGGGGGCCGAAGTCCTCTTTGAAGTAGCCCAGTTCCTGGTCTCCCGTGTGCATTTCAAGATGGACAGGCAGCGGTATGAGATCATCCGGGTGCTGGGGCCGGATGAGTATCATGAGAACGTGGATAACAACGCCTTTACCAATTACCTCTCCCGTTTTGCCCTGCAGAAGGCCTGTCAGGTATTTGACCAGATGGCCGGGACTCACCCGGACAGGCTTGAGGCATTGCTTTCGGCCCTTGGCTTAAATGCAGCCTCCCGGGAAGCCTGGGAGGATATTGCCACCCGCATCTATCTGCCCAAACCCGACCCGGAAACCAAGGTCATTGAACAATTCGACGGGTATTTTGGGCTGGAGGACATCCGGCCCGATCAACTGCGAAAACGACTGATCGATCCCGACGAATACTGGGGCTGGCCCAATGGGATTGCGGTACATACCCAGGTGTTGAAGCAAGCCGATGTAATCCAGCTCCTGGCCATGCTGGACATCTTTCCCAATGAAGTGCTTACCGCCAATTATGAATACTATGAGCCACGGACCGAGCACGGTTCCTCCCTCAGCCCTAGTGTGCATGCCCTGGTGGCCTCCCGGGCTGGCCATCAGGAAGAAGCGTACCGGTATTTTATGGAGTCCGCCTCGATTGATCTCTACAATGCCAGCAAGAAAGTCATGAGTGGCGGTTCTTTCCTCGGGGGCATCCATACAGCTGCAGCAGGAGGGGTTTGGCTGATCATCGTCAAGGGATTTGCCGGCTTCGTCCTTACAGAGAAGGGTGTGGGCTTCTCCCCAGCCCTGCCAAAGGGGTGGAAGGAGCTTCGATTCAAGTTGCGGGTAAAGGGATGTTTGCTGTCGATCCTTCTGGATGGAGGCATTCGTATTGAAAGTGCTGAGGAAAACCAAAACCGCATTTTTATAGAGCTGCCAGGAACCTCGGGCTGGTTGGAACCGGGTGGGAGCTTTGAGGGTTAAAGATGTGCCTCCTTCCACGATCCAAGGCTGAAATTTCCTACTTTTAGAAGGACACAAGATCATATTGTATACTGTAGTAGACATAGAGACCACAGGGAACGGGATCCACGGCAACCGCATCACGGAAATCGCCCTGTTCACTATTGAGGAAGGCAGCATTACGGATACCTTCAGCAGCCTGGTGAATCCGGAGTGTGACATCCCTCCGTTCATCACAAGCCTGACCGGAATTACCACTCCTATGGTCCGGCAGGCACCTGTTTTCTCCGAAATCGCTCCAAAGATTTACGAGTTTACTGAAGGCAGGATCTTTATTGCACACTCCGTAAACTTTGATTATCCGATCGTGCAGCAGGAGTTTCAGCGCTGTGGTTGGGATTTTACAAGAAAGCGGCTCTGCACGGTTCGCCTTTCCAGGAAGGTTTTTCCCGGGCTCCGCTCCTACAGCCTGGGAAAGCTTTGCACCAGCTTAAAGATCCCCCTTCAGGACCGCCACCGCGCCGCCGGCGATGCCCGGGCCACGGCCCTGCTCTTTCAACGGATCCTTTCGGCCCCGGAGGGCCCTTCCATGATCCAACATTTCCTGAATGCCCGATCACAGGAGGCCACCCTCCCACCCCATCTCCCAAAAACATCTTTTTTGCGCCTGCCGGAAAAACCGGGTATTTACATTTTTAAGGACCGGAAAGGGGAAATCCTCTATGTCGGCAAGGCCAAAAATCTAAAGAAGCGGGTACTGGGCCATTTTTACGACAACTCAGAAAGGGAGCTCCAGCTCTGCCGGCAAACCGCTGAGATCGATTTTGAACCCTCCGGGTCTGAATTGCTGGCCCTGTTGATGGAAGCAGCAGCCATCAAAAGGCATTTTCCCCCATTTAACCGGGCACAGAAAAAAATCCGCCCTGCATTCGGCCTTTTCAGGTATCAGGACCAGGCGGGGATATGCCATCTGGCCATCAACCGCATTCGAAAAGGACAACAATCCATAAAAGTGTTCTACAATCAAACGGATGCCCGCCTCTTCCTTGAAAATTTATGTACAGATTTCGGCCTCTGTGCCAAATACTGCCATCTGCAACCTGGAGCCACGGAATGCAATCACTTCAGGGTACCTCAGTGTTCCGGGGTTTGTCGGGGGACGGAACCCCCCCCTGAATACAACCAACGGGTGGAGCAGGCGTTGGAATCACTGCACACGGCGCCAAGCCACCTGTTGATACGTGAAAAAGGCCGCAAACCAGGGGAGCAGGCGCTGATATGGTTGGAAAACGGGGTATACAGGGGGTATGGTTTTATTCCCACGGACCAGGAGGTGAGCAGCTTTGAAGACCTTGAAGCCTATCTGATCATTGAGCGAAGCTACCCGGAAACGGATCGGATTCTCCAATCCTACCTATTGAAGCATCCGGATAATGCATTTCAGTGGATTGGGGAAATTGGGACTGTGCAGACGGGAATGAACTGATCTGACAAGTACAATCAATTCTTCTCTTTCAGTTTGTAGTACATCCAAATGACAAAAAGCAGCCAAATCAGAAAGATTCCGCCTACGAAAATGGAATAAATCAGGACGAAATCCATGCTACTTCTTGTATTTAAGGTAATTCATAAAGCCGAGGATGGTTGGGGCCCATAATCCAATGAAGATCGCCTCCAGTTTTTCACCCTGGAGAAAACGGACCTCAGAAACGATAATTATGGATAATACGACCAGCAACATGAGGATATTCATCCAGCCGAGTCGTTCCAAAAAGTTTTTGAACATTTTGCCTGTCAGTTAAAGGTAAAAATTAATTGTTAAAATATATTAAGATTTCATTAAGTTTTTTTTAACATTTCGATGTCATGCCCTGAATCCGTGATCTTTATGAGTTGCCTGAGGTGTATTTGCGTCAGGGCAATGCAGTTACCCCCGGGTTCTATTCCAATGGATGCATCGATCCACCAGTCAATCAAAAGTAAAAATTCCCGCGAGAAATCGGGAAAACAATTCAGCCGGTTCAAGGGGTTTAGTCCGTCTATGGCTGGGTATTTTTCTCATCAGTTACCGGATCCGGCTCCAGAAATCCCTGGGCCCGCATCCAGTCGTCATTGTAGATCTTCCCGACATAACGGCTGCCGTGGTCGTGGAATAGGACCACTACCACATCCTCCGGGCCAAAATGATCCTTCAATTGCAGGACCCCTTTGATGGCTGCTCCGGCAGAATTCCCCAGGAACATACCCTCTTCCAGGGCAAGGCGACGGGTATAGAGGGCGGCGTCTTTATCGGTCACTTTGGTGAAGCCGTCAATGATATCGAAATTCACATTGGCCGGCAGGATGTCTTCCCCAATTCCTTCGGTAACATAGGGGTAGATCTCGTTTTCATCAAATATGCCGGTTTCATGGTATTTCTTGAATACGGATCCGTAGGTATCCACCCCCCAAACCTTTACATTGGGATTCCTGGATTTCAGGTAGGACCCTACCCCTGAAATGGTTCCCCCGGTGCCAACCCCCACTATAAAATGGGTGACCCTGCCATCGGTCTGTTCCCAGATTTCCGGCCCGGTGCTCTCAAAATGGGCCTGGGTGTTGGAGGGGTTATCGTATTGGTTGACGTACCAGGCGCCCGGGATCTCTGAAGCCAGCCTGCGGGCAGTAGAATAATAGCTTCGGGGGTCTTCCGGGGCCACATCGGTGGGGCAGACATGCACTTCACAGCCCACCGCCCGGAGGATGTCAATTTTTTCCCTGGATTGCTTGTCGTTGATCACACAGATCATGCGGTATCCCTTTACGATGGCGGCCAGGGCCAGGCCCATTCCGGTATTCCCGGAAGTTCCCTCTACAATGGTGCCTCCCGGCTCTAATAGACCCTGGGCCTCCGCATCTTGGACCATCTTTAATGCCATCCGGTCCTTGACGGAATTCCCGGGGTTAAAGGTTTCGTATTTGGCCAGGACCAGGCAGGGTAAATCCGCGGTGATATGGTTGATTTTAACCAGGGGGGTTTGCCCAATGGTCTCGAGGATGTTCTCAGCATATTCCATAGGCCCCAAAGATACAAAGCCCGGCAAATTAAAACGAAGGATTACTCAAAGCGAATTGCCCGGACCGGACGGATACGGGTAATGATCCAGGATGGGACCAGCAACATGAGCAGACACAGCACAAGTACCCCTACATTCAGGATCAGAAGGGTCGGCAGGTCCATATAAACCGGGATGTAGTTCATGTAGTATTCCTCAGGGTTCGGAAACTTCAGGATGCGATACTTCCATTGGAGGGCCAGCAGTCCCATCCCCAGGACATTTCCCCAAAACAGTCCAAGTCCAATCAGGTAGGCTGCGTTGTAGAGGAATACCTTGCGAATACTCCAGTCCCGCGCTCCCAGTGCCTTCAGGATTCCGATCATAGGGGTGCGCTCCAGGATCAGTACAAGCAGGGCCGTGATCATGTTGATGCCACCCACCAGGATCATGATCCCAATGATCAGCGCAATGTTAAAGTCGAACAGGCCGATCCATTCAAAGATCTGATAGTATTTGTTCTGAATGGTTTGGGTGTCCAAATCGGAGAGGGTCTTGCCATAGATCTCGGCATTTTTTGTCTCGATCTGGTCAAAGTCCTCCAGGAAAATCTCGAAGTTGCCCACCTGGTCGGCTTCCCAGCCGTTCATTCGCTGCAGGTGCCGGATGTCCGTGAAAATGTAAGTCGCATCGAATTCCTCGAACCCGCTGTCATAAATACCCGCCACCTTGAACCTCCGTTGGTTGGGGACTTTTGAAGGGTCCTCATCCTTGAGGAAAAAGCTGTTGAAAAGGCTGTCAACCCCCAGTTGTAATCGCTCTGCCATCCTGCGGGAGATCAACACCTCAGTATTCAGCTCCCCACTGTAGTCGGGGAGGCGCCCTTCTGCCAGGAATTCGGAAAAGACGGACCAGTCATAATCTGTGCCCACCCCTTTGGCGATAAACCCTTCAAAGGTATCTTCCGTCCTGATGATCCCCGCCTTGGTAGCCACCGCCTGAATATGACGCACCCCATCGGCAAGATTGAAATCCGGATAGAAGGCCTGTTTGGTGCTCACCGGCATGACGGAGACCTCGGAGATATTGTTGTCGTAGTTGAAAATTTGAATATGCCCGTTAAAAGCAGAGACCTTTTCCCGGATCTTATGGCGCAGCCCCACCCCGGTGGCGAGTGCCACAATCATCATCAGCAACCCGATAGCAATGGCGGCAATGGCTATTTTAATAATAGGGGCGGAAATACTACTTTTATGTTCCCTGCTCCCTATAAGCCGCCTGGCGATGTACCACTCTAAATTCAACGGATGATTTTGTTAGCTGCCTTCAAAAATACAGTATTTGTGCTTCTTCTCTCCCTGATAGCCTGTGGAAGGGGGTCAGAAAAAAAACAGCCTTCCCATGTGCCCGAAACTGGGGGCGCTGATTCCGTGCTCCTGGTGGCCGCCAACCGCACGGATCTTTATTTTCCCCTCCTGGAGGGAAAGGAATTCGCCCTGGTAGCGAACCAAACCTCAGTCATCTTCACCCCAGCCGGTGAGCCCGGCAGGCCCTGGGTACACCTCGCGGATAGCCTGCTCGGTGCCGGATTGGCCCTAAGGAAGGTGTTCGCGCCCGAACACGGATTCCGGGGACAGGTGGATGCGGGTGAAAAAGTTACCGACGGGGTGGACCCCCGCACAGGATTGCCCGTACTTTCCCTCTATGGGGCCAACCGTAAACCCGCTCAGGAGCAACTACAGGGACTGGATCTGGTAGTATTTGATATTCAGGATGTAGGGGTGCGGTTCTATACTTACATCGCTACACTACAGCTGGTGATGGAAGCCTGTGCCGAGGCAGGGATCCCCGTACTGGTATTGGACCGGCCGAACCCGAATGCCCATTTTGTGGATGGACCGGTCATGGAAAAGGAGCATACGGGCTTTCTGGGTATGACGGAAATCCCACTGGTCTATGGGATGACCATTGGGGAGTACGCCCGCATGATCAACGGGGAAGGTTGGCTTGAAGGCGGCCAAAAAGCAGATCTGACCGTAATTCCCCTTCAGGGATATCAACGGGACCAACCCTATGTCTTGCCCATCCCCCCTTCTCCGAACCTCCCCAATGCACAGGCCGTCGGTCTCTATCCGAGCCTTGGCCTATTCGAAGGCACCCATATCAATGCAGGCCGGGGCACTACGCATCAGTTCCAGTGCTTCGGCGCCCCTTTCCTTTCCGAATCCCATTTCGATTTCTATTACACCCCTGAATCAAAGCCCGGGGCCCAAAACCCAAAGCACAAAAACGTGAACTGTTATGGCAGGGACCTGCGCAGGATCCCGCCACCGGACCGGGTAGACCTTCAGTGGCTTCTGGAAGCCTTTGCCCACCGGAAAGCAGACAGCCCGTTCTTTAAGACCGAGGGGTTTACCAGGCATGCGGGCACAGCGGTGCTTCAGCAGCAAATTGAATCCGGCATGACCCATCAGCAGATCCGCGAAAGCTGGGCGGGAAAACTTCAGGCCTTCAAAACCATCAGGGCACGCTACCTGACCTACGACTGAGAAGACTTGGCAGGAGGCAAATCTACCGTGGTGGGTTTTCGGTACTTGTGAAAGGGCTGCTTGAGAAGCCCCATAACGCTGCTGTTCTCTTTTCGGTCAGGAAAGGTGTCCACTCCATAGACGATCGTCTCCCGATCGAGTTCCATATACGTACCGAAAAGGCGGTCCCAGATGGAAAAGATATTCCCGTAGTTCGAATCCGTATAGGGAAGGACAAAGTGATGGTGTACCTTGTGCATGTCCGGGGATACAAGGACATAGCTGATTGCCCGGTCCACACTTCTGGGAAGGCGGATATTGGCATGGGTGAATTGGGTGGATAGCAAGGACAGGGACTGATACAGCATGACAATGCCAATAGGGGTCCCGATTATAAACACCCCGGTCAGGGTAAAAAAGAACCGGATCAGGCTTTCAAAGGGATGATGGCGGTTGGCCGTAGTCGTATCCACTTCGTGGTCCGTATGGTGGACCAGGTGTATCATCCAAAGGGGTTTTACCTTGTGTTCCACATAATGCGCCAGATAAGCCCCTATCAGATCCAGGAGCAGGACTCCCAGAAATACATAGAGCCATAAAGGCATCTCCGGCAACCAGTTGATGATCCCAAAATCATTGTCCCGAACCCAGTCACTGGTTTTCAGCAGCAAAAAAGCAAGGGCAAAATTGATGATAATGGTGGTCAGGGTGAAGAAAAAATTAGGCAGGGCATGCCGCCATTTTCTGTATTTAAACCGAAACAGCGGGACAGCGCCTTCCAAAATCCAGAAAAAGGAAATTCCCAGCACGAGCAACAGGCTTCGGTGGCTTGAGGGAATATTCTCGAAATACGCAACAATACTTTCCATGTTGTAAAAATATTAATTTCCATCGGGATCCAAAGGACAGCCCTCAGCCCGTCTCTACTAATACTCCGGAAGACGTGCTTTAAGTGCTTCCACAATGCGGAAGGCCGCCGGACAAATCGCCGTGTTCTTCAGGGTCAGGCTATGGATCTGATGGAACTTCCTCCGGTCCGTATGCGGGTATTCCCGGCATGCTTTGGGCCGTACCTCATAAATGCTGCAATAGTTGTCATCGCCCAGGAACGGACAGGGAAGCCGCTGCAGCACATGGTCCCCGTCTTCATCCACACGCAGGTAGGTTTCGGTAAATTCAGCTGGTTTCAGCCTGAGGTGGCGGGAGATCCGCCGGATGTCCTGATCCGTGAACAAGGGACCCGCCGTCCGGCAGCAGTTGCCGCATTCCAGACAGTCTGTACGCTCGAACTCCGCGTCGTGAAGTTCCTGCATCAGGGCATCCAGGTGCTTTGGGGGCTTTTTGCGCAGGTTTTTGAAGAATCGCTTGTTCTCCGGGGTTTTCTGCGCCGCCTTTTGAGGCAATTTCCGTAACTCATCCCTCATGAAAATGATATTTCCCTACCTTTGCATGCTCCATGAGAATGGGGCGATGACGAAGGTTTGGCAAAAATACAACCCATGGACCTACTGGGAAAGGCGCTAAAGGATTTTTACCAGGGGAATGCTGCTTCCCAACTTCTCAGCCACAGTTCCCTGGATACCACTGAAGAGGTTCCCATTGATTACTTCTTCAGGGATTTTGAGCAGATGCCAAAGCTTGAACGCATCGCCCTTCAAAATTGTCGCGGAGCGGTGCTGGATATAGGATGTGGGGCCGGGAGCCATAGCCTCTACCTGCAAGACCATGGAATCCGGGTCACGGGTCTGGATCAAAGCGCCCGGGCCATAGAGGTCGCCACCTCCCGGGGATTGCGTCAGACCATTTGCGGGGATATCCTGGAATTCAAGGTAGGGAAATTCGATACCCTGTTGTTATTAATGAACGGGATAGGGATTGCCGGAACCCTGGAAGGATTGAAGAAGCTGCTCCGGCATCTGACAGATCTCCTGAATCCGGGAGGGCAGATCCTGATGGATTCAAGCGATCTGATCTATATGTTTGAAACCGATACGGATGGGGGCGTTTGGGTGCCCGGAGAAGTAGCCTACTATGGGGAAGTGACCTATAAATGGGAATACGGGGGGGCAAAGGGAAATCCATTCCCATGGCTCTTTGTCGATTCCCGGACCCTGGAGAAGGAGGCCTCACAACTGGGTTACCGCATGGAGCTGCTCGAGATGGGGGACCATTACGATTATCTGGCCCGATTGACCCGGCAGGCATACCAGAATTAGGAATGAAACGTTGTATTGAAAAGCGCAGGTTATGAATAGGAAGTTTTTAGTTTATACACTCACTTTTTTGCTGATTGGCCTTTTAGGCTGTTCGGAGGATGCGGATTCGGGCGATGGCGGATCGGGTTCCGTGGACCGCTCGGCAAACCTCCTCAGTACAGGTGCCAGTGGGGGGGATATCCTCGCCAATGAAAATTTTGACCAAATCCTGATTGAAATCGCACATGTGGAAGGGTTCCGACCTACAAACGCAGCCCTGGAGAACCTGCGGACCTTCCTTACCCAGCGCACCTTCAAGGAAAGCATTGACTTTAGTTTTCGCTCCCTGCCCTCTCCGGGGGAAGAATCCCTGACCCTGGCGGAAATCGCCCAACTGGAAACCGACAACAGGACCGCATACAACGACGGCAGTACCCTGGCCATCTATATTTACTTCGCGGACGCTCCCTCGAACAACGACGAGCCCGATGAGGGACTGGTCACCCTGGGAGCTGTTTACCGGAATACTTCCATGATCATCCATGAGAGCACCCTGCGGGACCTGGCTTCAAAAAGTGTGCTCATTACCCTGGCCGATGTGGAAACCACAGCCCTCACCCATGAATTTGGGCATTTGTTCGGCTTGGTGGACCTTGGCACTCCGGAAGTCAATCCCCACGAAGATGAAGCCGGCTCCAACCACTGCAACGTGGAGGACTGCCTGATGCAGGCACAGCTGGAATTCGGTACCGGGATCATGGGGATGCTGGAAAACCTGACGGCCAATGGACTGGACGGAATTCCCGCCCTGGATGCCGAATGTATCCGGGACCTGCAGGCCATCGGCGGCCGTTAGTCCCAACTCTAAGTGCTCAGCTCAGGGAATATGCAGGTACTTGTGGGTTTGCAGGGATACCCGCCACTTCGGATGGGCCATGACATAATCCACGATCATGGGCATCACCTTTTCCCTAACGCTCCATTCCGGCTGCAGAAATAAAAGGCACTCCCCTCCTACCCTGCCAGCCTGCTCTTCGGCGAATTTCAGGTCATGGCGGTTGTAAACGATCACCTTGAGTTCGTCTGCCCGGTCATAACAGGCCTGCAGCGGAAGCTTATTCTTCTTGGGGGACAGGCAAAACCAGTCCCAGGTGCCCGTCAGCGGATAGGCCCCGGAGGTCTCGATGTGGATTTTCAGCCCGCGTTTCTTTAATTCACTGGTAAGGGGGTGCATGTCCCACATCAAGGGCTCCCCCCCGGTTACCACGATGGTATCGGAATGCCGGGCAGCCTCCGCGGCAATGCGGACGATATCTGTCGGGGGATGCACTTCTGCATCCCAGCTCTCTTTGACGTCACACCAGTGGCATCCTACATCGCATCCGCCCACCCGGATAAAATAGGCAGCCGTTCCTTTATGGAACCCCTCGCCCTGAATGGTGTAGAAAGCCTCCATAAGGGGCAACATCAGTCCCTGATCCACCTTTTTCAGATCCGCCTTTGTAGTCATGGCGCAAATATAGTGAATAAGGCCTGGAGCGATTATGCAGCCGTGCAGGAAAACCCCTTTTCCTATTCGGGTGAATTCCGCTATTTTTAACCCAAATTCCATGCGATGAATAAGGAGGAAGCCTTCAGGGGCCATATCGATAAAGGCTATACATTCAAAGGAGGGTATATCACGCTGGGGGCCGCCATGTTGGGCGGCCAGGCCGTAACCGGTTCCCTGGTAAAGATCCCCCTGAAGACCCTGAACCGCCACGGGTTGATCGCAGGGGCTACCGGTACCGGAAAGACCAAATCCCTGCAGGTACTGGCTGAAAACCTTTCCGAAAAGGGGATCCCTGTTTTGCTCATGGACCTGAAAGGGGACCTGAGCGGCCTTGCCCAGCCAAGCCCCGGGCATCCCAAGATCGACGAACGTCATGAGCAGATCGGGTTGCCCTTTGAAGCGAAGCGCTTCCCGGTGGAGCTATTGACCCTGTCCGAACAGGATGGGGTTCGACTCAGGGCCACCGTATCGGAGTTCGGTCCGGTACTGCTCTCCCGGATCCTGAACCTTTCAGAGGTACAGTCCGGGATCGTTTCCGTGATCTTTAAGTATTGCGACGATCAAAAACTCCCGCTGCTTGACCTGAAGGACTTCAAGAAAGTACTTCAATACGCCACGGGCGAAGGAAAAAAAGAATTCTCAGAAAACTACGGACGGATAAGCACTTCCTCCACAGGCGCCATCCTGAGAAAAGTGATCGAACTGGAACAACAGGGAGCTGATCTGTTTTTCGGGGAGAAGTCCTTTGATGTGGCCGACCTGACCCGTATTGACCCCGAAGGACGAGGGGTTATCAATATCATACGCCTGACGGACATTCAGGACCGCCCCAAGCTTTTTTCGACCTTTATGCTCAGTCTGCTGGCTGAGATCTACAGCACCTTTCCGGAGCAGGGAGATGCAGACCAGCCTGAACTGGTCTTGTTTATAGATGAGGCGCACCTGATCTTTAAAGAAGCTTCGAGCGCCCTGCTGGACCAGATCGAAAGTATTGTCAAGCTCATCCGTTCCAAAGGGGTTGGGGTCTATTTTGTAACCCAGAATCCCACGGACATCCCCAATGAGGTACTGGCACAGCTAGGGCTCAAGATCCAGCACGCCCTCCGGGCTTTTACGGCCCGTGACCGCAAGGCCATCAAGCTTACAGCCGAAAATTACCCCCTCTCCGAATTCTATGATACCAAAGAGGTGATTACAGCTTTAGGAATTGGGGAAGCCCTGGTGACCGCCCTGGATGAGAAAGGCAGGCCCACCCCCCTGGCGGCTACCCTGATGCGGGCTCCGATGAGCCGGATGGATATCCTGACCGACGGGGAATTGAAGGAAGTACTGGCAGCCTCCCGCCTTTCAGATTCATATAACGAAGTAGTAGACCGGGAAAGTGCCTATGAGATCCTGAACCAAAAAATAGCCCGGGCAGAGGCCGAAGCCCAAAAGGAAACGGAAAAAACGCCACCCGCCAAACGCCGAGGAGGGTATCAACGCCAGGACCCCCTGGTCAAAGTGCTGACCAGCGCTACCTTTATCCGCGGGGTAATGGGCATCCTCAAGAAAGTGATCCGATAATCGAAATCCCCTAATCCAATCCAAAACCGATCCATGAAAAACTATCTTATTTTACTATGCGTCCTATTCCTCCTTGGTTCATGCACCGGAGAGCAGGAAGATCCATTTCTTATTGGAAAAGACCGCGTTGGAAAACTATTGCAGACTAGCCGGCTTGCCGAACTGGACGAAGTCTTTCAGTTGGATTCCCTGGTTCGGGATACAGCCCTTTTAAATATGGGGCGCAATGGAAAGATCGAGGTATACGAAAAAGGCGGGGCACACCTGCTCACCCTGACCCCGGACGCAGACAGCATTCCCGGCATTGAGAATGTGCAGATCAGGGATTCGCGTTTCCAGACTGCTGAAGGCATTAGCCTGGAATCGACCTACGGGGATATCGAACAGGCCTATGAGGTCCGGAAGGTGGTCAGCTCCATGAACAACGTGCTGGTCCTGCTGAAGGACCATCCCCTCTATGTGACCATCTCCCGGGAGGAGCTCCCGGCCGCCATCCGATATACGGAAACCAATATCGAAGCCGTACAGATCCCGGAACAGGCACGCATTAAATACATGATGGTGGCCTGGGAATAAAACGGAAGGTTTTACTATTTGATAACACTGGCTCCGGCCTAGTTTCATACATTTCGGTCCCGTGGGCCAAAAAGTCCCCCGGACACCTGTTCCAACGAGATCGAAGCTGATGAAGATCGAAGCCCTGATAGCAGAATTAAAGGGGATCTATGAAGAGATCCTCCTTCTGGACCCCCAGGCAGAAGACCTATCTGAAAAAGTACATCCGGATTTCAGACCCAGCACCAGGAACCTGATCCGATACCTGGTACTGCGGAATCACGACCTTAGGAAACTACACGACCCGCTTTCAGATTTGGGAATCTCCTCCCTGCGATCCGCAGAAGGCTATGTGCTGACCAATTTATACCGGGTACTGCATCTATTGCATCTACTGGTGGACCAACCCTGGCCAAAACGAAAACAACCCAGTATTATTGGGTACGAGCACAGCAAGGCGCTGATCCGGACCCACAGCAATCAACTTTTTGACCGCCCTCCGGATTTTAATACCCATGAAATTATGGTAACCATGCCCGAAGAGGCCGCACATGATGTGGATCTGATCGAGAAAATGGCCGAAAAAGGGATGACCATTGCACGGATCAACCTGTCTCATGGGACGGAAGAAATGTGGCTGGACATGGTAAAGAACATTCGGGAGGCTTCGCGGAAAACCGGAAAGGACCTTCGTATCTATATGGATCTGGCGGGTCCTAAGCTGCGCATAAGGTTCCCTTCCGCGGTGAAATTCCTGCCGATAGTTGAGGGCAGCTCCTTTATCCTTCAAAAATCACCCGTGGATCCGGATGCCTTTGAAAAATCACTTGAGCATTCAGATTCCAATATGTCCATTCCGGTGGAGTTGAGCATTCCGGAAGTGATAGATGTCCTGAAACCGGGGGATCCGGTCTTCTTCGACGATGGGATGATACAGGCCTCGGTCATGGAATGTACTTCTGATACGGCTACCGTAAAAATCTTAAAGAGTTTTAAAACCAAACTCAAACCGGATAAGGGCATGAATATTCCGAATTCAGCCATGAAGCTGCCTTCACTCACCTACCAGGACCTGGAGACCCTGCCCTTCGTCTCCCGGCATGCAGACCTGCTGGGGTACTCCTTTGTAAATAATGAAAGTGACGTGGCCCAACTGTATAGTCGCCTGGATGACCTGGGCGCTAAAAAACCAGGGGTGATCTTTAAGATTGAAAATCAGGAAGCCCTGGACCGGCTACCCATGATCCTGCTGGAGGGGATGAAACACAACCGGATCGGGGTCATGATTGCGCGGGGAGACCTGGCCGTGGAAATTGGCTTTGACCGGATCTCAGAGGTGCAGAATGAAATCCTGTGGCTATGCGAGGCAGCCCATGTACCTGTGATCTGGGCGACCCAGGTCCTGGACAACCTGGCCAAAAAAGGGATTGCCACCCGGGCAGAGATCAGCGATGCCGCCCTGTCCGTACGCTCTGAATGCGTTATGCTGAACAAAGGACGCTATATCATGGATGCCATTTCAGAACTCAGGATCATCCTGAACCGGATGGAATCCCACTCCTCAAAAAACAAGAATGCCCTCAGGCCGCTGCGCATTGCACGCAAAAACCTGAAGCGAATTAAATCGCTCAGGCAAAATTCTGAGCAGTAGAATTCAAGAAGATCCCAGTACCGGGATTGAATGGCAAATACTATCTTCGCGCCTGAAATCAAGAATGTCATGAACCGAATGGGCATCTACCTCAAAACACTGTTAGCCAAATTCTACGGTAGGTGGTTCAACCTGGTGGCCTTTTTCAGCCCGGAAGCTGCCGCCCAGCTCGCCTTTAACACCTTCGCAAAAGTGAGAAAAGGCAGGGTGCAACCCCAGCAGCAGGCGTTTCTGGATGAGGCAAGACACAGCCAGGAAGAAGTGGACGGCAACATCATACAAACCTATCAGTGGACCGGTCACGGGCCAAGGGTACTGCTGATCCACGGTTGGGAAAGCAACTCCTTCCGCTGGAGGAACCTCATCGCCATCCTGAGGGAAGCAGGTTTTCACGTCATAGCCTTCGACGCCCCGGCTCACGGGTATTCTACGGGCAAGATCCTGCATGTTCCCATGTATACGGAATGCGTGGAGCATATGGTAAAGACCTTTGACCCCAAATACATTATAGGGCACTCGGTTGGGGGGATGACGGCCCTCTACCACGCACACAGGCATCCCAACGAATCCGTTGAGAAAGTGGTCACCATAGGCTCCCCCGCTGAGTTTGAGGAAATCGTCACCTCCTACCAACGGCTCCTCGGATTCAACGACAGGGTCCTCAAGGCATTCGATAAACTGATATTCAAAGAATTTGGGTACCATGTGCATGAGTTCGCCACACACCGGTTTATTCAGGGAAATCCAAAGAAAGGATTGATTTTGCACGACAGGCTGGACCGGATCGCCCCCTTTCACGCCTCCCAAAAGGTCCACGATGCCTGGGAGGACAGCGTGCTCATCCCCACGGAAGGCCTTGGGCATTCCATGCACCAGGAAGATGTGAACCGGCAGATCGCCGAATTCCTGAAAAGCTGAAATCCGTGTTTAACCGTTAGGTGTATTTAGTATTTTTATATCCACATTTAAATTCAACAGATCCATGCAGACCATTACACCTTTTCACGTAGCCATCCCCGTCCATAACCTGGAGGAATGCCGAACGTTTTACCGGGAAACCCTCGGCTGTGAAGAGGGCCGGAGCAGCGATCAGTGGGTGGATTTCAATTTATTCGGCCATCAGGTGGTGATCCACTACAAACCCCGGACGGAAGCGGAAGACCTGCACACCAACCCGGTGGACGGAAAACACGTTCCCGTGCCCCATTACGGGGTCGTTTTGCCCTGGGAAACCTTTCAGGGGTTTTCTGCGGAACTTAAGGAAAAGGGGATCTCCTTCGTCATCGAACCCTATATCCGTTTTGAAGGACAGGTGGGGGAACAGGCCACCATGTTCTTTCTGGACCCGGCGGGTAATGCCCTTGAATTCAAGGCTTTCCGGAATATGGACCAGTTGTTTGCCAAATAGGCTATCCCTTTTTCTTAAAATACCGGTGATAGACCCATAGCCCCAGGCCGTATACAAATGCAAAGATCAGGGCTTCACCCCCTTGTTTTTTGAGGGCTTCCAGGGCTAAACTGCGTTCCAAAATCAGTGAGATCCCCCAGTAGAGCAATCCTCCGATGATGGCTTGGGTGATAAGGCGTTTTGATGTCATAATCGTCAGGCATTTATGCATTGGTGACAGGGCTTAGTGCCCTGCCAAAATCATCTTTTCAAAGCAAAGGCTGTTTTCGACTCCCTGGTAAGGGCCATAGTTTTCGATCCGTTGGTACCGGTGTTTGGTGTAGAAGGCTACGGCCTCGGGCTGCCGCTTTCCCGTTTCGAGCACGATGCGGGTATAGCCGGCTTCCGCAGCCCACCGCTCCAGTTCCTGCAGGACGGTTCCCGCCAGGCCCTGCCCCCGGAAAGCCGCTTTGGTATACATGCGCTTGACCTCCAGGGTGTTCTGGTCAAATTCTTTCATCCCGCCGCAGGCCACTGCCTGCCCATTATATTCCGCCAATACCACACGGTCCAGGCCTGCAAGGCCATTGAATTGGTGATAAAACCCGTGGTCGGGTCCATCCCGTTCAGCCAGCTCAGCGTCCAAAAGGCGTACGAGCTCCCCGAAAAGGGGATTGCCTGAATTTGTACGTATCCGTTTTGTGGCTTGTAGGTCCATAGATTTATCCCAATTGCAAACCCCTTCGGCGCACCCAGAAATAGGCAAAAATCAGATTGGGGATCCAGCAGAGGTAGGCGACGATTCGGTAGGCGATCAAAAATTCCCCGAAGATCAGGACCAGGATTGGCATCCAGATGCGAAGGGTGACGGCAGCAAAGCAAGCGGCAAAACTGTAGATCATAAACCCCTCGTGCTTGGTCAGGTCCAAAGCCCTTGCAGCGGCATAGGCCCTAATGGTAAAAAAGATCCAGAAAACCCCGAGCAAAAAGAATCCCAGGCCGGTTACCCAGCCTCCGGTAGCGAAGAAGGACAGGTAGATACCACATGCCCCGCTTGTGAGGGCCGAAATCACATAGACCTTGCCCAGCCGCCTGTGCCATGGAAGGTACCTCCTGCGAAGTTCCCTGCTGAACTGCGTCCAGCCGGCCAGGAGGGCAATTCCCCCAAATGAAATGTGCCCGTA
>CBFCWO010000059.1:0-17137 GCA_965601625.1 uncultured Flavobacteriaceae bacterium | reverse complement strand
GTCAAATATCGGAAAAAGGGGTGGGATTTACCGCGGAAAAGCCTGACTTAGGATTACGCTCCCGTCCCGATTGCTCCCTATAGCTATCGGGACGGGTCGTGTTCCAGACCGTGCTCATCCCTGCAAATAGGGCCGAGCGACCAAAATGCATCCGGTGAATGCATTTTAGCGAGGAGCCAGGCGGTGCGGGGGCTTTGATCACTGGATTACGCCTACGGCGTGATCCAGAATGGACCCGCTACTGCAAATAGGGCCATCACTGGATTACGCTTCCGCGTGATCCAGAATGGACCCACTCCTGCAAATAGAAAACCCAATCCGGCATAGCCGGATTGTTGCTTTTTGCGTTTCCCGCCCGAAAGCTCAAGCAGAGCTTGGCTTTCTCCCCGGAAACGCAAAAACCCCGCAACTTGCGTTGCGGGGTTTTCTGAGTGATGTGGGCCCTACTGGATTCGAACCAGTGACCCCCTGCTTGTAAGGCAGGTGCTCTGAACCAACTGAGCTAAGAGCCCGTTAAGGGTGTGCAAATATAGGATAGTTTTTAGGTTCCCAAAAGAAAAATTAAAAATTTCAAAGGACCTCAGCTACGGTAAATGTGCTACCGCCCACAAATATGAGATCTGCGGGTTGGGCGACCTTCTTTGCGGCTTCAAAGGCCTCGGAAACACTTGAATAGCGCTCCCCCTTGAGTTCATATCTATAGGCCTCCTTCTTCAGGGAATCCGCTTCCAGGCCGCGTGGGTTCCCAGGGCGGGCAAAGTAATACCTCGCATCTTTGGGAAACAGCGGAAGCAGGGTTTCCAGTCGTTTGTCCCGAACGAATCCCAGGACGATATGCAGGTTCTCAAAAGCTTCTCCCCTGAGCTGCTGCAACACGATTTCGAGCCCCTCCCGGTTATGGGCCGTGTCACAGATGATCTTCGGACGCTCCCCCAGGAGCTGCCAACGTCCGAGCAGTCCCGTATTTTCAACCACCTGCATAAGCCCTTTTCGGATATGTGCTTCTCCTATATCAAAACCTTGCAGCTTATCCAGGACAGCCACTACCCCACCTACATTTTTCTGTTGGTAATTCCCCTGCAGGGATGTGGAATAGTCAGGTAACCCCAGCTGATCCGCAAATGCGATGGGCGCTTTTTTTTCCGCGGCAACCTCTCGAAATACATGGGCCACTTCCACCTGGGTTTCGCTCACGACCACCGGGACGCCCCTTTTTATGATCCCGGCTTTCTCCCGGGCTATCTCCGGGGGGGTGTCCCCCAGGAATTCCATATGGTCCATTCCGATGTTGGTGATCAGGCTAACTTCCGGGAGGATGATATTGGTGGAGTCCAATCGTCCTCCCAGCCCTACTTCCACAACTGCGATATCCACAGCCTGCTCGCTGAAATATGCGAAGGCCATCCCAACGGTCAGCTCAAAAAAGGAAAGGGCATGGTCCTCCAGGTAGGGTTTATGCCGATCGATAAACGCTATTACAAACGCTTCGGGGACCGGAACCCCGTTAACACGGATCCGTTCCCGGAAATCTTTCAGGTGGGGAGAGGTGTACAATCCCGTCTTATAGCCCGCCTCCTGAAGAATGGAAGCCAGCATATGGCTGCTGGAACCCTTTCCGTTGGTTCCCGCTACGTGAATGCTTTTGAAGTTGAGGTGGGGATTGCCCAGATATTCGGCAAAGTCACGTGTAGGTTCCAGCTTGGCATTATAGGCAGCTGCCCCTTTCCGCTGGTACATGGGAAGGCGGCTAAACATCCATTCCAGCGTTTCCCGATAGGTCATGGTTTACTGACCGAGTTTAAAATTCACCACCACAAAGCCAACCTGACGGGAAGGAGCCTTGTCGTCAGGGTTCCAGCGATAGCTTAAAGCGGTCCTTCTGGCAGGTTCAAGCAGACAGTCCTCGTTGTTGGTGGTCCCGCGCACCCCGGGGGTTGCGCTGATCACCCTCCCTGTCCTGTCCACTTCAATGCGCACAACCACCCGACCCGACTGATTGCACTCTTGCTCAAAGGTATCCCGACCTCTCAGAGACCGGTTGCCCAGGCCATATCCTCCAGTGCCGCTTCCACTCCCAGGACCTCCATAATAGGTGGTGGCATAGGGGTCTCCGCCCGGGTCTCCCTTATCCCCGGCCAGGTTGTCATCCCCCTCGCTTCCATCAGCCTCTCCCTGAGCGTTGTTCAACCCCCCCATCAGGGCGTCCAGTTCTTTTTTCTTGGCCTCCTGTTCCTGCCGGGCGCGCTCTTCTGCCTCCAGCCGTTCCCGTTCAATGCGTTCGGCTTCCTCTCGTTTTTCCCTATCGATTCGCTCTGCCTCCTCCCTGGCCTTCCGGGCAGCCTCATCGGCCTTTCGCTGTGCTTCCTTTTCCTGCTGGATGCGGATGGATTCTTCCGTATCCTGGGTCAAAACTTCCTCAGCGGGTTCTTCTGTTGTAACTACTTCTTCCGTCACGGGTTCCGGAATGGTTTCTTCAGGGGGGATCTCAGGAGGTTGTTCAGTTACTTCCGGCTCAGTTTCCTGCTGAAGTGGACGAACGGGTTCCGTGGGCTGGACTTCCCCCATGCCAAATTCCATGGTTCCCAGGTTTACGGTGATCCCATTCTCAATGGGAGGCTCCATGTAGGTCAGGCCGATATAAAAAAGCAACAGGATTAGTACACTTAACAGAATGGTGGTAAGTGTAAAGGATTTCTTCTTGTGTCGCGTATCGAGAAAGGGCATCACTTAGGACGCACCGCGAGGATCACTTTGTAACTGTTCCGGTTAGCGATATCCATGACATTTACGGCTTCCTTAATGGCAACACTCTCCTCAGCCCGTAAAATGATGGTAGGCTTTTCCTGACCCTCCAGTGCCTTTTTTAGTTCAATTTCAATGTACTGCTTGTTGATCTGCTGGTTGTTGACAAAATATTCCAGGTCACGGTTGATGGTCACTGAAACGTTCTGGGTGTTGGTAGACTTTCCCCTGGCCTTGGGCAACAGCAAATCCAGAGCATTCGGGGTATTGGCCGTCAGCATGAAAAATATAAGCAGCAGGAAGACCACGTCCGTCATTGAGGACATGCTGAATTCAGGACTGATTTTATTCCTTCCTTTCAGTTTCATATAGCGTGCTTAAGCAGGTTCACTCAACAGGTCCAGGAACTCTGTGGCATGGGCCTCCATCTTGTGGATGACCTTATCGGTTCGGTTCACCAGGTGGTTGTACCCCACATAGGCAATAATACCCACCGTCAGACCACCCACGGTCGTCGTCATGGCCGTATAGATCCCGGAGGCCAAAGCCCCCATTTCTGCCTGTCCGCCGCTGGTGGCCATTTGATGGAAGGCCAGGATCATCCCGATTACCGTTCCGAGAAAACCGATCATGGGAGCGGCCCCGGCCACCGTGGCCAGTACCGTAACGTTTTTCTCCAGTTTGTATACTTCCAGGGTACCCGCGTTCTCTATGGCGGTATTGATATCGTCCAGGGGCTTTCCGATCCGGGATACCCCTTTCTCCACCAACCGGGCTACAGGGCTATCCGTCTGCGCACAGAGGATTTTGGCCGCTTCCAGTTTTCCACTGGAAATATGGTCCCGGATCTGGTTCATAAAATTCTTGTCGATCTTGGAGGCCGCCTTGATGGCCAAAAGACGTTCAAAATAGATATACATGGCCACAGCAAGCATGACAAAGAGCACTGTAATTATCACGATGCTTCCCGTTCCGCCGTTGAAGATCAGGTCGATCACGGAAAGGGTTTTTTCTTCGGAGGCGATTTCACCCAATTGGGTTTCATCTACGACATCCTGAAACAATATCATAGGAGGTTGTTCTTAATGTTGCTTTTAATAACGGGGTTTCCCGTCTTTAATTATGCGTGCAGTACAAAATCTCTCAAAAGTATGAACGTAAAGGCTCCGGCAAGGAATCCAGCAAGGGCCAGCCATGCGATTTTCCGCAAATACCAGAAGAAATCAATCTTCTCCATCCCCATAGCTACCACTCCTGCAGCAGACCCAATGATGAGCATACTGCCACCGGTTCCGGCCGAATAGGCAATAAAATGCCAGAGCGGACTGTCCATGGTCTCTGAAAACATACCCATACTGGCCGCGACCAGGGGAACATTGTCAATGACGGCCGAGCCGGCCCCCAGCAGCATAACCACATAGTCCGTATTCGGTATGGCAGTATTCATGCTCTCGGCGTAATTGAAGAGATACCCCAGGGATTCCAGGGCGGCCACCGCAAGGAGGATCCCTAAAAAGAACAGTATGCTGGGAAGCTCGATCTTGGAGAGCGAAGAGTGTACCGGACTATGATGTGAAGCGCTGTCGCTCTCCGCCGTGGTTTCCTGATCAAGAGAAGAAATGCTGAACTTGGCATTGCTGTAAATCTCAGCGAATGTAGCTACAATAGCCAGAGAAAGCATCATGCCTACATAAGGCGGCAGGTGGGTGATCGTTTTGAAAAAGGGAACAAAGACGATGGACCCCAGGCCCAGATAGAGCATGGTCGGGCCGTATTTGGACATCCCGTTGTTATTCTCCAGGTCCACTTCGATCTCCCCTTGGAAAATAGGTTGCCGGCTGGCAAGCAGGGTTGGGACCACCGTACACACAATGGAAGGCAGCAGCACATTGATGACCAGTTGTGAAGCGCTTACCTTGTTTGCGATCCAGAGCATGGTTGTGGTAACATCACCTATAGGAGACCAGGCCCCTCCCGCATTGGCATTGATGATGATCAAACCGGCAAACCACAGGCGCGTCTGACGATCCTTGATCACTTTTTGCAAAATGGTAATCAGCACAATGGTAGCCGTAAGATTGTCGATGATGGCGGAGAGGATAAAGGCCAGAATGGAAAACAACCATAGCAGTTTGCGTTTGCTGCGCGTACGGATATATCCCTTGATGGTTGCAAAACCGTTGAAATAATCGATGATTTCCACAATGGTCATCGCCCCCAGCAGGAAGACCAGGATCTCTGCCGTCTTCCCCAGGTGGTGCAATAGCATCTCTTCCAGGTGGGAGGGCTCCAACAGTTTTTCCTCTGCATTTACCTCGAATACCGGCAGGTGTGCAAGGGCAATTATCGCCCAGAGTATGGCCATCATGGCCAGGGCCGGGATGAGCTTATCGATTTTCAGGTTGTGTTCCAGGGTTATCGCCAGGTATCCGACGAGGAAGACAATAATGATAATGGACTCCATAGGGTTGGTTTATACGAGCTGTTTGAGCGCAATTTCAAATGCGGTCTGGCTCAGGTTCTTTTTTGTTGGATTCTGCTTAAATATATTGAAAATTGCTTTTCGAATCACTTCCGAGGTGTCATTAAAAATGGCATCATCCTCCATAGACACCCTTCGTTCCATGAAATAAGCGAAGACACGGGCCATTCCACAATTGGAAACAAAATCCGGGATCAGGCTTACCCGCTGGTCTGTGTATTCCATAATCGGGCCGAAAAAGATCTCCTTATCGGCAAAGGGTACGTTGGCCCCGCAGGAAATCACCTCAAGGCCGGTATCGATGAGTGTGCTGATCTGTTTTTTGGTAATCAGCCTGGAGGCCGCACAGGGTGCAAAAATCTCGGCGGGCAGCTTCCAGATGCTCTGACTGATCTCATCGAATGGGATCATCTTCTCCGCGATCAGGGCATTGCCTTTTTTCTTGCGAAAAAAGGTCTGTATCTCCTCAAAACTAAAGCCCTGCTCATTAACGACTCCCCCGTGCCGGTCTATGATCCCCACAATACGGGCCCCCATCTTGGCCAGGTAAAAGGCCGCGGCAGCACCTACATTTCCAAAACCCTGAACGATGGCCCTTTTCCCTTTTACGCTGCTATCGTGGATGTCGTAATAGTGATGTACGGCTTCTGCTACCCCAAACCCCGTGATCATGTCGGCGACGGTATATTTCCGGGAGGGATCCGGGGAGTAGTTTTCTCCTTCCAGCACCTTGATCACGCCCATCCGCAACTGGCCGATCCTGTTGATCTTATCCGCCTCACTGGGCCTGAAGTGCCCATTAAAAACGCCTTCCTGGGGGTGCCATACCCCAGCATCCTCCGTAATGGGGATTACCTCGTGGATCTCGTCCACGTTCAGGTCTCCCCCGGTACCGTAATACGACTTCAGCAAAGGGGATACCGCATTGTACCAGCGCTCGAGCACCCCTTTTTTGCGTGGATCCTCGGGGTTGAAATTAATTCCTGATTTTGCACCTCCAATCGGGGGGCCGGAAACCGTGAACTTGACTTCCATGGTTTTGGCCAGGGATAACACCTCGTTCATGTCCAGACCGTCCCGCATCCGGGTCCCTCCCCCGGCTGCGCCTCCTCTCAGCGAATTGATCACGGTCCATCCCTCAGCTTCCGTCTCGGGATCATTCCAGTGAAAAACGATTTCCGGGGCTTTGTTCTCAAAGCGCTCTAGAAGTTCTTTCATCAACATAGGGAAGGAGGCATTAATTGGTTATCAGTCCGTTAAGGCGTACCCATCCGCTCAGGGGATAAACCACCTCAACAGGCGGTACCAACAAATATAAAAATAAAGGGTTGCTTTCACAGATTTTCTGGCGGTTCTTAAAAGGGGTGGGGCGCACTTGGATTTTGTATTCTCAGGAAACCCGTCTATTTGTTGAATTCCTTACAATCAGGATGTATATTTGTAGCCCTTCATTGAGTAATTAGCAACACCTATGGATTTTCACTTAACCGAAGAACAAAAGATGATTCAACAGGCTGCCCGGGATTTTGCGCAGACAGAATTGCTCCCGGGAGTCATCGAAAGGGATGAAAAACAGGAATTTCCAGTCGCCCAGGTCAAAATGATGGGAGAACTCGGCTTTATGGGAATGATGGTCGACCCTGCCTACGGGGGCAGTGGGATGGATACGCTTTCCTATGTCCTGGTCATGGAGGAACTCTCTAAAGTGGACGCTTCGGCTTCCGTAGTGGTATCCGTGAACAATTCCCTGGTTTGCTGGGGCCTGGAGACCTTCGGCACACAAGCTCAGAAGGACAAATACCTCCATCGCCTGGCCACCGGTGAGATCCTTGGGGCATTCTGCCTCTCGGAACCCGAAGCCGGCAGTGATGCGACCTCACAGAAAACGACCGCTATAGACAAAGGTGACCATTACCTGTTAAACGGGACCAAGAACTGGATTACCAACGGTTCTTCGGCTGACGTCTACCTGGTGATCGCCCAAACCGATGTTGAAAAAGGCCACAAAGGGATCAACGCCCTGATCGTGGAAAAAGGGATGGAAGGGTTTGAGATTGGACCCAAAGAGCAGAAAATGGGCATCCGGGGCAGCGACACCCATTCCCTGATGTTTACCGATGTCAGGGTGCCTAGAGAAAACCGAATTGGGGAGGACGGTTTTGGATTCAAATTCGCCATGAAAACCCTCGCCGGCGGGCGCATCGGAATCGCTGCACAGGCCCTGGGGATTGCCGCCGGCGCATATGAGCTGGCCCTGAAATATTCCAGGGAGCGCAAAGCATTCGGCACGGAAATCTCCAACCACCAGGCCATTGCCTTCAAGCTGGCAGACATGCACACCCAGATTGAAGCCGCCCGGTTCCTGGTTTATAAGTCAGCGGTGGACAAAGACCAGGGAGCGAATTATGACCTTTCCGGAGCCATGGCCAAATTATACGCCTCACAGGTAGCTATGGACACTGCAGTGGAGGCCGTGCAAATCCACGGTGGGAATGGCTATGTAAAGGAGTATCATGTGGAAAGGCTGATGCGGGACGCCAAGATCACCCAAATCTACGAGGGCACCTCTGAAATCCAGAAAATCGTAATCTCCCGAAGCATCCTCCAGGAATAACACCCCTGCATCATCCGGCTTGAAACTAAATCGTTTAATCCGGGTTGAGGGATCAACGGGCTTTTCAGATAACTTCCGGGATATCCACCCCCTCTGTTATAAGGGGGATAGAGGTTTTCATGCCCTGATTTCTGAAAACACCCCCCAATAACCTTCAATACTGTGGTCTCCACTAAGCATGTTTTATTCACCCATCAAAAAGCACCCTTTGTTTTTTGAGAATTGACAATTATTCATCCTTTTATTACTAAAGATGCATTTCTTTCAGTCATCTTTGTTTTACTCTGCACATTTTTTAGTCTTTTCAATACTTTGCGATATATTCTTTAAGAGATTTATTATTCGCAGGGGCGGAAATTTAAATGCAGGGGATGAGAAAACAGGGATTGTATTTACCGGAGTTCGAGCATGAAAATTGCGGAGCTGGATTTATTTGCAGCCTTAAGGGCGTTACTTCCAATGACATTATTCACAAGGCACTGGATATCCTTGAAAAACTGGAACACCGAGGAGCTGTCAGTGCCGATGGGAAAACCGGGGACGGGGCCGGGATCCTGATCGACATCCCCCATGATTTCCTGAAGGAGGAATGTGGGTTTGCTTTGCCCGAGCCCGGTGGATACGCTGTGGGCAACGTCTTCCTGCCTCCCAGCCCAAACCAGCGGGACTATTGCATACGGCAATTGGAAGAAAACTGCCGTGAGGCGGAACTCGAAATCCTGGGCTGGCGAGACCTGCCTGTAGACCAAAAAGTCCCGGGGCGGATTGCTGCCCAAACGGAACCTTATCTCAAACAGGTCTTCATACGCCCTTCTTTTAAACCCAACACCTCCCTGGATTTTGAGCGGAAACTGTATATCGCCCGTAAAAAAGCAGAACACGCCATCGGGCGCTCAGGATTATCCCAGCGATCGTATTTCTACCTACCCAGTCTATCTCCCCGGATAATCATATTCAAGGGATTGCTGATGCCGCTGGATATCCGAAGATATTACCTGGACTTGCAGGACCCCAGGGTTGTGACCCGCCTGGCCCTGGTACACCAGCGATTTTCCACCAACACCTTCCCTACCTGGGACCTGGCACAACCCTTTCGCTATATGTGCCACAATGGAGAAATCAACACCCTCAGGGGGAACATCTCACGCATGTATTCCAGGGAAGAGCTCATGGAAAGTGCCCTTTTTGGAAAGGATCTCCAGGAACTCTTTCCCATTGTACTTCCCGGAAAATCGGATTCTGCCACCCTGGACATGGTAGTTGAACTCCTTTTGATGAGCGGGCGATCCCTACCTGAGGTTATGATGATGCTGGTACCGGAAGCCTGGGAAAAGAACCCCGATATGCCCGAGGCAAAAAGAGCCTTTTATGCCTTTAACTCCTGCCTTATGGAACCCTGGGACGGTCCGGCCTCGATCCCCTTTACAGACGGAAACTACATCGGAGCCGTATTGGACCGCAACGGGCTGCGGCCTTCCAGGTATACGGTCACTAAGGATGACTATGTGGTCATGTCCTCTGAGACCGGGGTGCTGGACATCCCCCCGGAGAACATTTCATTCCACGGCAGGCTGGAACCGGGCAAAATGTTTCTGGTCAATATGGAAGAAGGCCGAATCATCAACGATGCCGAAATAAAGGAATCCATTGCCTCAAAACACCCCTATGATCAATGGCTCAGGGAGCACATGGTCCATTTGAGGGACATTCCCTATAATGAGGCTCCGCTGTTTGAAGACATATCGCCCCTTCCCCAACGCAAAAAGGCATACGGTTATACCCAGGAGGAGATCCAAAGCATCCTCCTGCCCATGGCCAGGGATTCAAAGGAACCGATTGGCTCCATGGGTGCAGACACTCCGGTTGCAGTGCTTTCCAAACGCCCGCAACTCCTCTATAACTATTTCAAGCAACTCTTTGCCCAGGTTACCAATCCGCCCCTGGACGGGATCCGGGAAGAACTGATCTGCGATATCAGCTTAACCCTGGGCAGGGACCACAATATCTTTCAGATCAAGCCTGCCCATTGCAAAAAGCTGAAAATCCAGAATCCTGTCATCTCCAAGGAAGACCTGGATAAGATCAAGAGTTTTGGAAAAGGGCCTGACTTCAAGGTGGTATCCCTTCCGATGCGATATCCCGCCATCCGCGGCCACAATGGCCTGGAAGAAGCCCTGGAAAACCTTCTGGACAAAGCTGCCCGGGCGGTGGAACAGGATGCCGATATCCTCATTCTGTCCGACCGGGATATAGATGCCAAGACGGCCCCGATACCTGCCCTTTTAGCCTGTTCTTATGTAAACAGCGGCCTGCAACGGATGGGCAAACGGTCAAAAACCAGCATTATCATTGAGTCTGCAGAGCCCCGGGAAGTACACCATTTTGCGCTGCTCTTCGGGTTCGGGGCAAGTGCCGTAAATCCCTACCTGGTCAATGAAATCCTGGCAGAACAAATCGAAGAAGGGAATCTGCCGGAATGCACCTTCGAGGAGGCCATCAAGAACTACAACCAGGCGGTTGGGAAAGGGATCCTGAAAGTCATGAACAAGATTGGCATCTCCACGCTGAACTCCTACCGGGGGTCACAACTGTTCGAATGCCTTGGCCTGGAGAGCGACCTGGTATCGCAATACTTCCCCAATACCCCTACCCGGATTGAAGGGATAGGCCTGCATGAGTTGGAAAAAGAAATCTCTCGCAGACACAGGAGTGCTTTTTCAGGAGGCCATATACCCGGCAACCTTGAACTTGAAGTAGGAGGGGAATACCGCTGGCGAAGGAATGGGGAAAAACACCAGTTCAACCCAATGAGTGTTGCCCTTTTGCAAAAAGCTGTACGCAACAACGAACCCGATACCTATTCCGAATTTGCCCGATTGGTAAACGAACAATCCAGGCAGTTAATGACCCTCAGGGGCATGTTTGAATTTACCAATTACGACCCTGTTCCCCTGGAGGAGGTAGAACCCTGGACCGAACTGGTCAGGCGTTTTAAGACCGGGGCGATGTCCTATGGTTCTATCAGCAAAGAGGCACACGAAAACCTCGCCATAGCCATGAACCGGATCGGGGCCAAGAGCAATTCCGGGGAAGGAGGGGAAAACCCTGCGCGTTTCTACAAAACCGAGTCGGGGGACTGGAGGAACAGCGCCATCAAACAGGTGGCCTCGGGTCGCTTTGGGGTTACTTCCCATTATCTCACCCATGCCTCGGAAATCCAGATTAAAATGGCGCAGGGAGCCAAACCGGGGGAAGGAGGGCAATTGCCCGGACCAAAAGTAAACCGGGACATTGCAGAAACACGGAATTCCACTCCCTACGTGGGATTAATATCTCCCCCACCCCACCACGATATCTACTCCATTGAAGACCTCTCCCAACTCATCTATGACCTGAAATCCGCCAACCGGCAGGCACGCATCAATGTGAAGCTGGTCTCCGAGGTAGGCGTGGGAACCGTGGCAGCGGGAGTGGCCAAGGCGAAAGCCGATGTGATTCTGATCTCAGGACATGACGGGGGTACTGGAGCCTCTCCCCTTACTTCCCTGAAGCACGCCGGCCTGCCCTGGGAACTCGGGATCGCAGAGGTCCAACAAACCCTGGTGCTGAACGACCTGAGGAATCGGGTGGTCCTGGAATGCGACGGACAACTCAAAACCGGCAGGGACGTGGCTATAGCCTGCCTGCTGGGGGCGGAGGAGTTTGGATTTGCCACAGCCCCTCTGGTGGCCTCCGGTTGTGTAATGATGCGGGTTTGCCACTTAAACACCTGTCCTGTCGGCATTGCCACACAGGATCCGGAGTTGCGAAAGAAATTCCAGGGCAAGCCGGAACACGTGGTCAACTATATGTATTTCGTGGCTGAGGAACTCCGTGAGATCATGGCCAAGCTGGGTTTCCGGAAGCTGGATGAGATGGTGGGGCAGGTTGGGAAACTGGACCGGAGCAAAGCTGTAGACCATTACAAAGCAAGGGGCATCGATCTGAGCCCAATCCTGTATGAAGTGCCGGTTGAAGAAGGCACTAAACGCTTCAATACGCAACCCCAGGATCACGGCGTCTCGGAATCACTGGAATTTGAGATCATCGAAAATGCCCACCCTGCCCTTTTCAGAAAGGAAAAAACAGTCCTGGACCTTGAGATCCGAAACACGGACCGCGCGATTGGCGCCATTATCAGCAATGAGATCTCAAAAATTTATGGGGCTGAAGGGCTGCCGGACAACACCCTTAAACTCAATTTTTCGGGAGCTGCCGGGCAGAGTTTTGGTGCTTTTGCCACCCGGGGCCTCACGATGGTAATCAATGGAAATGCCAACGATTATCTGGGTAAAGGACTATGCGGGGCCCGGCTGGTGCTTAAAGTCCCTGAAGGGGCCACTTTTCGTCCCGAAGCGAACATCATTGCCGGCAACGTATGCCTTTACGGCGCTACCTCCGGAGAGGCCTATATCAACGGGGTCGCAGGGGAACGGTTTTGTGTCCGGAATTCGGGAGCCCGGGCGGTGGTAGAAGGCATCGGAGACCATGGATGCGAATACATGACCGGAGGGGTAGCGGTGATCCTGGGAGAGGTAGGGCGGAATTTTGGTGCCGGCATGAGTGGGGGAATCGCCTACGTACTGGATAGTGAAAAGGACTTTGCCCGAAAGTGCCATAATCCAGCCTTGAACCTTCTTCCGGTTGAGCACGAAAAGGACCTGCTAGAACTCCGCACCCTGGTGGAGAACCACTACAACCTTACCATGAGCCCACTTGCTCAACGGATCCTGGAAAGCTGGGATGCCTACCTCCCCAGATTTGTAAAGGTATTCCCTGAAGAATACCGAAAGGCCCTGGTCCGATTGGAAAATGAACACCTCGAAAGCTTATAAGATGGGAAAGATCACAGGATTTATGGAATACGGCCGGAAGGTGGAAGGCTATAGGCCGGTGGCCGAACGTCTTAAACACTTCCGGGAATTTACCCAACCCATGGAAACCACCGCCCTCGAAAAGCAGGGAGCCAGGTGCATGGATTGCGGCATTCCCTTTTGCCATAGCGGATGTCCGCTTGGGAACCTGATCCCGGATTTTAATGATGCAGTCTATCACGGTCAATGGGAAAAGGCAGCCAGGCTCCTGCATGCGACCAATAATTTCCCTGAATTTACCGGACGTCTTTGCCCTGCCCCCTGTGAGGAAGCTTGCGTGCTGGGAATCAACCAGGATCCGGTAAGCATAGAAAACATCGAAAAGAATATTGTGGAGACCGCCTTTGAAAAGGGTTGGATCCACCCTGAGCCTCCGCTAAATAGAACCGAAAAAAAAGTAGCCGTGGTAGGTTCGGGACCAGCGGGCCTCGCAGCTGCCCAGCAATTGAACCGTGCAGGGCACTGGGTTACCGTATTTGAGCGGGATGAAAAACCAGGGGGTTTGTTGCGTTTTGGGATTCCGGATTTCAAAATGGAGAAATCGGTGATCGACCGCAGGCTGGACATTCTCAAGGAGGAAGGGATTCGCTTTAAATGTGGCGTTCATGTAGGGAAAGACCTTCCGGCTGCAACCCTTAAAGCGGACTATGATGCCGTCCTGCTTTGTGGCGGGGCCACAGTACGCAGAAGCCTGCCTTTACCGGGAGCAGGGCTTCAAGGCGTGGTACAGGCGATGGATTTTCTTGCACAAAATAACCGGAAAGTAGCTGAGGTGCCATTTGAAGGAGCTCCCATTGACGCGAGCGGAAAACACGTCATTGTAATTGGTGGGGGAGATACCGGTTCGGACTGTATTGGCACTTCCTTCCGGCAGGGCGCCAGGAGCGTGACGAACTTTGAAATACTGGATAAACCACCTATCGGCAGGCCCGACGGGCAACCCTGGCCGTTCTGGCCCATGCGGTTGAGGACCAGCTCTTCCCACCTGGAAGGGGCAGATCGCTATTTCAGCATTTCCACAAAGGCATTCAAGGGAGACCAACAGGGACGATTAAAAAGCCTGATCACCGTAGAAGTTGAATGGGAAAAATCAAATGGAAAAAGGCCTGTATTGAAAGAAGTGCCTGGGACCGAAAAAGAATGGCCCTGTGACCTGGCACTGCTCGCCCTGGGTTTTACAGGCTCTGAACCCACCCTGGCTGAAAGCCTTGGCCTGGAAATGGATCCAAGATCAAATATCAAGGCATCCGCCCGAGACTATAAAACCAATGCACCGGGCGTATTTACAGCCGGAGATCAGCGCAGGGGGCAATCCCTGATTGTCTGGGCCATCTCCGAAGGAAGACAGGCGGCACACCATATAGATGCCTTTTTAATGGGGCACTCCGAATTGCCGCTCAAAGGTGGAGGAGATTTACCGAGGATGTAGTCATCCATTGAATTAGCCCTCCTTAAAGCTGCAGACATCTGCAGCTTTTTTTTTATCTTTTGTCTTGAACACTCAACCAATTAGTTATATGAAAGATTCAAAGAACTTTACAAGTGCTTTTTTGGTTTCAATTATCCTGCTGCTCATAGTGGCCTGCAAGTCTGATCCCAAAGAAAAGCCCACTGCTGAAGAAGTTCCGGAACCACCCGCAATACCTGTGGTAAATGTAGTTACCAAATCCATGGAATTCTATGCCCCTGACACCATACAAAGTGGATGGAACACGATTGTCTATAAAAATGAATCCACGGAACCGCATTTCATTTTGCTGGATAAATATCCTGAGGGGGTGACCATTGAAAACACCATTGCCGAGGTGGGACCCTCCTTTGAGGAAGGCATGAAACTAATCATGGAAGAAAAGAACGAAGAAGCGATGGCTGCCTTCGGAAAATTGCCAGAGTGGTTTTCAGAGGTAGTTTTCTCAGGGGGTACTGGCCTGATTTCCCCGAATAAAACGGCTGTATCTACTGTTAACCTAAAACCCGGGTACTATATCATGGAATGTTATGTGCGCATGCCTGATGGACGTTTCCACACCTCCATGGGCATGGCCAAGGAATTGATCGTCCTGGAAGAAGATAGTGGCCTTAATCCCCCTGCCGTTCCCGTTGAGATCAGCATTTCAAGCGAGGAGGGAATCAGCTGGTCGGGCACTCCGGTTTCAGGCAAGAACACTTTTTCAGTAACCTATAAAGATCAGATCGTGCATGAGAATTTTGTAGGGCACGATGTAAACCTTGTCCGCATGGAGGAAGGTGCCGACCTGGAGGCCCTGGAAGCGTGGATCAACTGGGCGACACCAACCGGGCTGATGAGCTCCACCACCCCCGATGGATTTACCTTTCTGGGAGGCACCAATGATGCTCCTGCAGGCAGTGTACTGTATTTTGAAGCGGATCTTGACCCTGGCAAATATGTGCTCATAGCGGAGATACCTAATGCGGATGAAAAAGGAATGCAGAAGACCTTTACGGTTAAGGAGTAGTGATCAGAAAATAGATATGGGAAGTTAGCAGACGGATTTGAAATTGCAGGCTTTATAAGTAATTTGATGGTGGGGAAGGGGCACATCTGCCCCGTTAAATATTCCTTATCTGTGTTTCTTCATTTCCTCAGCCGAATTGAAAACCTAGATTTGGTCCCATCTGAATTGCTCCCTGATGGATCTATATCTCGGATCATCTTTAACAGGATCTGCCATTGAGGTCCACATAACCCATTTAATCCAGCCATCATGTAAAAGGTATGCCTCCTCTATGCAATCCAGGGCCAGCTCATAGTCCCCAAGACCACAATAAACAATAGCCAATTGTGCAGGGGATGTGAATGGTTTGGCCAGCATATTCTTCAAAACTAATCTGGCTTTGGCTTCCTGCCCAATTCTTGCATAGGCATAACCAGAAATAAAATTCGTTTCAAGTCCCGTTCCCCTTTTTAACATCGTTTCATGGGCTTTCTGATATGCTCCTTTCTCGACCCATAATACCGCCTTAAGCCATAGCATTTGCATATGACCCGGATCCAAAAGTAAATTTTTCTCGATGCGTTCTTCGGCCTGGTCGAACTTATCCTGATAGATATTGTTCAGGATCATATAAGTATCATTCATAGCGTTCAAAGGGTCAAGCAACCCTGCTTTCTTTTGAAGCTGCTCTGCTTTTTCGAATTCTCCCAGAAATTCCAGCATTAGCGAGTAGTAATGATATGCTGGACCGAAATTTGGACTCTTTTCAAGAGATTTCTCGAAATAGGGCATTGCACTTTTAAATTCAAACTCAAAAAAATGTATGATCCCCATTATGCCGCTTACCTCCCCCCTGCCAGGATCCAGCTTTTCGGCCTTTAGTGCAAAGTCCCTTGCTTTCTCAGTGGCTTCGGCACTTGAAAGATACCCCCTATTCACCTCAAATAAGTATGCTTCTGCCATGCCTAGGTACGGATCAAAATAGGTGGGATCCAAATCGATAGCTGCTTCGAAGTACCTTGTTATATCCTCAAGATTTTGCCCAGTGTGATCCCGCATGGCACTTTTACCAAGGGCATTCAATTTAAAAGCCTCTGGATTGACCTCCCGTATTACAACAGAACCTTTTTTATCAGTCTCTGGGTCGGGAATGTTCAAAGACTCCTGCAGTTGCTGGCCGATTTCGAAAGAAATATCCCGGACATGACCAAGATCACCTATTATGGAAGCGTAGTTCAGAATTTTATTATCCTTGGTATCAATGACTTCCACCTTTACATCTATATCTTTATTGGTAACCGAATAAGTTCCGACCAAGACTACATCCGCATTTAATTCGCGGGAAATTTGTTCTATAGACTTATTGGAATCTTTGAACTTGAAGGTAGACATGGAGGAAATGACCGATACCCCTGAGAAGTCGAACAACTTCCTAATCACATCCTCTGCAAGTCCTTCTCTCAAATATTCATATTCCGCATTGTCAGACCGGTCCACGAAAGGCAGTACCGCGATCCGATATTCAGGGCTTGCATCTATTTTGTTCGCATTGTTCCATTGAGAACCCGCCCAAAAACTGCCGGCCAGCAACACAAGGACAGCCGAAATACCAGCCCCGACGATCACGGCATTCAGCCTTCGACTATTCAACGCACGGGTTTCTGTAGTATCGTATTCTTCAGGGGTCCTGCGTATGCCCTCAGGGGTAAGGTCGTATACCCATGAAAATCCCGTCCAGATTACCAATCCTATACCGAGCAGGTAAATAAGTCCTTTAATTATGTAGTCAGGCGCACCAAAGGTGGGCAGGATGGTGGAGGAAGCTTCAATAAGCACCCAGGCCACAGCCAGGTAGGCCAATACCGCTCTGAAGACATTGCGCCTGATGAGTTCCCTGTAGAGCTTGTTGAAATCCATGAGGATTTGTCCT
>CBFCWO010000058.1:0-17138 GCA_965601625.1 uncultured Flavobacteriaceae bacterium | reverse complement strand
CCTATAAATCCTCCACCCCCCTAGCCTCCCTGAAGCTCGATTTGGCTTGCACCGGATTCCACCAGGTCAAATCTCAGGTCCACCGTTCCGTCGTTGGGATTTGGATTCTCTATTTCCGGACGGATCTGTTCGGGGTCAAAGAATCCCAGCTGGCCCAGTTCCCGCACAGATCGGATGATATCGTCTTTGCTGTACTTCTGCCCGGGGCGGGTTCTGAGCTCCCGGAAGATCACATGGTCGTTTGTCTTTTCATTCCCCTGCACCACCACCTTGTTCAGGAAGGTCTCCTTCCCTTCGATGATTCGGATCTCAAAATCGATGGTGTCGTTCTCCGCAGATATTTCCACAGGATTAATTCTGGAAAAAAGGTATCCGTTGTTCTGGTAGAGGTTGGTCAGGTCCTCCCCGTCGGGTTTAGTGTCATCCGCAATCCGCTCCCGCAGCAGGACCCCGTTGTAGGTATCTCCTTTCTTGATGCCCAGGACCTGGCTCAGCTGCCGGTCGGTGTATACGCTGTTCCCGACAAAATCGATGTCTCCAAAATAGTACTTGCCCCCTTCTTCCACCTTTATGCGGATATCCACATTCCGGTCATTGACCGGCTGAATCGTATCGAGAAGGATTCGCGCATCCCGGTACCCGTTTTCCGCGTAGGCATCGATCAGGGAATTCAGGTCTTCCTCGTAATCCGCTTCGATGAATTTTGACTTCTTCCAGAACCGCCCGAAGGCCTTTTGTTTGGTGTTCTTCATCGACTTGCGGAGCTTGGAGGAGGAGAGCTGCTCGTTGCCCTCAAATTCGATGTTCTTTACCTTTACCTTGTCCCCTTTCTTCACATTGATGACCATGTTCATCGAATTGGTCTCCGCAGAGTCAACCTTTGTGGCAATGTTGACCTTGGCATTGAGATAGCCATCCTTTTGGTACTTGTTCTCCAGGTAATTCTTGGTATTGGAGATCAGGCTCTGGGTGACCTTCTTTCCCTTCTTAAGGTCGGTATCGTTCAGGATATCATCGATCTTCCCCTTTTTTACACCGTAAATGGTCACGTTATTCAGGGTAGGACGTTCCTCAATATGCAGCTCCAGAAAGATGTTGTCCCCTTCGATCTGAGTAATGTAGAACTCCACGTCCGTAAACAACTCAAGACTCCAGAGCTTGTTGATGATCTGGCTGATCTGATCGCCGGGAATGGTGATGGGCTGACCCTCCCGAAGCCCGGTATAGGTTTTTACAGTCTGCTCGTTGTAGCTCTGAAGGCCGGTCACTTCAAGGCCGGCGAGAATGTAGGTTTTCCCTTCCTGGTAAGAGATATCCTGGGCCGCGATTTGAAAATTCAGCAGGAAAGCCAGGATCAAAAAGAGAAACTGTGGTAGTACCCTCTGTATACCACTAGTTAAGTTGTTCGCTCGTTTTTCCAAATCTACGTTCTCTGTTCTGGTAACTTTTTACCGCCTCGATCAGATGGGCTTCGCTGAAATCCGGCCAGAAAACCGGCGTGAAATACAGCTCCGCGTATGCAATCTGCCAAAGCAAAAAATTGCTTATCCGAAATTCCCCACTGGTACGGATGAGCAAATCTACATCTGGTAAATCGTGCGTGTAAAGATGTTTATTAATAATGGTATCATCAATATCAGCCGGCGAAATTATGTTATTTTTAACTTTGGTCGCAAGCTCCCTGAACGCAGAGGTCAATTCCTCCCTGGAACCATAGCTCAGGGCCAGGGTGAGGGTCATCGCATCATTGGTGCTGGTTTGTTCAATGACCTCCTGCAATTCCTCATAGGCTTTTTTCGGCAAGGTATTGATGCGGCCAATAGCATTGAGCCGTATGTTGTTCTTGTGAAGCGTTTTCAGCTCATTTTTCAGGGTCGAAACCAATAGGCCCATGAGTGTCTCCACTTCAATCTTTGGTCGTTTCCAATTCTCTGTGCTGAAGGCGTAAAGGGTGAGGTATTTGATCCCGATCTTGGCTGCCGTCTCTACGGTGTTCCGCACCGCCTTGACTCCATTCTCATGACCGAACACGCGCATTTTCCCGCGCTGTTTGGCCCACCGCCCGTTCCCGTCCATGATTATGGCCAGGTGGGCCGGTAGGGGACCCCCTTTTATAGATTCTATAGTGTTCATTTGTTCGCTGCCTACTCAAAGCAATCCCGGCAGGGTTTCCTGCCAAAGGTATATGTTAGCGTAAGACCGGTAAAGACATACCAATCATTACTGAAAACATTACCGAAACGGAAGGATTCAAAATTCGATCCCTCCGGGTTGCTTCCGTCCAGATTATCCGTAAAGGTATATCTGGCTCCAATTTCTGCACCCAATATCAGGAACTGGTTCAATCGGAACTTAGCGCCTCCCGTAATGGGGATGGCAAAAGATCCGTCTCGCTGATTCAAATCGATCAGCTGGCCGGCATCAAAATAATTGAAATCATACCTGAAATAGGTCAAACCCGTATACAGGTATGGGGTAAATGCCGGCCCCAGCTTGTGGAGGTTGTACTCCACAAAATTGAACTCCAGCCCCGCGGACACCTCGAGAATGGATTGCTCCATGCTCAGGCCCCGTTGCTGTCTGGAACTGATGTCGGACTTCAGGTCGTCTGCCTTGAAATTCCCATAAATGGCATGGGCCCTCCAGGCATACCGTTTGCTCTTGTTCCATTTGAACAGGGCTCCGAAGGCTGGGCCGGTTGGTGCGATATAATTCATCCTTCCAACATCCCCAATATTGTTCGCCCCGCCTCCAAACAATCCTACTTCATAGGTTTGTGCTCTGGCCCCCAGGGCCATCAGCAGGAAAAGAACAGCTAAAGTGGTCCTCATCTATTCCAAAAGTTTGCAAATATAGCAAATTCAATGCCGTAAGGGCAGAGATGCAGCTACAATTCTGTACTCTTTTTTTAACAGGGATTGGGCGCTTTTATTGCCTTTGCAGGGGGTCAATTGCGACGGTCTTCCCCCCAAAGCAACTTATTGCGGATGGTTTTCAGGAAACTTTCGGAAGTGTATTCCACCATTTTAATGGTAAAATCGGCCTTTCGGATCCATATTTCGGTCTCGTTATCCACGCTGGTAATTCGAGAATCCAGGGACAACAAATGCTCGGGCTCACGACCGCTCACCTTCAGACGGATTTCGGTATCATCTGAAATCACCAGGGGGCGGGCATTGAGATTGTGGGGCGCTATGGGAGTGATGACCAGGGAACGCGCTGTAGGCATCATTACGGGCCCTCCGCAACTCAGGGAATATCCAGTGGAACCCGTGGGGGTGGCAATTATTAGGCCATCCGCCCAATAGCTGGTGAGATATTCCTCATTGAGGTAGGTTTCCACGGTGATCATGGAGGTGGTGTCCTTCCGGCTAACGGTCACTTCATTGAGCGCAAAATTAAGTTTATCATGCCCTTCAGGTGCTTCCTCTAAAGAAGCGGTTACCAGGCTTCGCTCCACCAGCCGGTAGTTCCCCAGGGCAAATTCGCGGATCATTTCGCGCACCTGCTCCTTCTGGCAGGTAGACAAGAACCCCAGGCGGCCAGTATTCACCCCCACGATGGGCACCCCGAGGTCCCGTATATAGGTAATCGCCCTGAGGATGGTCCCATCTCCCCCAAAGCTGACAAAGAGATCGAAGGATGCATCCAGCCCTGCCTCATGGGTAAAAAAATACGCAGCACGGTTCTCCATTTGCAGAAAACGGGCAAAGTCTTCTTCTATAGCCACCGTGGCCTGATGGTCAGCGAGCTCATCCAACAAGGTTTCCACGGGACCGCGCACCTCCTGGCTATACCCCTGGCCATAGATGGCTACCTTCATGGCTCAAACATTTAAATATTTGTCGAGATAATCAGAACGCTGCCGCAATTCTTCAAGGAATTTGTCATCCGTGCTGCCTGAAAGGACCTCGTAATCATACCTGCGGAAGGTCTGCAGGACTTCGTTGATGTTGCTGTCGCTTATCTTAAGGGTGATCTGGGCAGTCTCATTGGCTATAGTCGATATAAATGCCCCCAGCAGCCGGGTGTTGTTCCCCTCCACGATCTGGGCTACTTCACTAAAGCTGTAATCCTTCATGGCGCGCGCCACTACAAGGATGGCACCAGGTTCGGTAAAGAAAGGCATATCTGTAAACAGGTCGACGATATCATTGAGGTCGAAATAACCGAGCACCCTGTTTTTGTCGTCTACCACCGGCAAAATGTTGGACCCGTTTCGGCTGAAGACCTGCAATACGTCCAGCCAGGTGGCCTCAGGTGTCACTGAAAATACCTCCAGCTGGTAACGGAATTCCTCCACCGGGCTTGTTTCCTGGAAACTGTCCAGATCCGCTTCTCCCAGCAAGCCCATAAAGGACCCTTCCTCCGTGATCGCCACATGGGAATAGGTGGAATGCGTGAAGAAGTGTATCACCTCCTTCAGGGAATCTCCCACCTCAAAAACGGGAATGGTCGTTATGATATGATCCTGCATCTGCATGGTTCAGGGCGTTATCGCAAATTACTAAATTTTGAACTGCAAAAGGCATGCCGAATTCGTATTTTTGGGGCCGATTAAATTAAAACAAAGCACCTGATGGTACGATTAAGTGTCAATGTGAACAAAATTGCTACCCTCCGCAATGCGCGGGGCGGAAATATGCCGAATCTGGTAGAGGTAGTCAGGGATATAGAATCCTTCGGTGCCCAGGGGATCACCATCCACCCGAGGCCGGATGAGCGCCATATTCGCTATCGGGATGCCCGGGACCTCAAAGGGGTCGTTGGGACGGAACTCAACATTGAGGGAAACCCCATACCGAAATTTATAGACCTGGTCCTGGAAGTCAGGCCGGATCAGGTAACCCTGGTCCCTGATGCCCCGGATGCCATCACCTCCAATGCCGGATGGGACACCATAACCCACCGGGATTTTCTTATCGATGTCATTTCCCGCTTTAAGGATGCCGGAATTCGCACCTCTATTTTTGTGGACCCGGATCCCGGGATGGTCCGAAACGCCGCAGAAACGGGTACCGACCGGATCGAGCTCTATACGGAGGCCTTTGCCAAAGGCTTTGGGGAAGATGCTGACAAAGCGGTCGCCCCATATGTTTTGGCCGCAAAAGCAGCTGAGGAGGTGGGGCTCGGCCTGAACGCCGGTCACGACCTCAACCTGGAGAACATCGAATTTTTCCGACGGGAAGTACCGCACTTGCAGGAAGTATCCATAGGCCATGCCCTGATCTGTGAGTCCCTCTACCTGGGGCTTGAAAATGTAATCAATATGTACAAACACAAACTGAGCTGATGGAGCTGATGCACGCCAACATCCTGGGTGAAGGGACCCCCCTGCTGATCCTGCACGGGTTTCTCGGCATGTCGGACAACTGGAAGACCCTGGGGCGCAAATATGCAGATGCCGGTTTTGAGGTCCATCTTCTGGATCAGCGAAACCACGGCCGGAGTTTCTGGTCCGACGCCTTTGATTACCGGGTTATGGCAGAGGATGTTAAACACTATATGGATTCCGTAGGAATTTCACGGGCCATCCTCCACGGACACTCCATGGGCGGGAAGACCGCTATGCAGATGGCTTGTACCCATCCGGAGCGGGTTTCCAAGCTTCTGGTAGCCGATATTGCCCCCAAGCCCTACCCGCCCCACCACCAGCATATCATCTCAGCTATAGCTTCTCTGGAACCGGAGGATCTGACCACCCGAAAGGATGCGGACAACGCCCTTGCAGGACACCTCAAAGACTGGGGTATCCGACAGTTCCTGCTGAAGAGCCTGCACTGGGAAGTGCCCGGGAAACTCGGGTTTCGTTTTAACCTGGATGTCCTGAAGGACAGCATGGAGGCCATCGGCGCCGGACTTGCCGAGGATCTTGTATATGAAGGGCCTGTACTCTTTATTAAAGGTGGAAACTCAGACTATGTCCTGGAGCGCGACCTGGAGGAGATCCGTCAGCATTTCCCCATGGCAGTGTTGAAAACCCTCAACGGGACCGGACATTGGCTGCACGCGGAAAAACCCGGTGAATTCTTTGAAATCAGCCTTGATTTCCTGAATTCGTAATATCACGCCCATGTAATTATGTATAGGCGATTTGAGTCGCGCCCTTATTGCGAGTGTTATAATTTTACATATTTTTGACTAGGTCACTTAAAGGCCCTCCAGACCATAACGAACTCAAAATGAATCGCATGAAAAAGCTATTGACACTACTGGCATTCTCAATCTTGTTTATTGTTTCCTGTAGTAATGATGATGATAGTACTATGGATCCCGGAGGTGAAATCCCGATGCCTCCAGAAGAGATCCCCGATGAAGGAGGAGCGGACTTTTCCACCTATGTAGCCCTGGGAGATTTCTCCACGGCAGGGTTTTCAGACGCAGCCTTGTTCATAGATGGGCAGGAAGCTTCCTTCCCCAATATGCTGGCCGGCAGTTTTGCCGAAGTAGGGGGAGGAGATTTCACCACCCCATTTATGGCAGACAACCTCGGGGGGTTGAATGTTGCAGGCAACCAGGTATATCCCAACCGGCTCATACTCGATTTCTCATCAGGATCCCCTGCCCCGGTACCAGTTTCCGGGACGCCTACCACAGAAGCCACCAATGTGCTCTCCGGCACATTCAACAACATGGGAGTACCCGGGGCCAGGAGCTACCATTTGCTTTTGGAAGGCTACGGAAATGCGGCAGCCCTTGAACTGAACCTGGCCAATCCATACTATGTGCGCTTTGCAAGCAACCCGGTGGCGAGCATACTCGGGGATGCCCTGGCCCAGAATCCAACCTTCTTTTCGCTTTGGATCGGGGTAAACGATGTGCTCGAATACGCCCTCTGCGGGGGATGTGGCATGGACCAAACCAATAATCCGGATCCCCGGACGTATGGGTTCGGTGATATTTCCGATCCTAATGTGGTGGCCGGAGCTGTAGATGCGATCCTAGATCAATTGACCACCGCCGGGGCCGAAGGTGTGGTTGCCAACATCCCGGATCTGGTTGATCTCCCTGTATTTACAGCACTACCTTTTGCCCCCCTGGATCCAACCAATCCTGCTTTCGGGCCCCTGATCCCGGCCCTGAACGAACAGTTTTCACAACTCAACCAGGTATTTGAATTCCTGGGGGTCCCCGAACGCTCCATCGTATTCAAAACCGATGCAGCCAGCGCCCTGGTGATTAGCGATGAATCCCTTACGGACCTGTCCGCTGAGATTACCGCTACCCTCATAGGCTCGGGCGTGGATGTGCCTACGGCTACAATACTAGGCCTGACCTATGGTCAGGCACGTCAGGCAAATGAAAATGACAGGATTCTCCTAGGGTCATCCCTGGGTGGTGTTACGGTAGATATCATTGCGGCTCAGAACGAGGAATACTTCGCCTTCCTGCGGAGCCAGGGAGTACCTGCCGAGACGGCTGCACAGCTTTCGATCAACGGGATCACCTACCCGCTTGAGGATCAGTGGGTACTTATCCCTGCAGAACAAACCGCTATTCGAACAGCCACCTCAGCTTACAATGCTAGCATTCAAGGTTTGGTCCAGAGGTACGATCTGCCCCTGGCGGATATGAACGCCCTTTTCACACAGATCATTACCGAGGGAATCCCTTTGTCAGACGGCAGCATGGTAACCGGGGAATATGCGGTAGGTGGAGGGTTCTCGCTGGATGGGGGTAACTTAACTCCACGGGGGTCGGCACTGGCGGCAAATGCATTCATCGAGGCGATCGAGGAGAAATACGAGGCCATGCTCACTAAAATAGACCCCCTGGATTACACAGGGGTTTATATCAACTGATAAATAGACAATGTCAGCATTCAGGGGAGTTCATTCCCGGGGTGGGTATACACGCGCCTGGTAATTGATATTGCCCAAAACCTTTCCCTTCCTGCCATCCGCATATGCTGTAAGCACTGGCCTAGATTCGCCCGGAGACAAACGGGTGGACAAAGGCTGATGAGGCGCTTAAAGGCAAATCACCCATTAGGCGGATCGGGCAGTCCCCTAAAAGACGGTCTTGAGATCCTAAGGAAAACCGGACGCAAATTTAACCCTGGACCATCTCAATGACCAAATGGAGGCCCTGGATGCCCCCCGGATCCGCATGCGAAATAAGAGATATCCTAACTACCTGGGGAGCGTTAACTCGAACCATCGCATAAATGACCTGCCCGAAATCCAGGATCACTTTCCCAATACGAGCCTGCAAACCCACAAGGAAAGAGGTCAGTGGCTACACGCCGATTAGTTAGACGATTTTTTAAAATCAGCCTGCAATTTTGAAATTCATAGATACGACACCCATAAATTAGGAATACACTGTTTTGGACGGGTCCTTATTGCGAGTGTGATAATTTTACATATTTTTGACCAGGTCATTCTTTGACCTCCAAACCACAACTAATTCAAAATGAATCCTATGAAAAAGCTAATGGCCCTACTGGCATTCTCCGGAGTGCTTTTTGTTTCCTGCAGCGATGATGATGACAACGGTACAGACCCCGGGGACGAAATCCCTGTTAACCCAATAGAATACACCAGCGGGAGTGCCGACCTTACAACCTATGTTTCTCTTGGAAATTCAGTAACTGCAGGGGTTTCGGACCAGGCTCTGTTCATCATGGGACAGGAGGCCTCTTTTCCGAACATGCTGGCCGGCAGTTTTGCTCAGGCAGGTGGAGGGGACTTCACCATCCCTTTTATGTCAGACGATTTAGGGGGATTGACCCTTGGGGGGATGCCGATTACGCCCAACAGGCTAATCCTCAATTTTGCAACGGGCTCCCCTTTACCCACTGAGGTCGAGGGCACGCCAACTACGGAAGTTACAAATGTCCTATCCGGCTCTTTTAACAATATGGGGGTCCCCCTGGCTAAGAGCTATCATTTGCTGGCACCAGGATATGGAAGTGTTGCAGGAGTTGCAGCAGGAAGTGCAAACCCTTACTTTGCAAGGTTTGCTTCCGATCCGGCCACAACCGTTTTAGAAGATGCCCTGGCTCAAAACCCGACGTTCTTTACCCTTTGGATCGGGAACAACGATGTTTTGGGGTATGCCACCTCAGGGGGCACCGGCATAGACCAAACAGGCAATATAGATCCGAGCACCTATGCCTCCAATGATATTTCAGACCCCAATGTGGTGGCCGGTTCCGTGGATGGTATCCTTAGAGCCCTCACCGCAGGAGGGGCCAAAGGAGTAGTTGCCAACATTCCCGATGTCACCAAAATTCCCTTCTTCACTGCAGTGCCTCACAACCCAATCCCACTGGATCAGGCTACGGCGGATTTCCTGAACAGCGAACTGGCCTATGGCGCCTACAATGCCGGGATTCAACAGCTGCTTGGATTTGGGGTCATCTCCGCGGAGGAGGCTGCCCGCCGGACCATCAGTTTTTCTGCTGGGGAAGGCAACGCAGTGGTCATCCTGGATGAAGACCTTACCGATCTGACGGGTTTCAATCCGGCACTGATCAATATCCGCCAGGCCACGCCTGAGGATCTATTGGTTTTCACTTCCCAGACCTTTATCGGCACCCTGGCTAACCCGGATGACCCTAACAGTGTGAACGGGGTCGCTGTTCCCCTGGAGGACCGTTGGGTATTGACCCCTGAAGAACAACAAGCCGTTCAGACTGCTACGGCGGCCTACAATGCAACCATTGAAGGGCTGGCCCAGATCTACGACCTTGCCTTTGTGGATATAGATGCCTTTTACAACCTGGTCGAGACCGAGGGCATCCCGCTTTCAGATGGTAGTGTGGTCACCGATGACTATGCCGTAGGTGGTGGATTTTCTTTGGACGGCATCCACCCTACCCCGCGGGGCAGTGCTTTGATCGCCAATGAAATGATCAAGGCCATTGAAGCAAAATATGGGGCTGTGCTTCCCAGGATTGATCCCCTGGCCTACACCGGGCTATATATCAACTGATCCAAATAATTATACTAACTTTCAAGGGTGTTCCTCTGATGATGGACACCCTTTTCTGTTGACCTAAACTTCTGATCATGAAATTTATCCTGCGTCTTTTACTCAGTGCCCTGGCCGTAGTCCTCCTGGCCAATATCCTGCCGGGGGTGCACGTGGCCACCTATGGGATTGCCATCCTTGTCGCCCTGGTAATCAGCCTATTGAACCTGCTGGTAAAACCCCTGTTGGTCATTTTGACCTTGCCGGTCACCATCCTTACCCTGGGGCTTTTCCTGCTGGTGATCAATGCGCTGATCATTCTTTTGGCGAGCTCCCTGGTCTCGGGATTCAATGTGGACGGATTCTGGTGGGCCCTGCTCTTCTCCCTGCTGCTTTCCATCCTGCAGTCCATTTTGTTCACCGTACTCAAAGAAGAGGCTTAAGGGTAAGTTAAAGATTGAGATACAGGGGGTTAAAAACTTGCCGGGCTAAGGTAAATACGCTACTTTTGCACCCCTGTTAAAAGCTGATTCATGAATATTACCAAAGAGCAGATCGATGCACTGAATGCAGTGCTCAAAGTCGAGATTAGCCGGGAGGATTACCAGGACAACGTGGACAAAATCCTCAAGGATTACCGCAGAAATGCCAATATCCCCGGTTTCCGTAAAGGTCAGGTTCCCATGGGACTGATCAAAAAGCAATACGGCCGTGCCGTCCTGGTTGATGAGGTCAATAAACTGATCCAAAACAACCTGAACAATTACCTGGTAGAAGAAAAACTGGATGTGCTGGGCAACCCCCTGCCCAAGCAGCAGGATAATTTCAACTGGGATGCCGAAAAGCTGGCTTTTGAATTTGAATTGGGGCTCGCTCCGGATTTCGAGGTATCCCTTAATAGCAAAAAAGGTATCCCCCACTATAAAATCATCGCCGATAAGAAGATGATCGATGAGCAGGTAAGCCGCATCCGCAAGCAATACGGTAAACTGGTGTCCAAAACCGAGGTGGGACAGGACCATGAGGTAACAGGCACCTTTGAAAACGAAGCCGAGGAAATCAACCACAAAACCACCCTGGAGCTCTCCAAAATAAAAAGCAAGAAGGCGCTGAATGCCTTGAAGGGAAAAAAAGCCGGAGAAGTGGTAAACCTTAAGACCAAGGGATTGTTCAAAGAGGATTACCTGCTGCCCAGCAGCCTGGGATTGCCCAGGGAAAAGGCGGAGGGGCTGGATGTTGAAGTAACATTCACGATAGAAGAAATAAATGAACGGGAACCGGCAGAGCTTACCCAGGAGCTTTTTGATCGGCTATTCGGGCCGGATCAGGTGCATTCCGAAGAAGAAATGCGGGACAAAATCAAGAGCGATTCAGAAGCGCAATTCCAACAGCAGTCTGACCAGAAATTGCTGAACGATGTGACTGAAAAGCTTATCGAGGACACCACCTTTGACCTGCCCACTGAATTCCTGAAGAAATGGATGCAGACCACGGGAGAAAAACCGCTTTCTACGGAGGAGGTCAACGATGAATTTGAACGGACCGAAAAAGGGCTGCGTTACCAGCTGATCGAAGGCAAGTTGATCAAGGAGCACGGTCTGGATATACAGTTCGAGGAGCTTAAGGAATTTGCCAAGGGCTTTATCAGATCACAAATGGCCCAATACGGCCAGACCGATCCGAAAGATGAGGACCTGGAGGCGATCGCCGCCCGGGTTATGAGCAACCAGGACGAGGTAAAGCGACTCTCAGAACAACTGATGAGCCAAAAATTACTGGACCTCTACAAGGAAAAGGCAAATCTTAAGACCAAGGAGGTTACCTATGAAGCCTTTGTTAAAGAGGTATACGGATAACCGCCCAGCTTTGACCGGAGGGAGTACCTCGTATTTGATATTGTCAAATTAAGTATCTTTACGGTGCCGAATCCTATCGAGTTCGGCACCTTTTTTTTAAACATTTACGCCAGGAAAAACACATGGACTACGCCAAGGAATTCAAAAAGTTTGCCATCAAAGACCAGGGAATCAACAGTCTCTACCTGGAACCATTACTGCAAAGCATGTACCCGGTGGGGATGACGCCGAATATCATTGAGGAACGGCAACTCAATGCCATCGCTATGGACGTATTCTCAAGGCTGATGATGGATCGCATCATCTTTCTGGGAACCCCGGTCAGCGATCAGGTAGCCAATATTATTCAGGCACAGCTGCTCTTCCTGGCCAGTGCGGATTCCTCCAAGGACATACAGATCTATATTAATTCTCCAGGGGGCAGTGTTTATGCAGGCCTTGGGATATATGACACCATGCAGTTCATCAAACCGGATGTGGCAACCATCTGTACGGGGATCGCCGCGTCCATGGCTGCGGTTTTGCTATGCGCCGGGGAGAAGGGAAAGCGAAGCGGACTGAAGCATTGCCGGGTAATGATCCACCAGCCGATGTCCGGTGCCCAGGGGCAGGCAAGCGATATCGAGATCGCTGCCAAGGAAGTCCTCAAGCTAAGGGATGAGCTTTACGAGATCATCGCCTCCCATACCGGGCAGAAATTTGACAAAATACAGGAGGACAGCGACAGGGATTTCTGGATGAAATCCAGGGAAGCCCTGGACTATGGCATGATTGACGAGATCCTTGAACGGGATTCAGATTAGGAGACACTACGGATCAAAGGAAACGGCACTATTTTAAAGCGTTTGCACGTTAAGAGTATAGAAGAAGCGGAACAAGATGGCCAAGGATAATTTAGAATGTTCTTTTTGCGGAAGGAAGAAGCCGGAAACCAATTTACTGATTGCCGGCCTGGATGCTCATATCTGTGACCGTTGCATCGAACAGGCCCATGGGATCGTGGCCGAGGAGTCCCGCCAGGCAAAAAACGACGATCTCTTTTCAGAACTCGTGCTGAAGAAGCCCATGGAGATCAAAGATTTCCTGGACACCTATGTCATCGGGCAGGAACGGACCAAAAAAGTCCTTTCAGTAGCCGTCTATAACCATTACAAGCGACTGTTGCAACCCCATTCAAAGGATGACGATATCGAAATCCAAAAGAGCAACATTGTTATGGTGGGGCAAACCGGAACCGGGAAGACCCTGATGGCCAAGACTATTGCGCGCATGCTCAATGTCCCGCTTGCCATTGTGGACGCCACCGTCCTTACGGAAGCGGGCTATGTAGGGGAAGATGTGGAAAGCATCCTTACCCGCCTGCTGCAGGCCGCTGACTATAATCTCGAAAAGGCGGAAAGGGGAATCGTCTTTATTGACGAGATCGACAAGATCGCGCGAAAAAGCGACAACCCTTCTATTACCCGGGATGTATCCGGGGAAGGCGTGCAACAGGGGTTGCTAAAGCTCCTGGAAGGCACCGTGGTGAATGTTCCCCCAAAAGGTGGAAGGAAACACCCGGATCAGAAATTCATTGAGGTCAATACGGAAAACATCCTCTTTATCGCAGGAGGAGCCTTTGACGGGATCGAACGCATTATCACCAAGCGCCTGAATATGCAGGCCATCGGATACAGCGCCTCCAAACAGGAATCCAGCCTGGACAAGGAAAATGTGCTGAAGTACATCATCCCCAAAGACTTAAAGGAATACGGGTTGATCCCTGAAATCATCGGAAGGTTGCCTGTCCTTACCCATATGGAGCCCCTGGACCGCAAAACCCTTAGGGCCATACTGACCGAGCCCAAGAACGCCATCATCAAGCAATACGAAAAGTTGTTTGCCATGGATGAGATCACCTTCCAGATCACGGACCAGGCATTAGACTATATTGTGGATAAAGCTGTTGAATACAAGCTGGGAGCCCGCGGGCTGCGGTCCCTTTGCGAGGCGGTCTTTACCGATGCCATGTTTGAGCTTCCCAGTACGGAAATCAGGGAATTCAAAGTGACCAAGCCCTACGCAGAGCAGAAGCTTACCTTTGAAACCATGAACAAGCTGAAGGCGGTATCCTAAAGCCCCTGGTACTGCTTTCTCAAGGACTCTTCCAAAAGGTCCTTGCATACCTTTTGAATGATCTTTTCATCTGAGTACATCTCCCGACCGAACCTTGGTACGATCTCCATGGGAACCCCTACTTCAAGCGCCCAGTTCGGAGAAGGTCTGTTTGCCATGTATTCCCCGTAGAGGAGGGTAGCCTGGAACTCGGGTTGTTCCGACTCCCGGTGCATATGCATGGGCGATACGGCGTAGAGGGATTTCACTGGAAGGCCTTTTTTTGCAGCATGCCATACCACTGTGCCTCCTGCACAGAAAGTCAGGTAATGTGCTGGGCTTTTCTCCCGGGCGAGCAGATTGGCAATGGCCCGTTCCAAACCGCCCTCGTTAAAAGCCCTGCAGAGATCTTCAGCCGTCGATCCCGGGTTCTCGAGGTATGCTAACTGGGAGGTATCGTAATACGTGATATCGAAGTATTGTTGAAGGTACCCCAGGTAGGAAGTGATCCACAACCCCTTTTTGGCACCCCATAAGTCCGATAAAATGATAAGACGCTCAGCCATAGATTGGATGTTTTAGTGAATGAGATTTGGGATAAACACCTCCCCAAGTTGTCCCGACCTGCTGAACTATCCATAAATATCAGACCATTAGGGACTTTCTATCGATATCCTTCCCCAATTTCCCTTCGAACGCATATAAGGCCTTTTTATAGATTCCTTCTAGGTCATAAAAGTCCGATGAAATGCCAGGGGGCTGCCGTTTTTTAATTAAGCGCACATGGGAAATCTCTACGAAACCTTCCGCGAAAAGCCGTAAGAGACAAAAGGTATTTATAAGGGAAAGAGGCTTAAAGCTGTTCGGCTCCCACCTGCATGGCAAGCAGTTCTTCCAGAAAATCACGTTGGTTGGACAGGCGCGGGACCTTGTGTTGCCCTCCGAGCTTGTCCCTGGATTTTAACCAGTCGTAAAACAGGCGTTTGCGCGCCCTGTGGATCAGGGGTGGGTTCAGGGTGATATTCTTGTAGCGCTTGGCGTCGTAGTCGGAATTCAGCGAACGTAAGGCCTTATCAAGACAGTCCCCAAAGTGTTGAAGGTCACGAGGGGGCGTTCGGAATTCGATCAACCACTCGTGTGCCCCTTTCTGGTCTCCGGACATATAGACCGGGGCAACCGTGTATTCGGCTACCGAAGCACCTGTTTCTGTGCAACAGCGATTCAGGGCCTCCTCCGTATTTTCAATGATGAGCTCCTCCCCGAAGACATTAATGTGATGTTTGGTACGGCCGGTAACCCGGATGCGATATGGATCTGTGCTGGTGAAGCGGACCGTATCCCCAATCTGATAGCGCCAAAGACCCGCATTGGTAGTGATGATCAGGGCATAGTTCACGCCCGTTTCCACTTCCCATAGCGGGATGACCTTCTGGTCAGGGGTCCCGAAGCTACTCATGGGGATAAACTCGTAGAAGATCCCGTAGTCCAGCATGAGCAACAGATCCTGGCTGTGGTTTTGATCCTGAATAGCGAAAAACCCTTCGGAGGCGTTGTAGATCTCGTAGTACTGAAAGTTGTCCCGCGGCAGAAGCCGGCGGTACTGTTCCCTATAAGGGTTGAAATTCACCCCTCCGTGAAAATACACCTCCAGCTGATCCCAGATCTCAAAGAGATGTCCCTTTCCGGTGGTTTCCAGCACCTTGTTGAGCAAAACGAGCATCCAGGACGGCACGCCGGCCAGGCTGGTGACATTCTCCCGTATGCTTTCCTGAATAATAGCCTCCAGCTTCTGCTCCCATTCGCTCATCAGGGAGATCCGGTTGCTGGGCGTGCTGCTCAATTCGGCCCAAAAAGGCATGTTGTCGATAAGAATGGCCGAAAGGTCCCCGAAGAAGGTCCCATTGTCTTCATAAAGCTCCTTACTGCCCCCCAGCCTTAGGCTTTTCCCTTTAAACAACTGCGCATTTGGATTGTTGTTCAGATAGAGGCAGAGCAAATCCTTGCCCGATTTGTAATGGCAGTCCTCCAGTGCCTCTGTGCTTACCGGAATGAATTTGCTCCTGGCGTTGGTGGTGCCGCTGCTTTTGGCGAACCATCTGATCTCTGTGGGCCAGAAGAGGTTTTGTTCCCCACGGCGGGAACGTTCGATCAGGGGTTCGAATTCTTCATAGGTGACCACAGGCACCCGTTCTGCAAAGGTTTCATAGGAGGATATCCCCTCAAAACCGTACTTCAGCCCCAGGGTGGTCTCATCGGCAAAATCGAGCAATTGCTGCAATACCTCCCTCTGGACCTCAACCGGATATTTCAGAAAGAGCTCAATCTGGTGATACCGCTTCTTGAGCAACCAGGAAGCAATCGAATTAAACAGAGGGATGGGCATTTTTCGGTACCTTTACGCGCAGCCGAGGCAGCATCTAAAGATAGTGTTTTAATCCATTTTCCAGAAAATTCTGTGTATGCGCTACGAGGGGGTTTTACGAAAAATGCGGACCGAGCTTAACGACCCGGTAGACTATTTCCTGGTCTTCCCCGGGGACTTTATCCATATGAACCTTTTATTGGACCGGAAGCTCTCCATAGGGTTCCTGAAGTACCAGTGCCTTGGATGCGGGGAGGACCTCCCCATATTCAGGCAGGGGTATTGCCGAAGCTGTTTCTATGAGCAGCCTCAGGTAGGGGAATGGGTAGTACACCCGGAACGCAGCACAGCCCATCTGGGAAAGGAAGACCGGGACCTGGAATACGAAAAAAGGATGCAGTTGCAACCCCACATCGTATACCTGGCCAATTCCAGCAGTGTCAAGGTTGGGGTTACACGCAAGTCTCAGATCCCTACCCGATGGATCGACCAGGGAGCGCACGAGGCCATAGAAATCGTTGAAACCCCGAACAGGTACCTGGCCGGGATCACGGAAGTGGCACTTAAAGAACACGTCAGCGACAAAACCCAATGGCGGAAGATGCTCACCAACCAGCTAAAGGACGAAAACCTGTTTGACTGGCGGGAACAGCTCAAGTCTTACATCCCCGAGGAAGCTTCCGAATATTTCATTTCCAGCACCCAGGAAACCGAAATCCATTTCCCGGTTTTGCAGTACCCAGAAAAAGTCCAAAGCCTGAACCTGAGTAAGACCCCTCAATACGAGGGCACGCTTAAAGGCATCAAAGGGCAGTACCTGATCTTCGAGGACAGCACTGTTTTTAACATCCGCGGTAATGAAGGGTATTATGTAAGCCTAGAATTGAAGTAGGCAGTGGCAGTTCACA
>CBFCWO010000057.1:0-17342 GCA_965601625.1 uncultured Flavobacteriaceae bacterium | reverse complement strand
CAAAGCCTCTATCAAGGAAATGGTCCTGCCCGGATTGCTGGCTATCGCCGTGCCGGTAGCGATTGGATTTTTTCCAGGAGCTGGGGCTGAGATGCTCGGAGGCCTGCTGGCGGGAGTTACCACTGCCGGGGTCTTGATGGCAATCTTCCAGTCCAATGCCGGAGGTGCCTGGGACAACGCCAAGAAAATGATTGAAGAACAGGGCCGCAAGGGTACAGATGCTCACAAAGCCGCTGTAGTAGGAGATACCGTTGGGGATCCTTTCAAGGACACCTCCGGACCTTCTCTGAACATCCTGCTGAAGCTGATCTCCGTAGTCGCCCTGGTAATTGCCCCCAGTATAGCACTTTCTTCCGATGCGGTTACGGCATATGCCGAAACGGCTCAGATGGAGATGACCCGTCAGGTTGAGGTCAAAATGGAGCAGGGTGAGGATGGCATGGTGACTGCATATGTCACTACCACCAAGGTCGTTGATGGAGCGGAAACCGTGGATGTGCAAACCATTAGTGGGACTATGGAAGAAGTGAAGGCCAAAATCGAAAACCTCAAGGAGGTTGATGCGACTGGCAAGATCATTCAGGAAATCGAAGTGGAAGAGGTGCAGCAGTAATCCCTCACGCTAGAAAAGCAGAAACCCGGGCCATCAGGTCCGGGTTTTTTTTTGGCCGTCTTGAGAATGGGGTAATTCGTAACTTTGTGTAATGGCATGGTTTGGAAAGCAGGATCCGCTTCAGATCATCGGGTTCCAGACCTATGGTACCCATGAGCATCTATATGTCCGCGGCAGGGCACTGGAAGATGAAGTGATCAACCTGGCCCACAGGGGCACCCTGAATCTCTTCCTGAACAGCTGGAAGCGATTTGAAACGGATGAAATCCGCCATACGCCTCTGCGGCTGCACCTGCCGGATGGAAGGAGTCTTCAGATGACCACGGATTCCCATGGGTATTTCCTCCTGGACAGGACGGTGGGGAACCTTTCGCCGATGACCGATGAAGAAGGCTGGCTTCCCTATAATATCTCCTTCGAACTGGACAAGCCCAAGCGTAGGATCCTTAACGAAAATCGCTTTCCCGGGAGGTTGCTGATCCCCTCGGGTCAGGCCTCTTTCGGGGTTATCTCAGACATTGATGACACCATCCTGCATACCGGGGTGACCTCCTACATGAAATGGCAGGTTATCGCAAACACCCTTTTCAAAAGGCCGGATCGGCGCCTTCCCCTGCAGGGAGCGGCAGACCTTTACCGTCAGCTGCACAGCGGACGGAGCGGGATGGAGGCCAACCCCATATTCTATGTGAGTCACAGTCCTTGGAACCTGTACCGCTATCTGGAGTTTTTCCTCCATAAACACGCATTTCCCAAAGGACCTATCCTGCTGAGGAGTATGGCCAGTGTTCTTGGAAGGACTGTCAAAGGGCATATTCCCCATAAGGAACACGAAATCCTGAATATCCTCAGGACCTATCCCAATAAATCCTTTATTCTGATTGGGGACAGCGGGGAGCGGGATGCCGACATATATCTGGATGTGGCCCGCCTGCATCCCGGACGGATTTTGGCTATCTACCTAAGGTCCGTGAGGCACAGGCGAAGGATGAACCGGGTGCGCAACCTCATCCTGCAGGAAACAGATATTCCCGTCATAATGGTGGACCGAAGCGAAGAGGTAGTGGAACACGCCCGCTCCATGGGTTTTGTATAGGGGGGTCTAGAACAGGCCGTGGATTTCTGCATCGATCCGGTTGATAACCTCCCCGAGGTGTTCGGGGTTGTCGACAAAATTCAGATCGTCCACGTTGACCACCAGGAGCTTTCCACGCTCATACCCCTCGACCCAGGCTTCGTACCGCTCGTTCAGCCGGCTGAGATAATCAATGGAAATGGAATTCTCATATTCCCTCCCCCTCTTGTGGATCTGATTGACCAGGTTTGGGATGGAACTCCGCAGATAGATCATCAGGTCGGGTGGCAGCACCAGGCTTTCCATCAGTTCAAAAAGACCGAGGTAATTCTGAAAATCCCGATTGGTCATCAGGCCCATGGCGTGCAGGTTTGGAGCAAAAATAAAGGCATCCTCATAGATGGTTCGATCCTGTATCACATCCTTACCGCTTTCCCTGATCCTCAGGATTTGGCGGTACCGGGTATTGAGAAAATAGATCTGCAGATTAAAGCTCCATCGCGCCATCTGGGTGTAGAAATCATCCAGGTAGGGGTTGTCTACCACGTCTTCGAAGTGCGCCTCCCATTTATAGTGTTTGGCCAGCAGTTCTGTGAGTGTTGTTTTGCCTGCGCCGATATTCCCGGCCACCGCGATGTGCATCCTTGTTATTTTTTTGCTAAATGAATTCGCCCGAAAAGGAGGAAGACAATATACAAAGTATCTTCAGTTAAGGGAAATAAAATACAGGATCATTCGACCAACTGCAGTGCTTCGTTTTGAGGGTCTCTGTACCAACCGCATAAGGTGTAAGGAATTCGGTGTTTTATTTTGCCGTACGATTCCTATATCCTATTTTTGATGCCATTATCGAGGATAGATTTGACTGATTGCAACCTCGTTTCCCGGCAGGTTCGGATGAATAAAAATGCTAAAGCAGTACGCTTCGCCCCGGTGCGATTGCCGAACGCTGTCCTGCATTTTTTCCTCCGTTTGATCAACTATCCCCCAAAGCAAGAACTGTTATGTCGTATTTATTTACCTCCGAGTCGGTAAGCGAGGGACACCCGGATAAGATCGCCGATCAGATCAGCGATGCCCTCCTGGACAATTTTCTGGCCTTTGACCCGGATAGCAGGGTTGCCTGCGAAACCCTGGTAACCACAGGGCAGGTAGTCCTGGCCGGGGAGGTGAAAAGCCACACCTACGTGGACCTGCAACAGATCGCCAGGGAAACGATCAACCGGATCGGATACACCAAAGGGGAATACCGATTCAGTGGAGACTCCTGCGGGGTGATTTCCATGATCCACGAGCAATCCCCGGATATCAGCCGAGGGGTGGACCGGGGTGCAAAAGAAATGCAGGGGGCCGGGGATCAGGGTATGATGTTTGGGTACGCCACCCGGGAGACGGACAATTATATGCCGCTGGCTGTTGATCTGTCCCATCGGATCCTTCAGGAGCTGGCAGTGCTTCGCAGGGAGGCTGACGAAATGCCGTATTTACGCCCGGATGCGAAAGCCCAGGTTACCCTTGAATACTCGGACGACAACCGTCCGTTAAGGATCCACACCATTGTGGTGTCCACCCAGCACGACCCCTTTCATCCCGAGGAGGCCGTGATGCTGGAGAAAATAAAGGATGATGTCCGGCAAATCCTGATCCCCAGGGTTGTGGCGGCCCTTCCGAAACGAATTCAGGACCTGTTTGGTCCCGAGATCATCTACCATGTGAACCCGACCGGTAAATTCGTCATTGGAGGCCCTCACGGGGATTCCGGGCTTACAGGGCGGAAGATCATCGTGGATACCTACGGCGGGAAAGGAGCCCATGGCGGAGGTGCTTTCAGTGGAAAAGACCCCAGTAAAGTGGACCGAAGTGCAGCTTACGCCGCGAGGCATGCCGCAAAGAACCTGGTTGCCGCCGGGGTAGCTGATGAGATCCTGGTTCAGGTAAGCTATGCGATTGGAGTGGTGGCCCCCACCTCTGTGAATGTAAATACCTACGGTACCGCTCGGGTTGACCTCTCTGATGGTGAAATAGCTGAGCGGGTGGCGGCCTTGTTCGATATGCGACCTGCCTTTATTGAGGACCGCCTGAAACTGAGAAACCCCATTTATCATGAAACCGCTGCCTATGGACACATGGGCAGGGAACCCAGGTGGGTGGAAAAGGTTTTTGAATCGCCATATAGCGGCCGTGTTGAGACCCGTGTGGAGCTCTTCACCTGGGAGAAACTGGACAAAGTAGATGAGATCAAAAAGGCTTTTGCCCTGTAAAATTTGTGTAAAGGATTAGGATTTTACAAAAATCCACTGTTATATTTGTCTTTCAAGTTCAGACTTTTATTGAATAGTTATTAAGAAAGGTGGAGGGAATAGACCCAATGAAGCCTTAGCAACCCTTTGTATCTGATGCAAAGAAGGTGCTAAATTCTATCCCGGAAGGGGCAGATAACTACCAGCGATTTCCGCTGTCATTCTTCTTTCTTATAACTTTTTGATTTTACCTGCTGCGCCGCAAGGGGCAAAGGGGTTTGGATTTTTATTTAATGTATTTATTAACTAAAAACGCAAAATCATGAGTGATCAAAAATTAAGTACCAATGCCCTGCATGCCGGTTACGATCCGGCGGCAAACGGGGGAACCAGGGCAATCCCAATCTACCAGAGCACTTCTTACGTGTTCAGGGATTCCGACCATGCGGCAAACTTGTTTTCCCTGGCGGAATTCGGGAATATCTATACCCGGATCAATAACCCTACCCACGATATCCTGGAGCAGCGGCTCGCTGCCCTGGAAGGCGGTATCGCTTCTGTGGTGACCGCCTCAGGGACGGCTGCCATCAACACGACCCTTTTGGTATTGCTCAAGAGTGGAGACCACATAGTCGCATCCAATAGCCTGTACGGGGGCACCTACAACCTGTTGAGCGTGACCCTTCCAAGGCTGGGTATCACCACCACCTTTGTAGACCCCTCGGACCCGTCAAACTTCGGGAGGGCCGCGCAGGAGAATACCCGCGCCATCTTCGTAGAATCGCTGGGGAACCCCAAGTTGGATGTGCTGGATCTCAAAGCCATTTCTGCAGAGGCAAAAGCGGCCCGAGTTCCCTTTATTGTGGACAATACCGTAGCCACCCCTGCATTGCTGAACCCCATAGAGCACGGGGCAAATATTGTAATCCATTCCCTTACCAAGTATATCAACGGCAACGGGACCGCACTGGGAGGAGCCATCATCGATGCGGGGACCTTCGACTGGGCGAATGGCAAATTCCCTGAATTTACGGAGCCCTCCCCCGGGTATCACGGCCTGGTGTATCACGATGCCCTGGGTCCCGCGGCCTTTATTGCCAAGGTGCGTATCGAAGGCCTGAGGGATTACGGCGCCTGCCTGAGTCCTTTCAATGCCTTCCAGATCCTACAGGGACTGGAAACCCTGGAGATCCGGATCAAGAAGCACAGTGAAAATGCATTGGCCCTGGCGCAGTGGTTGCAGGACCGAGATGAGGTTGCCTGGGTTAATTATCCGGGGCTTGAAAGCAGTGCGTACCATGCCCTGGCCCAAACATACCTGCCCGGGGGTCAGAGTGGAATCGTCACTTTCGGGGTCAAAGGGGGGTATGAATCCGCAAAAAAAATAGCCGATGCCACCAAGCTCTTCTCATTGCTCGCGAATATCGGGGACACCAAGTCCCTGATCATCCACCCGGCCAGTACGACGCATCAGCAATTGAGCGACCAGGCCCAGGAGTCCACGGGAGTTACAAAGGATCTGATCCGACTTTCGGTGGGCCTGGAAGACCTGGAAGATCTCAAAGCCGACCTAGAAGGTGCCTTTGCCACCCTGGATAAAAAAGTGCTCGCCTAGGGCGAGACGGACATGAAGATTCAGGAATGCCCTGCAATATCAGGCCAGGGCATTCCCCCTGAACGAAATGACATGAAAGAGACGGCAACGGCACTGGAATTTATCGATATACCTGATTTCCAAACCTATGGAGGTAAAAGCCAACCCATACAACTCTCGTATGAGGTTTTTGGGCAACCCCTGCACCAGGCTCCGGTTGTATTGGTGAACCACGCGCTTACGGGGAATTCCCATGTAGCCGGGGAGTCAGGATGGTGGTCAGACCTGGTCGGTGAGGGCAAGTGCATAGATACGCGGCGATACTCGGTTTTAGCCTTCAACATCCCGGGAAATGGCTACGATGGGTTCGCCATTGAAAACTACAAGGATTTTATCGCCAGGGACATTGCCCAGGTTTTTCTGACCGGCCTGGAAAAGCTGGGCATTACCCGGCTTTATGCGGCCATAGGAGGTTCCCTTGGAGGGGGTATTGCCTGGGAAATGGCCGCTTTGAACCCCAACCTGATCGATCACCTGATCCCGGTGGCCTCGGATTGGAAATCCACCGACTGGCTGATCGCCAATTGCCAGATCCAGGAGCAGTTCCTGGTAAACTCCAAGCAGCCGGTTCATGATGCGCGCATGCATGCCATGCTTTGCTATCGGACACCGCAGTCCTTCAAGCAGCGGTTTCAGCGCAGCACCAATGAAGAGTTGGAGGTCTTTAACGTGGAGAGCTGGTTAACCCATCATGGGAAAAAGCTGCAGCAGCGGTTTCAGCTTTCCGCCTACAAGCTCACCAACCAATTGCTGAAAACCATAGATATCACCAGGGAGGGAGAAGGTGCCTTTTTGGAACTGCAACAAAGTGACACACACATCCATATCGTGGGTGTGGATTCCGATCTTTTCTTTACCGCCAGCGAGAACAGGGAAACCTACAAACAGCTCGCCCAGTCCAGCAGCAATGTGACCTATGGAGAGATAAGGTCCCTTCACGGCCATGATGCGTTCCTTATTGAGTACCAGCAGATGGAACAGCTGCTGAAACCTATTTTTGACCCGGAAAGTCAAAAACCACGCTGGAAGATTGTCAAATTCGGAGGCCAGTCCCTGGCCAATGGCGCAGGACTTCCCCGGGTGCTGGAATTGATAGCGGAAAAGGCCCGATCAGGAGATCGCATCGCCGTAGTGCTTTCGGCTCGGGAAAAGGCCACGGACCAGTTGGAGGTGCTTCTGGAACGCGCGGCCAGAGGTCAGGAATACACGGCCCCTCTGGAGGCTTTTCGGGCCTACCAGCAGGATACGTTTGCCGAAATCGACCTGGATGCGGAATTTATTGAACTGGGTCGCCTGTTGGAAGGGGTAGCCCTTCTGGGGGACTACAGCGACCGCATCAAAGACCAGGTCATGGCGCATGGGGAGCTGATCTCCGCAAAGTTGATTACTGCACTGTTGAACGCACGGCATGTCCCGGCCGTGATGGTGGATTCAAGGGAGCTGATCAAGACCGATGATACCTTTGGAGATGCCAGGGTCCTGGAAGCATTATCCAGGGCCCATACTCAGCGCGTATTTGAAGCCCTTCCTTCAGGATGTATACCCATTATCACAGGATATATCGCATCGACCGAAGTAGGAGAAACCACTACCCTCGGAAGGAATGGAAGCAATTATACCGCCTCCCTTCTGGCGAATTTCCTCAACGCTTCGGAACTGCAGAATTATACCCATGTAGACGGTATTTACACCGCAAATCCCGAGTGGGTTCCCGAGGCCCAGAAAATTGCGGAACTCTCCTATGAGGAGGCCAATGAGCTGGCCTATTTTGGGGCGAGCATTCTGCATGCCAAAACAATTATTCCCCTCCTGGAGAAAAACATTCCCCTGAGGATCCTAAACACCTTTAATGACGACAGTTCCGGGACCAGGATCAGCGCAAAGGCGGGAGGCGAGGGGATTAAAGCCCTCTCGGTCATTGACAACGAAGCCCTGATCGTCCTGGAGGGCAGGGGGCTCCTGGGAAAGGTGGGGGTGGATGCGCGGATCTTTAAGGCCCTGAGCCAGCGCAACATCAGTGTGAGCATTATTTCCCAGGGTTCGTCGGAGCGGGGTATTGGGTTGGTAGTTGCCCAGGACCGTGCCAAAGAAGCCCGCGATGCCATTTGTGAGGCTTTTAAGGCCGAGTTCCAAACCAGGGATATCAATACGGTGCGCATTGTCCACGAGGTGGCCATCATTTCGATCGTTGGACTTGAGCTGAGCACCTTCCACAAACCTTTTAACGCCCTTATCCAAAACCAAATCCAACCCCTGCTTTTCAATAATTCCGTTACGGGCAAAAATGTAGGGCTTGTGGTTAAACAGGAAGACCTGAACAAGGCGCTGAACGTCATGCACGGGCAGATATTCGGGATCAGCAAAAAGATCAACCTGGCCATTTTCGGTTGTGGCAATGTTGGGGGAACGCTTTTGGATCAGCTCCTGAGTTCCGCTGCGTCGATTGAAGAAAGAAAGGGGATCCAGCTAAATGTTTTTGCCCTGGCCAATTCCAAAAAAGCCCTCCTGAGGCATCAGGGTATTTCAGGAGATTGGGCTTCCCAATTGCAGACTGAAGGAGTAGCCTATGCCGTGGAGGATATTATGGAATATGCAAGACGCCATCACCTGGAGAACCTGATTGCCATAGACAATACGGCCAGTTCGTCCTTCGTGGCCCACTATCCGACCCTCGTTGAGGATGGGTTCGATCTGGTATCTTCCAATAAGATTGCCAACACCCTTTCCTATGCGTTTTATTCCGGGCTTCGGGAAGTCCTTGGGGAACACCAGAAAAGCTATCTGTACGAAACCAACGTAGGGGCGGGCTTACCGCTTATCGATACCATAAGACTGCTGCACCTTTCCGGGGAGTACATCACCCGGATCAAAGGGGTGTTTTCAGGTTCGCTGAGCTATATCTTTAATGTGTTCTCCGATCAGGAGCGTCCTTTCTCCGAAGTAGTCCTGGAGGCTATGGAACTGGGGTATACCGAGCCTGATCCGCGGGAAGACCTTTCGGGGAATGATGTGGGCCGGAAAGTGTTGATCCTGGCCAGGGAACTCGACCTTCGAAATGAATTTGAAGATATTCACATAGAGCATCTGATCCCAACTGATCTCAGGGATCTCGACAAGGAGGACTTTATCTCAAGGCTTACCCATCTGGATCCGGTTTTTCAGGAAATCAAGGACCGGCTGCCTGAGGACCATGTGCTGAGGTATGTGGGGGAGCTTCATGGGGACCTTCGCAAAGACCGGGGAACTTTGGAAGTGAAGTTGTTGACCGTGCCCAGGAATAGTCCCCTCGGACAGGTAAAAGGTTCGGATTCCCTGATCGAGATCTATACCGAGTCCTACGGCGTAAATCCACTGGTCATACAGGGGGCCGGAGCGGGAGCTGCGGTCACGGCACGGGGTGTATTTGGGGATATTCTGAGAATTGCAGAAAAGGGCTGAGGGCAGGAGTAGCTTTTATGACGATAATCCTGCCGGGCGAATGGCCCATCTGCAGGCGCTTAACTGGATTCAGAAAGCGTGTGCCAAAGCTGTTTTTGTCGTCTTAACAGGGATATAAAAACCCTTTGAATTCCTTGGTTTAAACCTTCCGGTAGCCTTACTTTGCAAGAGTTCATTGGAATTTTGACATGTTATTGAGAAAGGTGGAGGGAATGGACCCTGTGAAGCCTTAGCAACCCTTTTGCCCGGAAAACGGGAAAAGAAGGTGCTACATTTCATCCTGACCGTTGCAGGGGAGATAACATCAGCCTTCCAGCCATGCCACCTTCCCCTTCCTTTTCAATACCTGTTGTCAAAAAACATCCGTGATAAAACGTCGGGGGCATAACGCGCTTAAATGATACCAAAGATTGAAGAAATACTGAAAGATCGGATCCTGGTCCTGGATGGGGCCATGGGGACCATGTTGCAGCAATATGCTTTTGATGAGGCGGATTTCAGGGGGGCGCGGTTCCGGGACTGGCCACAGCCGCTTCAGGGAAACAACGACCTGTTGTCCCTCACACAACCCGAGGCCATTGCAGCCATACACCGAAAGTATCTCGAGGCGGGAGCTGACATCATAGAGACCAATACCTTTTCTGCCACCTCCATCGCCATGGCGGATTATGGAATGCAGGACCTGGTCTTTGAGATGAATCGTGAATCCGCCAGGATCGCTGCCGGGGTCACGGCTGAGTTCAACAAGGCAACTCCGGAGAAACCCCGCTATGTGGCCGGCAGTATCGGGCCCACCAACAAAACTGCGAGCCTGTCCCCGGATGTGAACAATCCGGGTTACCGGGCCATAAGCTTCGAAGCCTTAAAGCAAGCCTATTATGAACAGGCAACCGGATTGTTGGAGGGTGGGGTGGACCTGTTTTTGGTGGAAACCGTATTTGACACCCTTAATGCCAAGGCGGCATTATTTGCCATTACGGACCTGATGGAAAAACGGGGCATAGAGGTCCCGGTGATGATCAGCGGAACGATCACAGATGCCTCGGGCCGGACACTTTCCGGACAGACGGCTGAAGCTTTTCTGATATCCATTGCGCATGCGCCCCTATTGTCCGTTGGATTCAATTGTGCCCTCGGGGCCAGTCAGCTCACACCCTATTTGCAGGTGCTGGCAAACCGGACCGGATTGGCGGTTTCGGCACATCCCAACGCGGGTCTTCCCAATGCCTTTGGCGCCTATGATCAGGGGCCTGAAGAAATGGGCCGGCAAATCCGTGAATACCTGGAAAAAGGCCTGGTCAACATCGTGGGCGGCTGTTGTGGGACTACTCCTGAGCATATTCGCCGCATCGCGGAATTGGCAGGGCAATACAAACCCAGGCCCTTTTTCGTTGCCGATGCCAAAACCCTGGTCTCAGGTTCGCGCCCTGGAACACCGTGAGGCAGTAACACCAAAGAATGCGAAGATCGAGTAACACTAAAAAACAGAGAACAGAGAACAACGTTTTGCCAAAGATGACCCAGGACCCCGTAATTAAACCGACTGAGAATCGCTATTTGCGCTTAAGCGGCCTGGAACCTCTGGTCGTCACCCCGGAAAGCAATTTTATCAATGTGGGGGAGCGCACCAATGTGGCGGGCTCCCGAAAGTTTTTGCGGCTGGTCAAAGAAGGGGCCTTTGAAGAGGCACTTGAAATTGCCCGGGATCAGGTAGAAGGGGGCGCACAGATCCTGGATGTCAATATGGACGATGGGCTGATCGACGGAAAGGAAGCCATGGTGAGCTACCTGAATCTGCTTATGGCAGAACCGGATATTGCCCGGGTCCCGATCATGATAGACAGCTCCCGGTGGGAGATCATAGAAGCCGGCCTGCAGGTGGTGCAGGGGAAATGCGTGGTGAATTCCATCAGCCTGAAAGAAGGTGAAGCCGAATTCCTCAGGCAGGCCAGGGCCATCCGAAAATATGGGGCAGCCCTTATCGTGATGGCCTTTGACGAACAGGGGCAGGCGGATTCTTATGAGCGAAGGATCGAGATCGCCGAGCGCTCCTATCGTTTGCTGACCGGGCAGGCAAATTTCCCTCCGGAAGATATCATCTTTGATTTGAACATATTTCCCGTAGGCACAGGGATGGAGGAGCACCGGCGCAATGCAGTCGACTTTATCGAAGCCACCCGGTGGGTCCGGCAGCATCTGCCCTATTGCAGTGTGAGCGGAGGGGTCAGCAATGTCTCCTTTAGTTTTCGCGGCAACAACCGGGTGCGGGAGGCCATGCACTCGGCCTTCCTGTATCACGCCATACAGGCCGGCATGAACATGGGGATCGTGAACCCAAACCTGCTCGAGGTCTATGACGACATCCCGAAGGAATTGCTTCAGTATGTGGAGGATGTGTTGCTGGACCGGCGGGAAGATGCCACCGAGCGGTTGCTCGAGTATGCCGAGACTATTTCGGGCACCGGCAAGCAGGTACAAAAGGATGAGTCCTGGAGGGAACTGCCCCTGCAGGACCGGATCACACGGGCCCTGGTCAAAGGGATCGATCAGTATATCGAAGCCGACGTGGAAGAAGCCCGCAGGTCGGCCCAAAAAACGATCGAGGTGATCGAGGGGCCCCTCATGAAAGGCATGAACGTGGTGGGTGATCTCTTCGGAAGCGGGAAGATGTTCCTGCCCCAGGTTGTGAAATCAGCCCGGGTGATGAAAAAAGCCGTGGCCTACCTTACACCCTTTATCGAAACCGAGAACCTGGCCGGACAGGGCTCCAAACCCGCCGGGAAGATATTGATGGCTACGGTCAAGGGGGATGTGCATGATATCGGCAAGAATATCGTAAGTGTGGTCCTGGCCTGCAACAATTATAAGATCGTGGACCTTGGCGTAATGGTTCCCCCGGAGAAAATCATTGAGGCAGCCAGGAAGGAAAATGTAGACATCATAGGCCTGAGCGGCCTGATCACGCCTTCCCTGGATGAAATGGTCTTCCTGGCCCGTGAAATGGAGCGTCAGGGATTCCAGGTTCCCCTGCTGATCGGTGGGGCCACGACCAGCAAGGCCCATACGGCTGTAAAGATCGATCCCCAATACAGCGCCAGTGTAGTTCATGTAAACGATGCGAGCAGGGCCGTTACCGTGGTTGGGGACTTGCTGCAAAAGGACCGGTCTGAATCCTATAAAAAAGGAATAAAGCTCGATTATGAGACCTTTCGGGACAAATTCCTGGCACGTGGCAGGAAAAAGGCCTACCTGGACCTCGAAGCCGCCCGGAGGAACAAATTACCTCTCACCTGGAAGAAGGAGGATATCCAAATTCCGCGCCAATTGGGGGTGGTGGAAACCGGAAGCGTTGACCTGAGAAAACTGCTGCCCTTTATAGACTGGTCGCCCTTTTTCCGGGCCTGGGACCTGCATGGAAGGTTTCCGGCCATCCTGGAGGATCCCGTGGTAGGTCCCCAGGCGCAGACCCTCTACGAGGATGCCCGGAAGATGCTCAGGGAGATCATCCGGAACAACGCGCTCCAGGCCAAAGGGGTGTTTGGGCTATTTCGCGCAAACGCCGTTGGGGATGATATAGCGCTTACCACCCAAAACGGAGAGGAACACTGGTTCAGGACCCTCCGTCAACAGTCCCGCAAAAAGGAGGGGGTGCCCAACCTGGCCCTGTCCGATTTCATTGCCCCCAGGGCATCCGGACTGGAAGACTATATGGGGTGTTTCTGTGTGACTGCCGGTTTGGGCGTGGAAGAATTGGTTACCTCCTTCGAGGGACAACACGACGACTACAGCAGTATTATGGTCAAGGCCCTGGCAGACCGCCTGGCAGAGGCCTTTGCAGAATACCTCCACCGGGAGGTTCGGGTGCGTTACTGGGGATATGCCCCGGCCGAGTCCCTGGATAACGAATCCCTGATCCGCGAAGCGTATAAGGGGATCCGGCCCGCTCCCGGTTATCCCGCCTGTCCGGATCACCTGGAAAAAGAGACCATATGGGAAGTCCTGGAGGTGCAGGAGCGGATAGGGGTAAGCCTTACAGAAAACCTGGCCATGTGGCCGGCCGCCAGCGTGAGCGGGTATTATTTTGCCCATCCCAAAGCCAGGTATTTCGGACTTGGAAAAATAAGACAGGACCAGGTAGTGGATTATGCCGAAAGAAAGGGGATACCCCTCCCTAAGGCCGAGAAGTGGCTTGGACCAAACATTGCAGCGGATGTTTAATGATAACAAAGACCAATTCCAAACTCCAATAGTGTATACAGGAAGAAATCTTGATATATGAAAGTAACCGAGCATATTGACAAGGCCCGAGAAACCCTGTTTTCCTTTGAGGTGATCCCCCCGGTAAAGGGCAAGAACATCGAAGAGCTCTACAGGAACATCGATCCGCTGATGGAATTCAAACCTCCGTTTATCGATGTGACCACTTCGAGGGAAGAATACGTGTATATCGACCGGGATGGGCTTCTGGACAGGCGTCGTACCCGTATGCGCCCGGGGACCCTTGGGATCTGTGCGGCCATTGGACATAAGTACAATGTGGACACCATCCCACACGTGTTGTGCGGTGGGTTTACACGGGAAGAGACCGAATACCTGCTCGTGGATTGCCAGTACCTGGGGATTGACAACATCATGGCCCTCCGGGGGGACGCGATGAAGGATGAGAAATACTTTACGCCCACAGAAGGCGGCCATACCTACGCCTCTGAGCTCGTGAAGCAAATTGACAACCTGAACAAAGGGGTCTACCTGCACGAAATGGTGGAGACGGATCGATGCCCCGATTTCTGCATCGGCGTGGCGGGGTATCCGGAGAAGCATATGGAGGCACCTTCCCTGAAAACCGATTTAAAATGGCTGAAATACAAAATAGATCTGGGAGCTGAATATATCGTCACCCAGATGTTCTTTGACAACCAGAAGTACTTTGATTTTGTAAAGCAGGCACGGGACATGGGGATTGACGTTCCGATCATCCCCGGGATCAAGCCTATTGCGGTAAAAAGGCACCTTCAATTGCTTCCACAGGTCTTCCGGACGGAGCTTCCTGAACCCCTGATCGAGGCCGTGGAGGCCTGCAGGGACAACCAGCAGGTTCGTCAGGTGGGAATTGAATGGGCGATTGCCCAATCCAGGGAACTCAAGGCTGCGGGGGTTCCGGTCCTGCACTTCTACTCTATGGGGAAATCGGATAATATCAAAACCATTGCTGAGGCTATCTTTTAGTGGGATGTCCCCGTACCATAGGCGGACGTTTGCCAAAAAACATACCTTTACGGGCCATGAATAAAGGGTTCGGCATTCTATTTTGGTTCCTTCCCTGCCTGATGCCGCTTCTGGGACAGGAAGGTCCTCCGAGCGTACGGAATCTGGACCTGAATCCGTTCTACGGATCGGTACTGCTACACAACCCTGACATTTCCCACCTGATCCAGCAACATCCGGCCGGGTTTATCCTGGGATGGAACCGGAAGACATTTGGTGCTGAGGCCTGGGAGCAGCGCTTTGGCTATCCCGACGAGGGCATCTCCTTTATTTATCAGGATATGGGAACCCGGACCCTTGGTCAGAATTTTGGATTGTACCTACACTATAATTTCTATTTCTGGAAAAGGAACCTCCAACTGCGGATCGGGCAGGGGGTGGCATACAACACCAACCCTTATGACAGAACCGGTAATTTTCGCAACAATGCCTATGGCTCGCATCTGATGAGTTCCACCTACCTGATGTTTCAGTTTCACCGGGAGCGGATCTGGAACCGGTTGGGATTCCATGCCGGCCTGACCCTGGTCCATTATTCAAACGCCAATGTGAGGGCACCCAACACCTCTACCAATACCCTTGGGTTGACCGCCGGTCTGATCTACGAGCTGGGAAAAGATCCCCAACAGGACTACGAGTACCGGAAGTGGCCCAAAGAATCCATCCGGGAAGGAGTTCGGGTGAACCTGGTGTTCCGCTCCGGGATCAATGAGAGTGATGTGGTCGGCTCCGGGCAGTTTCCATTCTACATCCTCTCAGCCTACGCGGACAAGCGGTTGGGGGTGCTTAGCGCTATACATGTGGGAACCGAAGTGTACTTTTCGAATTTCCTGAAAGAGCTCATCCGATTCCAATCGAATTCCTTTCCTGAACTGGAAGTGGAACCGAACACCGATTTTAAGCGGGTTGGGATCATGGTTGGCCACGAGCTGTTCATCAACAAACTGACGGTGCTGGCACAGTTGGGGTACTATGTATATTACCCTTTTGATTTTGAGGGACGGGTGTACAATCGCATCGGGATCAAACGCTATTTCGGGTCCAGGTGGTTTGGGGCGATCAGCCTAAAATCCCATGGCGCGAAGGCGGAAGCCCTGGAGTTTGGAGTTGGAATACGACTGTAATTAAAACGCAAGATGAAAAGATATTTCGGCATAGCACTATGGATCTTTATCCTCCTTCTATCCGGGTGTGGGAAGAACAGTCCGGATTGTTTGCAGGCTTCGGGCGATACGGTAAGGGAGCTTCTGCCCGTACCGGCCTTCTCAAAGATCACCGTTTTTGAGAATGTGCAGGTAGTGCTGAAGTACGGGGAAACCCAGGAAGTGTTCCTGCAGACCGGGGAGAACCTGCGGTCCGATGTGACGGCTGAAGTGGTAGAGGGAACCCTTGAACTGCGGGACGGCAACAACTGCAATTTTTTCAGGTCCTACGGGAAGACCGTCTTCTACATTACCACCCCTGACCTGGAGGAGGTGCGCAGCAGCACGGGATGGCCCATTCGAAGCGATGGGGTGCTCCCTTTCACGGAACTCAATTTGATTTCCGAGAGTTTTATCAACCCGGAAACCCTGACGACCGACGGATCGTTTGAACTCGAGCTGGACGTGGAGCGGCTCCGTGTAGTGGTCAATGGAATTGCCTATTTCAAGCTAAAGGGAAGTGCCGGGGTGTTTTCCGTCGTAGTAGCCGCCAAAGATACGCGTATAGACGCCCAGGAACTCGAGGCGGGAATTGTGGACATAAGCCACCGGGGCACAAATGATATCCTGGTCCATCCCATCGACAGGATTTCGGGACTCATTAACGGCTACGGAGATGTCATTAGCTATAATCGCCCTGAAGAAGTGGCGGTTGAAGAAACCTTTCGGGGTAGGCTGATCTTTGTAGATTGATGGACTTGTTAAAGAATAAGCGCATTAAGCAAGAGGTATTTTGACTACCCGGAAAGCTATTTAGACGTTGGATGCGATAGAAACGGTTGAGAATCCGCTCAGGGATTTGGTTGTCCGAAACCAGGTTCCCGGCCTGTGTATACGTGCAACTTACAAGGGCAGGGAGCTGTATTCCCGGGGATTCGGCTATGCGGACCTGGAAAAGGGAGCGCTGGCCGACCCCGGAAGCACCGTATATCGCACCGCGAGCATTTCAAAACCCATCACAGCCACGGCCCTGTTGCACCTGGTAAGCCATGGAACCATGGACCTGGAAGCCGATATCCGCGAGTACGTCCCTGAATTTCCGGAAAAGCACGGACAGATAAGTATCAGACAGCTTGCTTCGCATACGGCCGGCATCCGGGGGTACATGGGAAAGGAGTTTGCCCTGAACCAACCGTACAGTATCGCCGAGAGCCTGCAGCTTTTTGTGAATGATCCGCTTGTCTTTTCTCCGGGTACGGGGTATCTGTACAACAGCTTTGATTTTGTGTTGCTGTCCCTGGCCATGGAACGGGCTGCTCAAATGCCTTTTCACAAAGTGGTTCAAAAATGCGTGCTCAACCCTCTTGGCATGTCACAGACCTATGTGGAAATACCACAGAAGCCCCGTCCGGGCCAGGCTGCTTTTTATACCAGAAGGAGAACAGAATTTAGAAAAGCCGCCCCCGTAGATACACGGTACAAGCTGGCAGGGGGCGGATATCTTTCTACGGTTGGGGATATTTGCAGGTTGGGTCAGGCCTATCTGGTGGCGGATGCAATTCCCGGGGAGCTGGGGGTCGAATTCCTGACGGCTGTGAAGGTAAATGGGGCCTCCACCTTTTATGGCCTCGGATGGGAAGTGAGCAGGGATGCGGGCGGTCGTCGTTTTTTCGGGCATACCGGAAATGCCGTAGGTGCCTACACCAACTTTAAGGTTTTTCCGGATTTCAACCTGGTTGTTTCGATCCTGATCAATGCGTCTGTACCCGATGTGCAACCTGCCCTGGATGACGTGACCCTTGCCCTGCTCGAATCGGTATCCGCCATTTAGCGAATGGAGCGGGACAGGGTGCCAAAGCAGGATGCGATCCTTGTTGATAAAACTGTATCTTAACCCAATAAAACAATACGCTCT
>CBFCWO010000056.1:0-17390 GCA_965601625.1 uncultured Flavobacteriaceae bacterium | reverse complement strand
CTGGCAGATTTTTCAGGGTTTAGGCTTCCGGGAACCTACCGGATAGCCGTAGCCGGAGAGGCCGTTTCCCATCCCTTTACAATTGAAGAAAACCTGTACCGCCAACTGGCGGACGCCTCCCTGAAATCGTATTACTATGCCCGCTGCGGTGTGGATATCAAGCCCGAGTATGGGGGGCAATGGCACTGGAGGGGAGGACATCCCGACACCCTTGTGCGGGTACACGCCTCTGCAGCGGATGCCAACCGGCCGGAAGGCACGGTCATCGCTTCCCCCGGGGGCTGGTATGATGCAGGGGACTATGGGAAATACATTGTCAACAGCAGCATTACAACCTGGACCCTTTTGACCAGCAGTGCTTTGAATGCCCGGTTTCACAAGGAGCAGGAACTGCATATTCCCGAATCCGGAAATGAACTCCCCGACATCCTGGATGAAGCCCTGGTCAATCTCAAATGGATGATGAGCATGCAGGACCCGAATGACGGGGGGCTCTACCACAAACTGACCACAAAGGCCTTTGACGATTTTATCATGCCGGAAGCAACCACCAGGCCCCGGTATGTGGTACAAAAAAGTACTTCCGCAGCCCTTGACTTTTCCGCCACCATGGCGACCGCTTCCCGTTTGCTGGAGCAGGAGGGGATGACCCGCCTGGCCGACCAGATGAAAGCTGCTGCCATCAAAGCCTGGTTGTGGGCAGAAAAACACCCTGCGGATTTCTATACCCAACCCGAGGACATCTCCACAGGGGCGTATCCGGATACTTCCCTGGTGGACGAATGGTTCTGGGCGTCCTCCGAACTGTATTTGCTAACCGGTGAAGCCTCGTACAAGGAACGTCTCGCAGAACATTACCAGGCCCCCACAACCCCCAAATGGGATGTGGTCCAATCCCTGGGGATCATCTCCCTGCTTACCTCGGACCGGAGGGAAGAGTTCCCGGAACTGGAAAAGGATTTCCTGCACTATGCAGATCAAATGCTTCTGAAGGAAGCCTCAAACCCCTACCTGATCAGTACGGACAAATTCGCCTGGGGAAGCAATTCGGATGTAGCCAACGACGGGATGCTGAAGCTGGTCGCCTATCGACTGACCCGGGAGGACCGATATGCAGCCTCCGCCATGAATGACCTGCATTACCTCCTGGGAAGGAATGCCACAGGGTACAGTTTTGTCACGGGTTTTGGGAGCAAATCCCCAATGCATCCGCACAACCGCATCATGGCTGCAGACGGGATAGAAGCTCCCATTCCAGGATATATCGTCGGTGGTCCCAATACCATCGTCCCCAATGACTGCGACCCGGAACCTGTTGAGAGAAGCCCCTACCCCGCTGCTTCGTATACGGATACCCAGTGCAGTTTTTCTACGAATGAAACCGCCATAAACTGGAACGCACCCCTGGTTTTCCTGAGTTCGGGCATCTGCAATCTCACCACCGCAGAATAATTGACTCCCCGGTCCTATTTTTAATCAGGTACCGTGCTATGGCGTTTGGTTTGAGCATTGTTTTCTGGGTTTAAGGAAAGGCCCGTAGCCCGTCCCAGCAACTGCCGCAACAAGGGCGAATTGGACGGATCGATAAAATTCACCGTGCGTACCCTGCAAAGTTTTTCTACCAGTTCTCTGGCTGCCAGCGTATTGGAGGCCACTCCGGTGACCAGGTCAGGCTTCATGCCATAGGCTTCCATCAGGCCACGAACGGCATAGGGGTCGGAAGCGCTCATGACGGAAAACCTCAAATTAGGCTTAAGCATTTCAATGGCGACAGATCCATTATAAGGTTCCAGAGGTGAAGCCCCCACTTCAACAACAGCCACATCTGCACCGACGGAAGCAACCCTGCTGAGCAGCTGCCCCAGTTTTTCCCGATAGACCGGTACCGGGCAGATGGAGGACGGAAGCCCTACATCCACGAAATCGAAAATAGCTTCAGCACCCACATCCTTGATGGCGAGAATATCCTTGAAACGCCCCGCTCCGGCCAGTTTTGCGCCCACTACTTTATGGCCAGCAGATTTAAACAGATGTGTGACGATGCGGGCCGATGTCGTCTTGCCGGCAGACATGGAAGTTCCAAAGAACAGCACGACCGGGATATTCAGGGGTTGTTCTGGAACCGTTGAAACGAAGTCCCCCATCCCCAGTTTATTGCCACCCCGGAAAACATGTCCGCGGTACTGCAACTGCATCAGAGGTGGGAGGTATACGGATTTGGAGGTCAGCTTGCCAAAAAGGCCTGCGCCCGTGAGCACGTGCATTTTGCCATCGGCTCCGACTTCTTCCCACCTCCCCGTGGCTTCCAGGGTAGCGTGACGCACCCCAAGGGCCCCGATGATGGTCTCGCCACCGATGACCCCGCGCATCCGGCCGTTGGGCAATTCTATCAGGAGGCTATTACCGCCTGCATCTGTAATCTCACAAACCACATAGTCCCCCATTTGCCAGTGTTCCCGGGTCAGCGCACGGATATCAAAAGGGGATTCGGCCAGGTCCGTGATGCGGGTGAGGGAAGTAAAAATGTCCACTTGCTTTTTCATCTATTCATGCTTTAATGGATCCATCAGGAGTAAAAGGGTCAGCAGCGCACTCCGCTCTGCAAGGCGGTGTGTCTGTATGTGTTCATGACGGGCGTGGGCCCCGTCTCCCGGGGTGCCCAGCCCATCGAGTGTGGCCGTATACTGACTGGTGGTATTGGCATCGGATCCGCCGCCTGCCGAAGCCTGTTCCAGTTCAATCCCCAGGCTACGCCCGGTTTTCGCAGCCAGGGACCAGAGCTGTTGGTTCCTGGGGGTAGCTTCCATAGGAGGTCTTCCAAATCCGCCTTCGATCTCCAGGCGAACTTCCGCCTGCTTTGTCTTCAGGGAACGGATCGCCTTTTCCACCCGGGTCCCTTCCCTGGCAGTAGGAACCCGCACATCCAACACCACGCTGCTCATAGGGGCCACGGTATTGGGGGAAATCCCTCCTTCGATCATCCCCACATTCACCGTAGTCCCCTTCTCAAAATCGTTCAGGGCATATAATTCCTGTACCAGGTTGGCCATTTCCACAATGGCATTGACTCCTTTTTCCGGATCCAGCCCGGCATGGGCGGCCTTCCCATGAACTCTCAGGGTAAACCTTCCAAGGCCTTTACGGGCTGTTTTCAGCTTGCCTTCAGGTCCAAGGGGCGGCTCCAGGACATAGGCCCGGTCTGCAATCCGTGCCAGCCGCCTGATGGCAGGGGTGGATTCCCGGCTGCCTACTTCCTCATCCGTGTTGATCAGTACTACCGGGAGCACCTCCGGCGAAAGACTGAGGTCTGCAAGGCACTTCAGGGCAAAAAAGATCTGTGTGATCCCGGCTTTCATGTCATAGACTCCCGGGCCGGAGAGTTGATCCCCGGAGTCATCCAGGGGCATTTCCTGCAGCGTGTTCAGTGGCCATACCGTATCGGCATGTCCTATAAGCAGTTGTACGGGCTGGTTTTGCTTCTTTCGGGCGGGACGGGCGTACAGGTATCCCCCGGAATTCTTACCCGGGACCCAAAGGGTATACAATCCGGCCTGCTCCATCTCCTGCTGCAACCACCGGATCAAGGCTTCCAGGGCGCTGCGGTCCGAGGAAGGGGATTCGCGCTTTGCCAGCTGCTTGATAAATGTGGTCATGGCCTGTTTTCTGGCTTCGAGCCAGGCCATTACTTCTACGGATATTTGGGCTGTGGGTATCATCTCTTGAATCCTTTGGGAAATGGGAATTTATAGGTGTCTGCCACTTTCGCAAAACGGCCTTCAGCCACATAGGCCAGAAGGGGATGCTCATGGAGCAACTGCTGCTCGTCTGCTTCGGAAACCCTCAGGTAGTCCGGGTGTACGTGAGCCTGGAGAATCGTCCCGGTGATAAGGCTGTTGCGCCCAAACCCGTCTATGGTTTTAAAATGCCTGCATTCCAGCATCAGATAGGACTGCTCGAGGAACAGCCCGTCTATTTCCCTTGCCCTGCAGGTGGGCAGCAAATCGATGATCTGTTCTGATTTTGAGATCCCCTCCTCCCGGGGGTTTGCACTCAGGGAGGTCATCAGGGTTTGGTCCGGAAGGGGAAAGCTCACGGTAAATTCCCCGTATTTTTCAATATTCTGATAGGTGCCATGGGTAGGGGTGCACACAAACCCGAAATAATTGTCAAACCCCATTGGGGTGAGCATGTGTTTGGGGGCCAGGTCGTACCCGTCTTCCTCCCGGGTACCCACCACGGCCAGTGGAGCGATCATAAAGAAACGCTTCCAGATGGGCTGGTCTGTATCGAGGGTAACCCAGATGTCCGGCATGGGATGTGTCATGGTTTCAGTAGTTCTGGAGTTAACCAAAAAGCTACGAAAAAGGGTCTTTTGCTCCAATGACCTGCATCAGGAAGACCCAACCTGAAAGCAGCGGCACTCCCGGACTGATGCAGATCATTGTTGGACCGTCTGAATCCGATTACTTTTAACATTCAGACACTAAAAATGTGCCTGTGCAGTATTAACCTAAAAATCCTAGCCATGAAAAAGCTGTTGTTATCACTAATGTGCATTGGGTTGATCACGCCGGCCCTGTCACAGGTCATCAAGACGGAAGAATTATCCGAGGTAATTGTGTACGCTACCAATTATAAGTATTTGAACAGCCTGGCCTCTGAGGAGCCCGCGGCCATTCCGGTGCAAATGCTGGAGCGGAAGGTAGCCGCTTTCAACGTTGAGGAGTCCGACTACTACCGGGATGATTATGATTACTATCAAATCAGTTTCTACATCCCTGACGGAAAGATCCTGGCCGCCTATGACAAGAACGGAAAAATCCTCAGGACGATCGAGAAATTCAAGGACGTCAAGCTTCCGGAAAGCGTGAACAACGCCATCGTTGACCGATTCCCGGGATGGGTGGTCAGCGAAGACTATTACCTGGTTCGATACCACGAAACCAAAGGGGTCAGCAAAATGTACAAAATGACCCTGGTCAACGGAGAGAAAAAGATTCGAGTGAAACTGGATGAAAAAGGCAACTTCCTTTAATTGACGGATGCCATAAGGGGTATTTGCATGTCAGTGTTTTAGCATCCGGACGCCTTTACATCCTGTAGGCCGCCTTGAAGGTTCTTCAAGGCGGTTTTTTTATTCCGGCTACTGGTTGCGTCTTTCCTTTCTTTCCTGCTTTTTCTGCGCTTTCTCCATCTTCTTCTGCTCTTTCTCCAACTTTTTGAAATACCCGCGGGTGAGCCAGTTGTGCTGCAACGCTTCCATGTTCTCGTCGAATTTGACCAGGCCGGAATCCAGGTGTTTGAGACCATGGCGGATCTCCGAGGCCATGGCCGTGTCCCGAAGGAGCATGCCCAGGGTTCCCTCCCCTTCCTGCAGGTCGCCCACCAGCTGGTTGAGGCTGCCGGTGAGTTCACGGATCTGCTGGCCGGAACTATCCAGGTTGGTCGCTACCTCCCTGAGTTGTTGGGCAAAGTCCGGATCGTCCATCAAAAGGGTGAGGGTGCTTTGTTCCAGCCGCCAGTCCCGGATCATTGCATTGAGGCGGTCGATCGCCTCTTCGGATTTAGCCGTGCTGCGGTTCAGGTTCTGAAAGCTCTGTTGGAGGTCCCGGGCCATGAGGCTGTCGTAGAGCAGCCGCCCAAGGACACCCTGGCCGCTCCTGAGCGCCTGGGTCACGGCCAGCAGGTCTGCCGTCAGCAAAGAGGCGTTCTGGTTGGTCACATTCAGGGTGGTCAGCATATCCTGGGTATTGATCCGCGTAAAAGTGGTGATCTCATCCCCATCCGTTACGGGGTTCCCGGCCCCCGGCCAGGGAAGGATATTGATGAGCATGCTGCCTACCAACCCGTCGGAACCGACCATAGCCACCGCATTGTCCTTGATATGGTCCAGCATGTCCTCCTGTATCTGCATGTAGACACGGATGCTCGTATCATTCTCCATCACAATGTCCCTGACAATACCCACGCTGATCCCTGAATAGCGTACGTTATTGCCCTCCTGCAATCCATTCACATTGTTGAAGACCGCCGTGATCTGGAAGGTTGGGCGGAAGATGTTCTGCTCATTCCCAATGAGGTAAGCCATCACCAGGATAAAAAATGATCCCAGGATGACAAATATCCCCAGCTTGATATACTGTATCGTTGATGTTGCCATGGCTTACTTTTTAAAGAATGCTTCTATTTTTGGATCTGCGCTCCCCGACAATTCCCGGTAGGAACCCTCTGCATAATTTACCCCGTCCACCAACAGCAGGATACGCTCTGAGATCACCCGGGCACAATCCACATCATGGGTGATGATCAGGGAGGAGGTCCCGTATTTTCCCTGGATGTTCCGCATCAGCTCGATGATCTCCTTGGAGGTGATGGGATCCAGACCGCTGGTGGGCTCATCGTACAGGATGAGCTTTGGTTTCAGGATCAGGGCCCGGGCAAGGGCCACCCTCCGCTTCATCCCACCGGAGAGCTCTGCCGGCATCAGGTCCATGGTGTGCGCCAGGCCGACGTTTTCCAGGGCCTCCGCCACAAGGGGGAGGGTGTCTTTTACCAGCCCCAGTTTTTCCCGGTGCCTTCGCAAGGGGAATTCCAGGTTCTCCCGGACCGTCATCGAATCATACAGGGCACTGCCCTGGAACAAAAATCCGATATCCGAACGGAGCTGGTCCAGGTCCGCCTGCTCCAGGGTAGCGATATCCTGTCCCAGGACCTCCACCGTACCCGTATCGGGTTCCATAAGCCCCACCAGGCATTTGATCATCACGGACTTGCCCGAACCGGACTTGCCCATGACCACCAGGTTTTCCCCTTCGTGCAGGGTGAGGTTGAATCCCCTGAGCACATGGTTCTCCCCAAAGCTCTTGGTCAGGTCCCTGATCGAGATCACCACCTTGTGCTGCTGCCCGGATTCGGGCGCCCTATGTGCCGTTTTGGGTTCCATATCAGAGTTCGTAAAAGATATCGGCGATAAATACCGCCATAAAATCCACAAAAAAGACCAGCAGGGAAGCCGTTACCACTGCCGTGTTGGCCGCCTTCCCAACCCCGGCTGTTCCCTTCTTGCAGTAATACCCCTTGTAACACCCTACCAGGCCGATCACAAAGCCAAAGAAAAACGACTTTACCGTGGCCGGAATAAAATCTCCATAGGTCAGGGCATCAAATACTTTATTAAAATACAGGGTAAAGCTCATGCCCCCTTTCAGGTTCTCGATCAGGGCAGAGCCGCCCAGGGCGATCAGGTCCCCGAAGATCACCAGCAGGGGGAGCATCAGGGTGGTGGCCAGGATGCGTGTCACTACGAGGTAGTTGAAGGGGTTGGTGCCGGATACCTCCATGGCATCGATCTGTTCGGTCACCCGCATGGACCCCAGCTCAGCCCCAATCCCGGAGGCGATCCTCCCGGCACAGATCAGGGCGATGATCACCGGGCCGATCTCCCGAACGATGGAGATCCCCACCATGTCGGGCATCCAGGATTCCGCCCCGAATTCGATCAGGGTGGGACGGGTCTGCAGGGTCAGCACCAGGCCAATGATAAAGCCGGTGACCAGCACCAGCATCAGGGAGCGGTTGCCCATGTGATAGCATTGGCGGACAAATTCGCGGAATTCGTAGGGAGCCCGGAAGAGCTCCCGGAAGAACCGGCCGGCAAAAGCAGCCAGTTGTCCTGTTTCTGCAAGGAAATCCTTGATTTGGTCGGGTATGGATCGGGTCTGGTTCATGCCACTAGTAAAGATAGTTGAACCGCGCTTCCCGAAGTATGACGAATATCAGCACATCACAGGGGCTTTCTGCCTCCCGGGGCGCCGTTTACCAGATGCTGCTGAGGGGGTATACCGTTCCGGTTTCGACCTTCCACTCCCCGTCCTCGGCCCAGAAGGTCATCCGATCGAAAGGCTCCGAAGGAAAGAAGATCTCGGTGAAGTTCAGCCGCCCCTCACTGCCAAATACCTCAATGGAAGCCACATCCAGGAGGATCCGCAGGTCCGAAGCACCCTTCTCCAGATCCAGGGGGGCCGTATGCGGACCCGTAAAGAATACTTCTGCAAAGGAGGGTCCGGAACCCCGCCGGTCTATCCAGAACTGATTATTTTCCCTGTCCACCCCCAGGATCAGCCGATCCCCGGCCCCATTGCTCAGGGTAATCCCGAAGAGGGCCGCCGTGGTCGCCTGCAGGTCGGTGTACAGCAGCAGTTCGCATTGGGAAGGGGAAAATGCCCCTTCTACAGTGTCCTCTCCTTTGATGACCATTGGTCCCAGAACGGTTGGTTCGCCCCTAAGGGCCTCCAGGGATGCCACAGGAAGGGACCTGAGCGCATACCCTTCCCCTTCCGGATGCAAACGCAACACCCGGGGGACCGTCATGGCTGAGCGCCAGGTCTCTGTGGGTACTTCCTGCGCATACTGCCAGTTGGACATCCATCCAATCCCCAGGCGTTCTGTGGAGGACACGGGCGCATGATCCCAGGTCACAAAGGCATAGTTATCTGTACCCCAGTCGAGCCACTGTTGATCATCCGGGTCTGCAAGGAAGCGGGTACCGTCAAAATCCCCCACAAAATAGGAGGTGGCCGTACCCCCGTTGGGGGCTTCCTGCTGAATGCTTACGATAAGGACCCATTTGGTTTGGCCTGTTTGATCCACCTCCAGCGGGAAGAGGTCCGGACATTCCCAGAGGCGGGTATCCCCGGGGATGCCAAATTCAGACAGGTATTCCCAGGTTTTCAGGTCCAGGGAGGCGTAGAACTGTACCCGGTCATAAACCGCCAGGGCCATGATCCATTTCTTTTCAGGGGCATACCATACCACTTTGGGATCCCGGAAATCCCGGATCCCGGTTTCGTTTTGCAGCACCGGGTTCCCTTCATATTTTATCCACGAACGACCCTTATCCGTGCTCCAGGCGATGCTCTGGTTCTGAAAATCATCCCTTCCGGCCTTCTCGCCTTCCGGGTCGTGGTGGGTGAAGGCGGCCACCACTGGCGGGTTTTCCACCGACCCAAATCCGGAAGTATTCCCAACATCCACCACGGAGCCTCCTGAAAAGATATAGCCAAGGCTATCCGGGTAGAGGGCAATGGGCAGGTGCTCCCAGCGCAGCAGGTCTTTGGAGACCGCATGCCCCCAGTGCATAGGGCCCCAGACGGTGCTGTCCGGGTAGTACTGGTAGCTCAGGTGGTATTCTCCATCCAGGAAGAACATGCCGTTGGGGTCGTTCATCCAGCTGGCCTCGGGTGAGAAATGGAAGCGGGGCCGATGGGGCTCCGTATATGCTGTGATAGCCGGTTCGGCAATGGCTGGTTGCTTTTTGTCATGGCAGGCAAAGCTTCCGAGCATCAGGAGGGCCAGGGGCAACAGATGGTGGTACTTCATGGGTGCAAATGCTATTACCCTTCAATATAAATAAAAAGGGCCGGAATCGCTTCCGGCCCTGGTTTAGTTGGTTAGTTAATTTACTGTTTAATGATCCGGAAGGCAGAGCGGTTGCCCTGGTTCTCGGTAACAATGGTCAGCACGCCTTCCTTTAGTCCACTGATATCCATGTAGACCTCGGACTGTCCATCCTTGACCGGATATTCACGGCTCATCATCAGGCGTCCTGCCTCGTCGAAGACCGATACCTTCACGGCTCCTTCCATATTGCCCACAAAGAGCGTCAGGTAGTCCGTGGCCGGGTTCGGATAGGCCTCCGGCACGCCGTCCTCGAATTCCCGGGTAAAAGAATCCAGCTGGGTGTCTTTGCTGGTGAGGGCGGTGCTACAAGGGTTGGCGTTTGATCCATTGGGCCCCTTCGAAGTACTATTACATCCAGGAGTTTTAATCTCATGCTGCAAACTTCCTCCGTCGGTATAGATCTCAAAGGTGGTATCTCCAGGGAGGTACAACTCTGGCTGAACACCTGCGTAACTTGCATTTCCTTTTAATCTGTTATCATTCCCTATGGGAATATAGATCGGTGTATCCGTCCTGTTGGAAACTGTAAATCTTACCAGCGTATTGAGTTCCGGCCTTCCTTCAAACGTAACTCCTTCGGTCTTACAGACATCCGAAGCCTGTAGACGCTCATTACATCCCACCTCAGGATTTATGTACAACTTGCCATCGATTAGGTTAGTGTCATATAAATCCAATCCTGAAACCGAAGCGGGATCGATACGCACGTCATATACCCCGGCGGCCAGGGAACCACTTGCAACCGTATTCGTTCCCTCTTCATACAGTGTAAACGTAAGGCCTGAAGGCTCCGGATCGGAACACACAAGGCCGGTTGCGATCACATTGAACGCAGATGGAACCGGATCTCCAAGGTTGATAAAGGAATCCCCCACCTGTAAATCCAGGGGTACAGAATTCACCGTTAGATTGCCTGGTACATATGTGACGTCGTAATTGTCCAGTGCGGGTTCAGGCAAAACTCGGATTAGCCCGTCCTCAGGGATCCCGTCGCTGCAGAGCTGGGAAATATTGAAAGTCAGGTCCCCAAAAATGGTTTCCCGGGTCTCCCCATAGGGCAACTCTCCTGTTTCCTCTGTCCAGGTTGCATCACTGGCAAGGCTCAGGGTATAAGCCGGGGTGACCAGTGCTCCATAGTCCCCGTTCAAATCATTCACTGTGAGTATAAGGTCGTTGAATTTGGTAACCGTCAGCTGGGCAGTATTAAAGGTGACATTATAATTCCCTGAATCACCTGTACTGCTCAGCGATATGGTATGGGGACTGTTTGGGACATCACAAACCTCGCAATCCAAATCAAAGGACAACCCTTCGAAAACGCTTTCCAAAGTATCATCATACTTGAGTTGCGGGGTTAGCTCGCTAAGGTCAACCGCTAGATCCTCAGGCGCCGGTAGTGTACCATAAGGGAAGGAAACGTCTTCCGGGGTCACTGACAGCTCTGCAGGAAGGATCTCCACTGCAACCGGGATGCTGGTAGCCACAAAGTTATTATTCAAGACCTTTCCTGTGCCCACGTATTGGATCCCTGCATCTTTGCCCGAAATCCAGTTCACGGGGAACACAGAGATAGGATCGGAGTCTGCCACATCAGATCCCTCCGAGGAGTTGAAGAGCACCACTGAATTCTCAGTGTCCGCAACAAACGGATCCGGCTGGCTGGTATCGCTGTTGACCAGCCTGAAACGGTTGGTAGTACCATCGTTTACGAGTCTGAAGGACCTCCCGTTAACCAAACGGAACCGGTTGACGAGCTCCCCATCATAGAAAGCGGAACCTTCTGAAAACTCTACCCCATTGACCAATCGGAACCGGTTGGTGGTACCGTCGAAGTCGTATTCATTGTCGTTCACCAGCCTGAAGAGGTTGGTCAGGTTTCGGCCATTGACCAGACGGAACCGGTTGACCAGTTCACCATCCTCTCCGTTTACCAGGCGGAACCGGTTTACATTTGCAAAAAGTTCGGGGTCGATCTCAATGATTTTGGTGTCCGCATCCCAAGCCTGGTCACTGCCGTCTCCATTAACCAGGCGGAACCGGTTTGCCAATGGTGTGGATTCAGCCACAACGGCCTGGGAAACATAAAAGGTTTGATTGACCAGGCGGAACCGATTGGTGGTCCCGTCAGGAAGCGTATCTTCGAACCAGATTTCAGGTTCACATTCCCCGTTGACCAACCGGAAGCGGTTGACCTCCGGATCCGGATCTTCGCAATTGACCAGCCTGAAACGGTTGGTAGTCCCATCGTTGACCAGGCGGAATCGTCCATTGGCAATCACTGCCACCGAATTGACCAGCCTGAAGGCATTTGCGTGAGCCAGTTCATACTTGTCTTTTTCAGACTGGACCACAGGCACCGGATTTCCATCGCCATCCACATAATTAAAGATGTAGTCTATGCCCGGAAAGGGTTCCCCATAAACCAATGTTTCAGGGTACTCTACCGAAATTTCCACATGGGTGGGCTCGATGATCACATTTCCGGCCTGGATCTCCCCGTTGTCATCAGAACCATCCGTGTCAAAATTATAGATCTCCAGGATACCGGGATCCACATTGTCCAGATCGACATTGAGAACCACTGAGAAAGTGACCGTTGTGGGCGAGTCCGCGGCATCCGTAGTGGAATAGGTGACCGGGAAGAGGGTCGGATCCAAAAACAAATCCAGTTCTTCCTGAGGCAGGGCCTCTCCGGTTTCAGCGTCCACCACTGTAAAGCTGAACAGTTCAGGATTGTCCGTCGGGTTCACCGAGGTTCCATAGAAGCGGGTAATGTCATCAGGCCTGATGATAACATTCGTTGGAGGAATATCAAAGAACCCAACGGTTTCGGACTCTCCTCCATCTGAACCATTGGTGAGGGCGCTAGCAGGGGTAAACACATAACCATCCCCATTACCCTCAAATTCGGGTATGGTTACGGAAAGCGTCTCACTGTCCACAAAGGTCGTGGTCAATTCCTGCCCCTGGAAAAAGACCACGGATTCCTCCGTAAAATTCTGACCTTCATAAATGGCCGTAAATGATGTTTCTCCTGGTACAAAACCCGGATTGTCCTCCAGCCACTGTTCAAAATTCAGGCTAATGAGGTTGGGCACCGGATTTGCTATGGCCCCCAGGGCAAGGTCCGCGCGAACGAAGCCAGCACCGTTTTTAAGGGGATCACCCATGTCTACAGCGGTTTCCAGCAATAGATTTCTTACGGTCAATGAAGGATCTGCAGTACCTGAAAGATCCACTCCGAACTTCGTACCAGCCTCCAGGATCATGGCTGCAACGGCCGCCACATGAGGGGCCGCGGCAGAGGTTCCGAAGAAGTTGGGCTGGCCATCCCCATCGAAATCCGGGCCAATGGGTACGGTGGTATCCCCACCTGTGGGGCCCATGGCATCAGGCTTGTTTCGAACGGCTCCCCCGGTGGTGGTCCCTCCATCTGAAGAACTTTGCTGGGGAATGGGCGTGGGATCTACCCGGTCGTACCTGACCGCCCCAACGGTAAAATTCTTTTCTGCATTCGCATGGCCTACAACAGTTGAGGCATCCAGAGCGGGTGTAGCGTCAAAGGCCGCGGTATCCCCAGACCGGAACACTACATACTTGAACTTAAGAGGTCCGGTTGCACTGCCAACGGATCTTTCGACATATAAGTTGGTTGTGGTCGGGTTCAGGACGAGGAAGTACAGGAAATCCATGGGATCCTTGTTGAAATTGACCACATTGGACCCAAAATCCAGGATATCCGGGGATTCTCCCAGGTAGGCGTTCAGATCCACCTTTGCCCCTGTTCCCTCCCCAAGGGAGATATAATCATCATCCCACTGAACGGAGATGATATAAAATCCGGGGTCGAGATTCAGAGTCTGTCCGGTTACGCCACCACCCCAGTCGTGGAAGGTTTCAAACGGAGCGGCTGCCGGGGTAAAAGTTTGTTCAATGGATTTATTTCCAAAGTTACCCGCGGCCGTGAAGACGGGTACCCCTGCATCCACGGAATTGTTTACGGCCTGTGCCCATACATCATCTTCATAGAACGCCTCGTCTATATATTGTACATCATCCACAATGATATCACAGCCGGCAAGCCTTAAAGCCTCAATCTGGGAGGCCGCATTGTATTTTCCATTGAAACCGGTAGCAAACTTCAGGTCGGCATCAGGAGCTACGTCATGGATGAGCTGCAGCATGGCCCGGCCTTCATCACTACCACCTCCATCCAGGTCTTCCAGCACATCTACTGGCGTTGTTTGATCCGGATCCGGGTTGGCAGGGCCTGGAAGGTTCCTCCCGGCCTGGTCCGACCCATATCCGTTGTTGTTGTCAAAACTATCGGAGATGACCCCGATGGTCACCCCTTCTCCGGTAACTCCCCAACCCAGGCGGGCAATATTGGCCCGCATGGCGGCCACCCCTTCGCTCACTACAGTTCCTGTATTTGTAAGGCCCAGCTTTCCATCCAATACCTGGACGAGAAAGTCAGACGTATCGAGCACCAAAAGATTTTCGATAGGGACATAACAGGAAACATAGGCCTGGGGATTATCCACGTCATAATCCTGGAGAAAATCCCCTGATTGCACACCAATCGCCGACAATTGTCCCAGCAGGTTGTTGAATTGACCGGGCGCTACCACGATTTGGGTCAATACTTGGGGCTCACCGTCGTCAATCCGGATCTTATAGACAAATTCATTGTATTCTATGGCAGGATCATAACCGTCCCTGGCCAGGATAAACAGGGCATTGCTGAGCTTCCCATTGTGCACAAGCACGAATGGGGTGGCATATTCAATATCACAGTTGCTCAGAGCGCAACGGCATACCTCATCGATCTCCTCCTGGCTACTCTGAGAACCTGGAAGGCCGCTTCCATTGTTGGAATAGAAATACAGTATGTCTGCACTCCAACTACCGGAATTATTTAGGTTCCCACTAAGGACTTTAACTCCTCCGATTCCTGAAAGCGTGCCAAAATTGTTAAAATTCCCAGAGAGAATGGTAACACAGCTATTATCCAGCGTACTACTGCCGTTATTCACATAATTACCATCTGTCTCTATGATGGAGTTGGTGGCGATTAATTCACCATTCATATTCAGCACTCCTGGCCCGATCAAAAGGATCGCTTTGTTCAACTGAACAGAAGCTCCGGAATTCACATTGAGGTTGGACCGATTGTCAAATGTGGCATCATTCACGATCAGCGTGCCATTATTTCTAATTTCAATGGGTTGATTGCTGAAATACGTAACATCGTGGTTGATGGTCACTGTACCCGTTACCCGCGTGTCTGGGAACGGATTCCTGTTACACGGACCACCCGGTCCAATACAATCCCAGGTATCTACGCTTTCCCAGTCACCATCTGCTTTACTCACATAATCCTGAGCCGAAGCCGACAATGAAATCAGTAAAAAGAAAGAAAATAAAAGGCCAGAAAGAATATTCTGCCCTGCACTGAGGGGTAATAGTGTTCTCATGAGTCGATAGTTTAGACCACAGCGAACGCAGGATGTAAATAGAGTTCGGTAAAGAAAGACCTGGGACAGTCAGCGGGCGAGTAGTACTTTTAAGTACCGTTAACCCATTTTTTAAGATGCGTGAAGATACGAAAATTAACGTCTGGTATGTTAAAATATCTTTGGATTTACATTAAATGCGGATGAATGGCGCAAAATAGAGTATAAACCGTTTAATTAAATGATTGTCAATAAAATATTCCCACCCTACACAGAGCTATTTTAAAGCAATCACAGCCCCATAAACCTAATGTGAATATTTACTACCTTTAGGGCATAACCAACGCATTACATGCCTGCAAAAGAGAAGGTAACACTAACCCCGGAAGAGAAGATCATTGTCTACTGGGAAACCATACGGCATATCAGCGAGCTGAACAAGACCGCTGAGCTGAAGGCAGGCCTAATTATGTCCTTCTTTGGGCTGGTCCTTGGGGTGGTCTTCGAAATGGCATTGAACATGGAATCCAATTTCGAGCCGAACGCCGTACTGGTCATTATCGTGATGACGTACTTCTTTTTTGTTGGCCGTTCCATCTATTTCGCCTTTAAGTGCTTCCTGCCTCAGATCGAGACCAGTTTTGACAAGAACATGTTCTTCTTTTATGATGCGATAACGCATTATGGGGATATCCGTTCCTATTCCAAAAAATTCCACGGATTGCTGGAGAACGACAAGGCCCTTTATGACCAGTTGGGGCAGCAGATCTTTGTGCATTCGCTGATCGCTTCCAAAAAGTTGGGAAATGTGAACAAATCTGTCCGTAACCTTGCTTACAGCTTTATACTGATGATGATTGCGGTACTGACCATCCTGACGATGGTTTTCATCCTTTAGGAAGCCTTCTTGGACAGGCCTTTGGCATTCAATTTGTCCCGCAGTCCCTGCAGGAGTTGTTGCTTGGCATCACTGCGGTTCAATTTGGCCCAGTCTGTGTGGAACTTATGGTTTTCAAGGAATTTGATCTGTAATTCCAACCAGTCGTCTTCATTCTTGATTACCCCAAAATGAAGGAACTCTTTGTAGAGCCCTTCGCTGATCTTGCCGTAATCCGTCCGCCCCAGATAATCCAGGTCGGAGTCCGCCAATATTTCTTCGTACAGGTTCTGGGGGTTTTGGGGAACCTTGGTCGCCCGGATCATCCCTTCAACCTGTTTGATTTCATCCTCTGAGAAATCTTTAAGCATCGGCCGCACTTCCTTTATGCTGCGCTCTTCATGCTCCACAGGGGTATAGATATAGCCGTAATCATGGGCCACGGCCGCAATCCGTATCAACCTGGCCACACGGTCAGAGATCATGTAGTAGTCTATATAGTGATTGCATACGTTGGCCACATCGATGATATGGTCAAGGCTGTGGTAGGTAAGGTGCTTGGGAAGTTTCTTGGACAAATCGTCCAGGATTTTATGGCAAACTTCCGGGTATGCTTCTATATTCTCAAGTTCCATAGAAATCACTGGAAACCCGTTTGGGGTTACCTATAACTTTAACTAAAACAAGGGGTTATTATTGTATTTTATCGATTAGCGGAGCGGTTCAAAAAGAGGTTGCTCGGTCAGGGTTTTTACAATAATACGGTATTTTTTTTGAGTATTTAGTGTTTTCTTAACATTAAGTCAGTCAAATATCGTTTCCGGCACGTCTGCAAAATACATTTTAAAAACCTGATTTTTCACCTTCAGCTCGCCCCTGAAGGTAAAGTCATGCTCCTCCTTTAGTTCTTCATAGATGCTCTCCGAGACATTGATCCGACCGGGAACAGAACCGGATTCCATCCGTGCGGCAATGTTTACCGTATTGCCCCAAATGTCATAGGCAAACTTTTTGGTGCCCACTACTCCGGCAACCACCGGCCCGGAGTTCAACCCGATGCGAATCTTGAACGGATAGATTCCTGGGGGCGGATCCAGTTCGGTATCGTTTACAAATTTCAGGATCTCCCTCGCGGCCCCAAAGGCGTCCCTTACGTGGGTATCATTGCGCGACGGCAGACCGCCTGCGCACATATAGGCATCCCCTATGGTCTTGATCTTCTCTAGCCCGTGTCGCTCGGTGATCTCGTCAAAACTCTTAAAATAGTAATCGACGCTTTTTACCAGCCGTTCGGCCGAAATCCGCTCCGCCACCAGGCTGAATGCCTTAAAGTCGGTAAACAATACAGTAATCTGATCGAATTCCCGTGCCTTTACAAAGCCGTTCTCTTTGAGCTCATCAGCCGTTTCCTTGGGCAGGATGTTGAGCAGGATCTGCTCCGAGCGGTTCCGCTCGAAAGCCAGGCGTTTGTTGGTACGGCGGATGTAGAAGAACTGAAAGACAAAGCCGGCAATAATCGCCAGGAATAACCCCAGGATAATCAGCAGCAGCTGCCGCTGGCGGGCATCTTCTTCGATTTGCAGCTCATTGATTTCATT
>CBFCWO010000055.1:0-17926 GCA_965601625.1 uncultured Flavobacteriaceae bacterium | reverse complement strand
AGGGCCTGCAACACTTCCATCAGATACGTATTCAGGGCACCTCCCCCCGTGGTCAACACCTCTGCCGGGTCAGTTCCCCCAAGATTCCGAAGCTGCCGGCTAATCTGGCCGGCAATATGCCAAACGCCCGTTCGCAATTGATTTTCAGGGGTGTCTGGAAAACGTTCAAGCAATGGGATAATTGCATCGCGGAACCATTCATATCCGGTAGACTTTGGGAAAGGCTGTTGGTAATAGGGAAGGTTATCCAGAGCGTTTAGAAGCCCTTTATTCAGGGAACCCTGGCGTGCGTGACTGCCACCCTCATCATAGGATATACCCAGAGGCTTGCATAGGTAATTGAGCAGCATATTGGCAATCCCAATGTCGAAAGCCATGCGATCTCCCCCCTGCTGAAAGGAAACATTGGCGATCCCCCCCAGATTGAGACAAAACCTGTAGGACCCGAAAAGCAGGTGATCCCCTATCGGAACCAATGGTGCACCCTGACCTCCTAATGCGACGTCCAGGGAGCGAAAATCCCCAACAGTCCTGCAGCCACTTTCCAGGGCCAGTTGTTGGGGGCTGCCCAATTGAAAGGTAAATCCTTCTTCAGGCCGGTGATGTATGGTATGCCCATGGCTCGCAATGGCATCTGCCCGTGCTCCTGAGGCTTCGAGAAAAGTCCTGGCCTGCCTTCCCAGCCACCGTCCATAGGCTTCATGGTACCCCAGCAATTCTGTGGCGGAAAGATTAATCGCATGCTGCAGCCGGGACCGCATTTCTTTATCGTACTCCCGAAAACCCGTTTTAAGGATACGATACGTCCAGGTATGGTCCAATGCCTTGAACTCGCACAGTGCCATGTCCAGTCCGTCGAGGGAGGTTCCGGACATCATGCCGAGGATCTGGTAGGTTTTATTCATTGTCCGCAGTGTTTATAGTAACGGGCAGCTTACCGACCGCCCGGAGCTTTCCCAGAAAATGCCTGGCCGCTGCTTCCTGCATGGGCGCCATGGGCTGAAAAGCACAGAGAATATGTTCAAATCCATCCCCGGGAAAGCGGTTCAGCAAGTAGGGATTACCGAAAAGATAGAGCAGGACTTCTTTTTCCTTTACCAGCCTGAGGAGTTCAGAAAAAAAGCTTTCGGACAACCCAAAACCTTCTTTGGGCTTCATGCTGGGGGGTTGGAGGGCCAGGACAACCCTCGGGTTATCCGGCAATCCAATTTGTGTAATGCTCTGGTCTTTTTTCCATTGCCGCTCCTGGAGGTTTAGGTGTTCTCCGATGCGATCCAGGAAAACATCCGGACGGATGTTGTAATACAAAAGGCATGTTCCTGCCTCGCGCCATCGGCCAATGTCCTGTGAACCTGTTCCGATAAGGCAAAGACTTTGGCTGCATAGTTTTTGGTTCAGGGTATCCGGCCCATATTTTGGCCCAATGGATTGGGCCGTTCCACGGAATATCCGGCTTTTGAGCCTCCAAACCCTTTTAAAGGATGCTTCCAGATGGGATTCGGGAAGCGTTTCCAGGATCAATTCCACACTTTTAGGTATATCCTCGGCAAAGCAAAGGATATCATTCCCTGCCTGAAGGGCCCTAAGATTGATATGCGCCGGTCGGTCCTCGATACTTCGCAGGGCCTTCATGTTCAGGGCGTCTGTGATCAGCGCTCCCTGAAATCCCAGTTGCTGCCTCAAATAGTGGACAATTCGCTCTGAAAGGCTTGCAGGAAGGCCTGTAGCATCCAGGCTGGGAACGGAAAGATGCCCGGTCATGATGGCAGTAGCCCCCGCCTGGATAAGGTTTCGGAAGGGAAGGAATTCCTCTCTTTCCAGTTCTTCAACACTTTTTTCCAAAACGGGCAGGTCCAGGTGGGAATCGATAGCCGTATCCCCATGCCCTGGGAAATGCTTCAGGCAACTCAATACCCCTGCGTCCTCAAGGCCTTTGAAGAGCTGGAGGGACTTTTCGGTTACCCGGTCAGCCCGGTTTCCAAAGGCGCGATATCCGATGACGGGATTCTCCGGGTTCGTATTGATGTCCACTACCGGGGTCAGATTCCAGTTGATCCCTGCCTCCAGGCAGTCTGCAGCCATCCGTAGCCCCAGCTGATAAAGCAGTGGGTCATCAATATCCTGAAGGGCACCCAGTGCGAGGGCGTATGGATAAGCTGGAGCGTTTTCCACCCGCATGGCCAGTCCCCATTCAGCGTCCATGGCGGTAAATAGCGGGTACTGTGCAGCTTTTTGGTATCGGTCTACCAGGGACTTTAATCTCTGAAGACTATCCGGGTGATGGGCAATCTGCCGCTTACCTTCAAAGTTCGTTGCCACACTTTCGGGGCTGTGGAAAAAGCACAGCCCTCCAATGTGATGGGTTCGGACCAGGTCTTCCAGGGCTTGTATATGTTCCTCCGTGTCGTGGATAAAGGCGGCTGGCATAAATAGCTGTCCTACCTTGGTCCTTAAGGACAAGGTCTTGGAAACGTGTTGGTATTCAGGAAATTCAGCCATTATCAGAGGCGCTTTTTTTGCCAAAATCGGCCGGGTAGCGAATGAATTTCAAAAGCAGGATGGAGGGCAGGGCAGCGGCCACCACCCATAGGAAAAACCCCGGATATCCCAACCACTCCTGTATGTATCCACTTGCCATTCCGGGGAGCATCATACCAAGGGCCATAAACCCGGTAGCCAGGGCATAATGAGCAGTCTTGAAGGGTCCCTGAGCGATATAAATAAGGTATACCAGAAAGGCGGCAAAGCCAAAACCGTATCCAAACTGCTCGAGGATAACCGTTCCCCCCACCGCCCAGAGACTGTCATTCCCGGCCCAGGCGAGCAGGGCATACATGGCGTTGGGAAGGTTCAGGGCGAGAAGCATGGGCAACATCCATTTCTTCAACCCGTCTCGGGAGATCAGTATCCCTCCCATGATGCCGCCTGCAGACAGGAAGATCACCCCCAGGGTTCCGTAAATGGTGCCTACAGCTTCGGTAGAATAGGCCAGGCCCCCTTCCGTTTGTGAATCCAGCAGGAAGGGTGCTGCCATTTTAACCAGCTGGGACTCCCCCAGGCGGTAGGTAAGAATAAAAGCGAGTGCCCAACCAATATTTGGTTTTTGGAAGAAATCCCTGAGGATCCCCAGAAAGCTTCGCCTCTGTTCGTGAGCCTCGAGATCTTCGTATACCGGGGCGGCAAAAAAGTTGCTCGCCGTGAGCAGCAGCATCAGAAAGGCGGCGAGCACCATGGTCAGGGACCAGGCCCGGGAGGGGTCTCCGAACGCTTCCTCCAGGAATCCGGCAAAGATCACCATCAACCCTTGCCCGGTAATCATAGCCAGGCGGTAAAAGGTGCTTCGAAGGCCTACAAAAAAGGATTGTTTCTTTTCGCTGAGCGCTATCATGTAGTACCCATCCGAGGCGATATCATTGGTGGCAGAGGCAAATGCCGCCATCCAGAAAAAAGCCAGGGTGAGGATCAGAAATCCATTGGCGGGAACGGAAAGCCCCACGCCCAGAAAAGCCATGGCGATGAGCAACTGCATCCAGAGAAACCACCGGCGCTTGGTCCCTTTAAGGTCTACCCAGGGACTCCAGATGGGCTTTAATACCCATGGCAGGTACAACCAGCTCGTGTACAACCCGATCTCAGCATTTCCCACCCCCAATTGCTTGTACATGATCACCGATACGGTTACCACGAGAATATAGGGGAGCCCCTGTGTAAAATAAAGACTTGGAACCCACCACCAGGCCCTGGTGTCTTTTGGGATCATCTATTGCATTTTGCCCTAAATGTAATCAATTAGGGAACAATCGCAGAGGGCTCCATACGTCCATAGGATGGCATCTGATTTGCACAGGCTGCTGAAATCAGTCTGCTTTAACCTGCTACTACAAGGTGTATCTTACAAAACCTTCGATGGCCTCGTACTCTGCCATCCCCAGGGCATCATATTTTTTTGCCGTGTCCTTGTTGCGCTGCTCTGCCCTTTGCCAGAATTCCCGTTCATCCTGACCCGGAAACATAGCGCTGTCTTTTTGGGACTGGTGTTTGAAGATTGCATTCCTTTTGCGTTCCAGATCTTTCGGACCAATCGGCACGGCCATTTCCATATCCGCGATCTCCCATTCCTGCCAGGCACCGCGGTAGAGCCAGATGTAGCAGTCATCGAGCCAGGGCGCCCGCTCTTCCTTCAGCCGTTCGAGGGCCTGGAAGATGATTTGCAGGCATACCCTGTGCGTCCCATGGGGGTCTGAGAGGTCTCCTGCGGCAAAGATCTGATGCGGTTGCAATTCCTGAAGCAGCTCATAGGTTTTTTGGACATCTGCTTCAGAATGCGGCTTTTTTTTGACCGTACCCGTTTGGTAGAAGGGCAGGTTCATAAAATGGGCATTGGATTCAGGCACTCCGCAATACCGGCAGGCTGAAAGGGCTTCCCCTTTTCGGATCAGGGCCTTGAAGTTTTGAATCTCCGGACTGTCCACAGCGCCTGGTTGTTTCTGGCTCAGGAACTCACGAACCTTTTTGAATTGCTCCTGCAGGGCGTGGTTTTCGGCTTCGATATCCGTGGCAAAATCCAGGAAACGGATGACCTCGTCATCAAAGACGGCAATATTCCCCGAAGTCTGGTAGGCAATGTGAACATCATGTCCCTGGTCGACCAGCCTTAACAAGGTCCCTCCCATGGAGATCACATCATCATCCGGATGGGGACTAAAGATCAGCGCGCGCTTGGGGTAGGGGGCCTTTCGTTCCGGCCGGTTGCTGTCATCGGCATTGGGCTTCCCCCCCGGCCACCCGGTAATGGTGCGCTGCAGATCGTTGAAGACCTTAAGGTTGATGTGTTCCGCGGAGCCGATCTCTGCCACCAGATTTCCCATGCCGTATTCGTTGTAATCTTCATTGGTGAGCTTCAAGATGGCTTTTCCAAGGGATTTGGAGAGCCAAATGGCGGCTCTTTTGATGAGGGTATCGTCCCAGACGCACTCGGTAATCAGCCAGGGGGTTGCCACTCGGGTAAGGGACCCAGCGGCGGCCCTGTCCACGATAACCTCGCAGTTAGAGTGCTGCTGCAAGAATGTGGCCGGGACAGACTCGCGAATCTTGCCCTCCACGGCCTTGTTGATAATCTCCGATTTGCCTTCACCCCACGCCATCATTATGATCCGCTCGGCGGAAAGTATGGTTCCCACACCCATGGTAATGGCTTTGTCAGGTACATTCTCCAGTCCAAAGAAGTCACTGGCTGCATCCAGTCGGGTTACCCGGTCCAGGCGGACCATGCGCGTAGTGCTGCCCAGGGAAGACCCGGGCTCATTGAATCCGATGTGGCCTGTGCGTCCGATCCCGAGGACCTGTATATCCAGTCCGCCGGCGTCCTGAATTTTCTCTTCGTACGCCTTGCAATACGTGCGGGTGTCCTCCTTCTCCAGGGTACCGTCCGGGATATGGATATTCTTCTTAGGAATGTCAATATGATCAAAGAGATGCTCGTTCATAAAGCGCACATAGCTGTGAATGGAATCCGGTTGCATCGGAAAATACTCATCCAGGTTGAAGGTGATCACATTCTTGAAGCTGAGCCCTTCCTCCCGGTGGAAGCGGACCAGGAAGTCATATACCCGGGTAGGGGTAGACCCCGTAGCCAGGCCGATCACGGCATTCCTGCCTTCTTTCTGACGGTCACGGATCAGTTGTGCGATCTCATTGGCAACGTAAAAGGATGCGGATTCGGAATCCTCATAGATACGGGTTGGGATACGTTCGAATCTCCGGGCATCTTCCCCCTGCGGTATAGGTTGGGCGGGAGCGCTAAAATTCATATCTGGCATAACAATTTACTTAGGGTTGATTCATTGCAAAGATACTTAAATATTCATATTAATGCATTATTATGCCGTTTTTAATGCAATAAAATGCTTTATATAACGATTTAATAATTATAAACTTACATTATACGGCAAATATGAGATTTTAGTATCTTTGTGACCGATGCTTAAAGAAGAAAGACAACGGATCATATTAAATGAGGTGGAGGTGCACAACCGCATCCTCCTGACCGATCTGGTTGATAAGTTCGATGTCTCCATAGATACGGTCCGCCGGGATGTAAAGGAACTGGATGCGGCCCAAAAGCTCCGGAAGGTACACGGAGGTGCTGTTTCGCTGGGTTTCGTGCCTCCTGCTGCTGCCAATAGCAATACCTATGCCCTGGAGGAGAAAAAAGTCATTGCCCATAAGGCCCAGGGGCTGTTGCAGGAGGGAAGTGTTGTATTTATAGACGGGGGGACCACCTGCCTGGAGCTGGCCAGGACCCTCCCCGAATCGCTGGAGCTTACCTGCTTTACGACAAGCCTTCCTGTAGCCCTGCAGCTTCTAACCAAGCCCAGGATACGCGTGATGCTTATAGGGGGGGAGGTTTCACGGGAATCCCAGATCACAACCGGCGTCGCAGCCGTCAAATCCCTTTCTGAGATCCAGGTGGACTATGGATTCATCGGGACCGGATATGTGGATGCCTTGCACGGCCTGACGGAGTTCGATTGGGATGTCGTACAAATCAAGAAGGCGATTATCGAAGCTTCCAGGAAAGTAGTCCTGCTTTGTATTTCTGAAAAACTGAATTCTCAACACCGGTACCGCACCTGTGATATCAGTGCGGTCAATACCCTTATCACCGAGCTGCCTCCGGACCACAACAGATTAAATTCTTTTAGGAATCATCAAATCCATATCCAATAAACGATGTCCAGCTTTGACAAAATCACCGAACAGCCTTCACTTTACAACCACCTGGAAACGTTGGAGGTATCCGATCTTCTCTACAATATCAACCAGGAAGATCAAAAGGTAGCCCTGGCTGTGCGTTCGGCCATTCCCAACATCAGCAGGCTCCTCGACGCCATGGAACCGCGTTTTTTAAGCGGGGGTCGCCTTTTCTATATCGGTGCAGGCACCAGCGGACGCCTCGGGATCCTGGATGCTTCGGAGATCCCTCCCACCTACGGGATGCCCCATGACCGGGTAATCGGATTGATTGCGGGAGGCGACCAGGCCATTCGCAAAGCTGTGGAGCATGCGGAAGACGATACCCACCAGGCCTGGAAAGACCTCTTAGCCCATAAGATCAATGAATTGGATACCCTCGTGGGAATTGCGGCTTCCGGAACCACTCCCTACGTGGTCGGGGGAGTACAAAAAGCAAGGGAAGAAGGGATCTTGACCGCCGGGTTAACCAACAATCCCGGATCCCCCCTGGCTCAAGTGGCGGAGATCCCCATTGAAGTCCCGGTTGGTCCGGAATTTGTGACCGGCAGCACCCGCATGAAAAGCGGGACGGCCCAGAAGCTCGTGCTGAATATGATCTCAACAGCCCTTATGATCCGCATCGGACGGGTACAGGGAAACAAAATGGTCCACATGCAGTTGACCAACAACAAGCTCATAGACCGGGGTACACGGTACCTGATGGAACATCTGCAGTTGTCGTACGAGGAGGCGGGCAAAGCGCTGCAAAAGCATGGTTCTGTGCAAAAAGCGCTGCAGGCCATGTCCTGATCCCAAAACAGGATCAATCCAATAATTGTAGTTTACAGGGTTTCCAGATTAGTCCTCAGGGACGAGGCGGTAGATTCCTTTCCCCTCTACCGCTACATAGATCAAGCCGTCCGGGCCCTGGCGCACATTGCGTACCCTTCCGATATCTTCCAGGAGCTTCTCCCTTCGAAGTACCCGTGTCCCGTCCATGACCAGCCGTTCGAGATACTGGAACGAAAGGGAACCTACCATAAGACTGCCTTTCCAGCCGGGATACTGGTCCGAAGTAACAAAGCACATACCGCTGGGCGCGATGGATGGGACCCAGTAGTGAATGGGCTGCTCCATGCCCTCCATTTCCGTATTGTCTGTGATTTTCGTGCCACTGTAATTGATCCCGTAGGTAATGACAGGCCATCCGTAATTCAGGCCCTTACCCAGGATATTGATCTCGTCTCCCCCTCTGGGGCCGTGTTCGTGGATCCACATCTCCCCTGTATCCGGGTGCCGGACCATCCCCTGTGGATTGCGGTTGCCATAGGTGTAAACGGCCGGGAGTGCCCCTGCCTGGCCTGCAAAAGGGTTATCTGAAGGGATGCTTCCGTCATCGTGGATCCGGTAGACTTTTCCCCCGTCCCGGCTCAGGTCCTGGGGGTTTACATCCCGCTGCCCACGTTCGCCAATAGTAAAATACAGGAATCCCGCTTCGTCAAATTCCAGTCGGGATCCGAAATGCTGGCCCTGCGTCGTATTGGGGCCTGCCTTGTACAATACTTGCAGGTCCATAAGCTGGTCTCCGCTTAACCGGGCCCTGGCGATGGCTGTATGGCCACCTTTTTCATCACCTTCTTCCGAGGCATAACTCAGATAGATCCATCCATTTTCAGCATAATTCGGGTGGAGTTCGATGTCGAGCAGCCCTCCCTGTCCCCGGGCATAAACCTCCGGAACCCCCTGTATAGCGGTTTTTTCACCTTCTTTAAAGTGGATCAGCTCCCCTGATTTTTCTGTAATCAGCATGCTGCCATCCGGCAGGAAAACCATCCCCCAGGGAATTTGAAGGTTTTCGACCACTAATTCAGCCGTGAAAACGGCTTCCGAGGGTGAGGACACGTTATTTTCCTGATTCTGTGCACAAGAGATGAAGTTCATTACAACGAATATGCACAACCAACCTATACTAATTCTCATATCACTTCGTTGAAGTATAACATAATATCGATGAAAGTAATAACGATATTGTTGATAATCAATTGTAAAGGTACAGAGTTTATAAGTAAAATAATTACAATCAGGGGAGTATAACGGATCCCAAGTCCCGTTTATTCTTGCCATAATAATGCTTAACCTATGATCCCGAAGAAAACCAGGCGCCTTTGGTATGCCCTGCTGGTAATTGGGATTACCGCCCTCAGCGCTTCGGCTTTTGAGTTCAGCCCTTTCTTTGGTGGCCTGCCGGATAGAATGGTGTCTGCTGCCCTCATCCGGGGGGAGGAAGCGTCTTCTATAAGTTCTTCGCACTCGCTTACTGAGGCAGGTACTGTTTTGACAGCTGAAAGCCCTTTGCCGCTTTTTTCGACGATTATCTTGAATGCAGATGAGGAAGTTACCTGTGCCGACAATGGGTTTACCATAGCGCGTTTCAACCTCTGCGGGGATTTTGACGATCGGGTCATTTCGGTAGCCGGATCCCATGGCAGCTATCAGTGGCAACAGCTTGTTCCCAGCGGGAGCTGTACGTTTGACGTTAATGAAGACTGCCCGCCCATTATTGGAAATGAATGCAACTCATCCTGGCAAACGGTTGGGAGCGCATCCACTTTTACCCTGTCCGCAGCTGGCGTTTCTGCCGCAACCGGTGCAGAATTCCGTGTTCGGGTAGACGGTGGCTCATACTATTACTTTAAGGTTAAGAAGAGCACCATTACCCAGTCCTATATCAAGCGGGATTTTATCTGTGGGGTTCCTGGCCGCATTCAGGTAACGAACCTTTCCAGTGCCTATGAATACAGCATCGATTCGGGAAGCGGTTTTGGTCCATGGCAGACTTCAGCCATATTTGACGGGCTTACCCCCGGCACCTATAACGTGAAGGCCCGCCTGCGCAATACCCCGAATACCTGTGAATACCCTTACGAACCCATCGTAATCGAGGAGCAGGAAATCGATATCGATGTTACCTTTTCGGATGTGCTTTGTTTTGGAGAGACGGGAACCATAACGGTCAATGTAAACAATGTACCGGGTCCTTATAAGTACACCCTCCTCGACCAGAATGGGGTGCCCCAGGAATTCACCACCTTTATCCCGAACAATCCGTACACTTTTGCCGCCGTAGGACAGGGCACCTACAGCGTCCAGGTTGAGACCCAGCAGTGTACCGGGGATCCCGGCTTGGGCATCCCGCCTCCACAGGAGTCGCTGGATGTAAATGGGAACCCGATAGTGATTGGGAATGGCCTGTCCGCATTATCTGCCTCCACCGAGGTGAATGAAAGCCTTAGTTCTGATCCGGTCTGCGGTGCGAACGATGCAGATATCATCGTCCGGACCTCAGGGGGAGCACCTCCTTACAGTTTTACGGTTAGTGATGGGGGAAATTCCGGGGGCAACTACACCTCGGATACCACCTATAATGTCACCACGGCAGGGACCTATGTCTTTACGATCACCGATGCCAATGGGTGCGTGATTACGGCTACGGCGGATGTGGAAGAGCTTACGCCCCCTGATGTTACGGCTGCGGGAACAGACGGGGATTGCAACAATGGAGCCCGGATCGATCTGACCATTGTGGATGCCAAGGGATACAACCTGTCCTTCCGGGCAGACCCATCAGACCCATGGTCTACAAATCCCGTACTCTCTGTAACAGACGGTACCTACAACAGTATTCAGGTGCGCTATCAGCAGGCGGCCTTTGATTGTATCTATACCCTGCCTACTTCCATTACGGTAACCAATGTCGGGGCCATTTCCGGCAGTGCCGTCAAGATCCAGGACCGACTGTGTCTGGCAGGTGGCGGAACAGAGGGGGGGATCATAGAATTCCAGGGACCTTTCAGCGGAGGTTCAGGAAGTGGTTATGAATTCAGCATTGACGGGGTGAACTTCAGCACCCAGCAGACGTATTCCAACCTTTCCCCGGGCACCTATATCCCAGTGATTCGGGACGCCGGAGGCTGTCGTCTCGAGCTTACGGCAATCACCATCGATGATGTAGACCCTCCAACGGATATCGCATTTACCCAGAATACCATTAATTGTGTCGCCGGAACTTCCGATGTGCAGCTTGCCGTTACCAGCAATGCGCCCATCGCGCTTTATGAGGTCATCAGCCCGATCAGCATCAATAACGGGGGCAGTGATGTCTTTGTGGGCCTGAATGTCAATACTTCTTATACCTTCAGGGTCACGGATGTCAATGGATGTTCCCTGGAAGGGAGTTTTACCCCGGCCGTGATCAGTTCGATCCGCGCCCGCGTGAAATCAGGTGGGGATACCCGGGTGTGTACCGGGGCTACGGATGGGACCGGGACGTTTATTATCGATGGGTTTGACAATGGATATACCTACAACATCAATGGGGGACCGGAAAGCCCTGTGCAAAATGACGCGGAGGTGGATCTTCCCCCTTCTGGGGCAGGGACCTATGTAATTACTGTGACGGATGCCGATACCGGATGTACGGATACCTCCAGCATCCAGATCGATGAGCCTGCAGCTCCCCTGTCGCTGAGTGGGAATGTGCGGGCGATGACTTGCCAGAACGGCAACACGGGCCGGGTAGTGTCCAACGCCACAGGTGGATGGGGTGTATACCGATATAGCCTGGAGCTGCCCAGCGGGGCCACAAGGGGCCCGAAAAGCGGTCGGACCTTTGGGAACCTGACCCAGGCAGGTACTTATATATTGACCGTGGAAGACGCGGAGGGGTGTACAGCCACATTCTCCTTTGATTTGACGCCAGTATCGGCCCCAGGCATTGCCCTGGATGCCGCTGGATCAGATTTCTGCTTTGTTCCCGGGACCGGAGCCACCCTGGCGGTGACCTCGACAGCAGGTTCAGCACCAGCGGGAACACATCAATACCGCATCAATGGCGGACCCCTGCAGGCCAGTCCGGTTTTTAGCGGACTGTCTCCCGGGAATTATCAAATCCAGGTTGTGGACGGCAACAACTGCCGGGACGAGATCAATGTAACGGTGAATCCGCAGCTTCGGGTAGTCGCCTCGGTGGACGCCGCAATACCCTGTGGGGGAGCGGATGGAGGCCTGCAGGTGCAGGTCACAGGCGGTTATCTGGCCGGTGCCGGCTCCAAGCAATACGAAGTCAGTGCAGACAACGGTGCTACGTTTAGCCCGGCTACTCCCCTGGGAGCCAGTACTTTTGTTTACAATACGAATGTTCCCGGGGATTATGTCTTCAGGGTGACCGACAACCAGGGATGTGTGGCCACTTCACCGCCGGTAACCCTGGATCCGCCCATCAATATTGACCCTGCCACGGTAAACCTTATCCCTGCCAGCTGCGGACAAACCAACAATGGGATTGCTACGATTGTTCCCGATGCGACCAGTGGGGTTCCGCCCTACCAGGTCAGCTTTGAAGGAGGAGCTTTTGGATCTCAAACGGTGTTCTCCAACCTGAATGCAGGACAAACGTATACGTACATTGTAAGGGATGCCCGGGGTTGTGAAACCGTTCCGGCCACCTTTACGGTACCCCTGGACGGGACCCTTCCCCCGGATGCGACCGTCAATCCGGTTACGGCTACCTGCCTTGCCGGGGCAGTAGAGGGACGTATCGAAATTACAGGCGTTTCCGATGGGAATCCAAATTTCACCTACATCCTTCAGGATCAGTTTGGAACTGAACTGGATCGAATCGGACCTACGGCCAGCACTACGGAAACCTTTGCCAATCTGCTGCCCGGCACCTACCGGGTGGTGACCCTGGATGCCTTCGGATGCCGGGACGAGGATATCGTTACCGTGGACCAGACGACCCTGGATGTGGTACCGGATCCCGTACCGGCCCCGGTTTGTGATCCTGCCGGTTTCTCTAATACCGTTGAGATTGTGGGAGGGGTGGGCCCCTTCCTGATCCGATTGGCCAGCGATCCCGCCCCCCCTGTTTCCCCGAATAGTCCTCCGAGGCGCCATACCTTTAGTGGCCTCCAATTTGGAGTGACCTATGTGGTGGAGGTGACCGACCTGGGCACGGGATGTATTTATCTGGATGAAATCCCACCGGTGGAAGGCCCTTCAACCCTTGATGTGACGGCCAGTTCCACTCCGGGATTCTGTGATGCGCTTCGCAATGGCCAAATCATCTATAACGTAGATGGCTTTGCCCCGAATACGGACCTGCTGATCGAATTGCTGAACACGGATGATGGGACCAGGATCACCCTGGAGACCCCGACCAATGTATCCCCGGTTTATTCGAATGCCTTTGAGACCCTCCCCGGGAATTATCAGATTATCGTAACGGACCTCTCCAACGATTGTACGGATGCCGTATCGGTGATCATCGATCAGAACTTGCCGACCATAGACGTGATTGCTCAAAACCCTGCCAATTGCAATGCCTTTGGGCAGTTCACGGTGCAGGGAGCGGGGGGTGCCGGCGGACCGTATACCTATGCGATCATGGATTCAGGAGTATCCCCAACCCCGGCGGATTACTCCACTGAGACCACCTTTCTGGGCCCTGCAGGGAACTATGATGTTTATGTCCGGGATATAAGCGGTTGTACCTCTTTTGCCATTGCCACGATCATCAACCTGGATCCCGACCTGCTTGCGCCAACCTTCATTGTGGAAAACCAGTGTGACGTCACGGCCACTTCCTTTGATATCCTGGTGCGCATACCTTCCAGTGTGGACACGCCCCGCTTTACCCTGAATGGGGATGAACAATTCGGCGTGCTGAACGGTGCCTTCTGGGAGCATACCTATACGGTGGCCTCCCCTGGGGATTATACCGTGGATGTGATCGACGCCAATGGCTGTACCAGCCAGGGCGTGGCAACGGTCTATGAATTCCTCACTGCTTCCGGAGGATTCAGCACAGACCCTACCTGTAACAGCGCAGATGGCGAGATCACCATCGCCACCACCGGGGGAAGCGGCAATTTCACGTTTGAGCTCCGCGATGGGAGCGGCGCGTACATTACAGACAATACAAGCGGGATTTTTGCCGGTTATGCCCCGGGGGATTATGAAGTGCTGGTTACAGATAACCTTGTGGCTGACCTGAGCGGGAACTGTACCTTCCTTGTGGACAATATCACCCTCGATGCAGCCGTGCCACCGGTCATCAGTACTGTGTTGGATACAGATATTTCCTGCAACGGGGCCAATGATGGCAGTATCGATGTGATCCTCCAGCTTGGCACGGATACGGACAGTCCGCTGGTATATACCCTTTATGAGGCCGGAACTGGCAATATCGTCGATCAGAATGGATCGGGATCCTTTACGAACCTGGCCTCTGGCTTTTATGACGTCACCGTGGTATCCAGCAGGGATTGCGAAGACCGGCAGGATGGGATCGAGATCAGTGAACCGGCACCGTTCTCTATTTCGGCCAGTGCCCCGGATTTCGCCTGCGAACCCGGCGCAAACCGTTTTAGTTCCACCACGGTCACCGTGAACATCGTTGACCCGGGTACTGCAACAGGGGGCTACCAGTACAGCATCACAGGGTTTGGGAACTACCAGAGCGGGAATACCTTTGAAATCGTGGACAATGGGTCTCCCCAGACCATCACAGTCTATGCGATCGATGGGAATGGATGTCAGGATCAGATCACCCTGCCGGTGATCAACCCGCCGACAGACGTGGTTCCCACCCTGAGTGTAGTTTCAGCCCTTACCTGTACCACCCCGGAAACGGTCCGGATCGATGTGGTGGGCACCGGTGATTTCACCGTATCCCTGACCAACGGCCCTGGGGCTGTAACCCCGGTGACCAACAATCCCGGAGATTCCTTCGTATTGGTAGACCTGCCTGTGGCTGGGGGATACCTTCTGGAAATTGCGGACAATACAGGGGGATGCAGCTATCCACTGCCCCTCCACGAGGTGATGGAACCTATTTCTCCGGTGGCTCAGATCAGTGAGGCCAATCCGGTGACTTGTGCTGTTCCCGGCAATGACGGAGCCCTTTTCATTGAAGTCTCTGACTACAGCGGCGCATACACCTATGAAGTTTTCCAGGTGGATACAAGCGGCAATCGCATCCTCCCTGCCGCGGCCAGTGGAAGCTTTGATACCACCAATTTCCCGGATGTAAACGGGGATCCGGCGCGGATTACCGGTCTGGAGGGTGGTAACTATATTGTGGATATCGTTTCAACCGATGCTCCTGAATGCCCGGCGGTCAGCAATGTAGCCACCGTAAGAGCCCCGAATGGCCCGCTCCTCCCGACGGCCGCGGAGGAAGGCAATGTGAGCTGTAATGACAATACCGGGATCATTGTGGCTTCGGCTACAGGAGGTTGGGATAGCTCACCCTATGAATTCCGGCTGCTACGTGATGATGGAAGCGGTACCTTCGTTGAGGTGGTTGCTTTTGCGGCCGGTGGCCGTTTTGAGAACCTTTCCAGTGGGGATTATCGGGTGGAGGTCCGCGATATTGAAGGATGCATTGCAACCACCGACATCACCCTGGACCCGATCCCACCCATCCTGGTCGGGATCCGTGAACCTCAGTCCCTGGTTTGCCCAGGCGGGAACAACGCAGTCCTGGAGGCCTTTGACCCGGCCACCGGGGATGCCAGCACAGCGACGCCAGGTGCTTCAGGGGGAGTTGCGGGCGCAGGATACAAATACCAGTTGATCTACTTGGGCAGCAATGACATTACCGATGAATTGTCACGCAGCGGACTGCAGGATACCCCTACGTTTGTGGGAACTGCCGGCGTAGGGTACATCAGCGCAGGCTGGTACGCGATTGAAGTATCCTCCAGCTTTCAGTGTGTGGGGGTTACCCAGCCATATTTCGTGGATCCTCCCCCGGCAGTGGTTCCTACCCTGGTACAGGTACAGGCACCTGGTTGTGGGGGCATGGGCCAGATGCGCCTGAGCATCGCCAACCCTGAGGCAGGATTTGAATATGAATACCGCCCAGTCGGATCGGCTCCGGCAGATCCCTTCACCTCCATCGGTACTGGCCAAACCTCAGTCCTCATTTCGGCAGCCCCCGGTTTTTACCAGTACGAGGTACGCAAGGTGAATGCGGCCAACACCTGTGATGTAGTAAATTCCAATGGACTAACCCTTATCGATGCCCAGAACCTGGACCTGGTAGTAAACCTGCCGGATGACATCTCCTGTTCCAATGAATTGGATGGTAGGATTGAGTCTTTTGCCTCGGGAGGGGTAGGAAGCAACAGTTTCTTCCTTTTTGACGGAGACCCGGGCACGGATCCCTTTAACCCGAATCTGACAGCAGTCCTGGTACGCGGCCCTCAGGCGGACGGCACCTTTGAAGGCCTGCCCGAAGGCACGGAGTATTATGTGGCGGTAACCAGCGGAAGCACCTGTTCCGATGTGGAAGGACCCTATACGATCGTGCGGCCTGACCCCATCCTGTTTACTGCTTCTTCCACACCCGTATCCTGTGCCGGTGAGCGTGATGGAAGCATCACCATAGAAGTGACCAGCGGCGGGCAGGGACTGTTGCAATTTGCTATTGAGCCCAATTTCAATGAGTTCTTCAGCGATCCGGCGAACCCCGGGGTCTATACCTTTACAGATCTGGAAGGGGACCCGGGTGCAGGCAGGGAATACGATATATTGATCCAGGATGAGCAGGGATGTTCCGAAGTGACCACGGTCCGGGTGAGGGAGCCTGAGACCATCGCAGCTGATTTTACCACGACCCCCGAGACCTGTATTGGATTTGCTGACGGCACCGCCCAGCTCACCATTAGCGGGGGAACCCCCTTTACGGATGTTTCGGGTGTTCAGTACTACGAGACCAGCCTGAATTCGGCAGACGATGCAGATTATATCCGGAACGATGCGTTGTTGTTTGAAAACCTGCTGGGAGGAGAATCCTATGTGGTCTTTATCCGGGACGCCAATGGATGTACCGCCAATGTGGTCATCCCTATCGATATGGGGGTGGACCTGGATGCTACGGTTGATATTCAGTACGGTTGTGATGGGATATTCCCCTTCAGTACCACAGAAGTGCGGATGCAGGATGGCAGTGTCCTCGACCAGGTGCTTTTCGCCCTGGATCCGGTAGACCCGACGGATGCTATTACCGCCGAAGCCGACCTGACCCGCAGCTGGGGAGACCTTGCGGCCGGGGACCATGTGGTCTATATTTATCATGAGAATGGCTGTACCAACATGGTTGAATTTACCATGGAGGCATATGAACCCCTCACCCTGACTGCTGAGCAGACAGGCCCCAATGAAATAACGGCTACGGCCACGGGAGGATTCGGCGGATACGAATTCTTCTTCCAGGGGGATTCTTTCGGCAGCGAGAATACCTTTACCATCAATTACGATGCGGACATTACCATACGCGTAGTGGACGAAGGAGGCTGCCAGGCCATGTTGGAGTTTCCATTCGATTTCATGGGGATTGTCGATTTCCCGAATTTCTTTACCCCGGACGGGGATGGGATGAACGACTTCTGGGCCCCGCTCAACAGGGAATTCTTCCCCAACATTGAGGTAAAGATCTACGACCGGTACGGACGTGTGGTCGCCATACTCGACCAGGTGACCAAATGGGACGGCATGTATGATGGAAAGGAGCTGCCTACCGGAGATTACTGGTATGTAGTCAATGCCAATGACAATGAAAAACAGCAGTATGTGGGGCACTTTACCCTATACAGATAAACGCTTAACACCAGGATGGCATCATATATAAAGCCGGGTTTTCGCCCGGCTTTTTTATGGTTAAATGCAACGGCATTTGACGTCTTCAGGGAAGGATCACGCCCTCTTCCAGCAGGACATCGTAGGAATACCCTGCTCCAAAATCCCTGTTGAGGCGGACAATGGCCCGAATGGTAATTTCATTTCCCGGATCTGTGGCATCCGCAGAGGTTACTACCAGATCCTGGTTGTCAGCCGTTCCATCGGCAAGGTGAAGCCAGTTTCGCTGCAGGATCCCTTCGTTGATCTTTGTGCAGGTCGCGGTAAGCTCCACCACCTTGCCTTCAAAGGCTGCCGGGTCTTCCAGCAATTCGGCTATGCTCAGGCGAGTGGCCTTCCCGGCAACGGGGCTGGAGTGAAACTTGCGCTCAGTGCCAGGCTCCAGGGCCTCAGCGGGGGGATCAGCCATCTTTTCTATCGGCTCAAGGGAGGCTCCATGGGCTTCGGGGACCAGCTTGGTGATCAGGTAAATGGTATCGAAAACGCG
>CBFCWO010000054.1:0-18227 GCA_965601625.1 uncultured Flavobacteriaceae bacterium | reverse complement strand
TGATTCACAATAGTTTCGGGAACCGCGAACGCAAGCAGAAACTGGGGTCGGTTGCTCTGGAAGACTTTCACAATGCCATTTTTGTTGGAGGAGATTTCAGGGTCCATTCGGAACGCATTAATGGAAATGAGCTGCATCTGGCCCTGAGAGGAGACTGGATACCATTTGTGGATACCGAGGTCATGGAACTGCTGAGTGAGACGGTCCGTGCCCAGCGGCATTTCTGGGAGGATAACAGCCAGCCCTATTTCACAGTGACCATGAGGCCATTTCCCCAGGAACGTGGCAGCAGCTTTCAGGGAACCGGGCTGACGAATTCATTCTCCACTTCCATTTCGAACAATGAGGAAACCGAGATAGACCAGTTGGCATACCTTTTTAACCATGAGCTGATGCACAACTGGATAGGGTCCACCATTGAAAATGCAGATGAGGAGGCACAATATTGGTTCAGCGAGGGCTTCACCGAGTATTACACCGCCAAAAATATCTCGACTTACAGTATTAATGGCAGGGACTGGGGTTTCTTTATCGATAACCTTAACGAAAAACTCCGCTTACTTGATGGGTCTGCTGTTAAGGAGGCTCCTAACAGTGAAATCAACTACGACAATTTCTGGAAAGATCCGGAGTTTGGCAAACTCCCATACAGGAGAGGCATGCTGTTTGCCTTCTACCTGGATATGCAGGTAAAGACTTCAAGCGGAGGGGAACATAGCCTGGACGATATCATGAGGGATTTATTACAGGCATCACGGGAGGAAGGAAAGAAACTCACGCATGCCCATTTTCTCACTTCGGCAAATGCCTACTTGCCCGAGGACCTAACGCCATTTTTCAACCGGCACATTGTCTCAGGAGAAGCACTGCCGATGAAGGAGCTCTTTGAACAGCTGGGGCTTGAATATCAAGAGGAAGCCGAAGTGTTTGACCTTGGGTTTAAATTCAGCCCTGAGAACACTGAAGTGGAAGAATTGGACCCTGCGTCAGAGGCTTTTGCAGCAGGCGTGCGTGAAGGTGATCGGGTAGTCTCCAGAAGCATTTATCTGGGGAATACCAAAAAGCAGGTGGAGCTGGTACTCGAACGAGAGGACCAACAAATCCCTGTAGCATATTATCCCTGTAAAAGGGCCAGCTTGGTGCAGTTGGCAGATACAGAGGATAACCGCGCTGTATTCAGGAAGTAATTTTGCCCAGCGCCCCCAGGGCCATTCCGTCATCGATGAGGTGGCCAACCTCAGGCCGCTGTTGCTTCACGGCTTCCAGGTGTTCCAGGATTTCCTTTGCGAATGCGGTATCCCGGCCTTCCACGGCCAGTTCATAGAGTTCGACGGCCAATAGCCAATCCTCGGGATGATTTGATCTCAGCACGTGGAATACCTTGTTGCGGGAGATGGTTGTATTGGTGCCCTCTCTGAACTCCCGGATCTGCCCATAGAGTTTTTCGAGTTCCAGGCGCTTTGCATTTTTTTCGACCCTGATGGTTTGTTCGCCAGGCACATGGCTGGTAAGATCAAAGCTCTCCAGATCTGCAGGGCCATTGAAGGCTGAGACAATGGCCTGACCCACGGCCATGTGGTACAGCCCCCAATCCGGCTCAAACAGTATTTCGTTTTTGTGTTTTACCGTACAGTTGCGGAAGGTGATCAGGATGATCTCGCCCCGGAGGTTGCGCGTGCCCGTAATGATCTCACCACTAACGGTAACCCCGCCTATAAACTCCAGACGCACCCGTTCCCCTTCATAGATATTATAGGCCTTGAGGTCCCTTGGGCTCATGTCTTCAATGGCCAGGTTGATCCCCTTGAGTTTACCTATCGGTGAGCCAAAACCGTCGGCGTGGTGCGCCGCGCTGTGTCCAATCAATTCCTTTTCCCGATAGGCCAGGGCCGTGGCTCCCGAAGTTTGCAGGTATACCGGTTTGCGTTCATGGGCGATGGCACGGGTAAAGATGCCGGAAATCTGCAGGCCGGTGCTCAGCTCCACGGTACCAAGGGCGGTGGAGTTAATGAGTTTTTCCAGGCCATCCAGGCCGCCTTTGCGCAGCGCCATAGTGTTGGCGAATTCTTCCAGCACCTGGCTTAGATACGCAAAATCAGGGGTTACGAATAATTGGGGTTGAGGTTTGGTGATGTCAAACGAGGTGTGGGCCGCGTCTATGGAATAGGGAAGTTTGCGCACTTTGTCGGTCATGCACCAGCTGCTTTCCCCTATGGATGAGAGCAGCCCTGCACCATAGATTTTTGGATTTTCCGGAGTACCGATCAACCCGTATTCCACCGTCCACCAATGCAGGTTCCTTATCAGGGCCATTTCACTCGGAGCTCCCATGTTTTCCTGTAGGGTCTCGATCTCCTGCTCTGCTTTCCGGATCTCTTCGGGAAGGGTTCCGGGGGCTTCTTTGATGATGGAGAGGTGCCTTACCGCCTCGTAGAGTTCATAGTCCCTGGCGCTGGAGATGGCCTTACAGCCAATTTCTCCAAACCGCCTGAGGTATTCGGCATATTCCGGATTGGCTATGATAGGGGCATGGCCGGCGCCTTCGTGGATAATGTCCGGTGCCGGGGTGTATTCAATATGATCGAGCTGTCGGATATCCGAGGCAATGACCAGTACGTTATAGGCCTGGAACTCCATAAAGGCAGCAGGTGGGATAAATCCGTCCACGGCTACAGCGGCCCATCCGATCTCTTTCAGGATGCGGTTCATTCCATACATATTGGGGATATGCTCGATGGAAATTCCAGTTTTTTGCAGGCCGGTCACATAGGATTCATGGGCTACCTGGCTGAGGTAGTCGACGTTCTTACGCATCACATAGCGCCAGACAGCCTGGTCTACCGGGGAATAATCCTCGTAATTCTGGGGTTTGATATATTGCCGGAGATGGGTGGGGAGTCGGTCGAGTATGGGGTTGCTTTCGTAGCTCATAACGTCATTTTCGTTTCAAACATAAAGATACGAATTCGGCTCCAGAACCTCATGCATAAGTAGGGGTCCCCACAAAAAGAAAAGGGCAGTGAGGTCCGGGGAATTATTGGGGTGGAAAGTTCTTCAGGATCTTGGCCACGAATTCCCGGATGCGTTTTTCCTTCTTTTCCACATTGCTGGTGTTTCCCAGCGTTCCCTGACCGCGCCCCTGCCAGATCAGTTCCTTTTGTTTGGCATCAATCAGGTCAATATAAAGGGCACCTTCCGTGGTAGTGCTTACCGAAGGACCCCAATAACCGGGTCCCCAATAACCCGGGCCCCAATAGGGTCCCCAATAAGGTCCCCAGCCGTAGCCCCATCCATAACCCCAGCCCCAGTTGTTGTAGACCTCCACCCGTTCTTTCTCAGTGGTAAAAATGCTGACCAAAATATCCGGGTCTTCAGACTTTACAAATCCTTTGGCAGTGAATTCCGCATCGATGGCACGGAGGATTCTACGTTTATCCAGGTCCGAAATCTGGGCTTTGTCGATTCCTGTTTTAAAAAAGGCATAGGATTTGTATTTGCCGAAATCAGTAGCCGTGTCGTAATCCGCTATAACACTTACTGTGGAACAACTGGTGAGAATACTCAATGAAATCAGGGCGAAGGTGCTAAGAAGCTTGGTCTTCATAAACCAGGGATTTATGTTTGGAATGCTTCTCCATAGACCACAAAATCTATGCCGAAAGTACTATTTCCTGTAGGATTGTTTTTTGGGGTCAAAGCCGTAGGGGCAATGCCTGCATCCGCTTTCACAGCAGTATCCTCTTTTCAGAAGATAGGTCGCTGTAAACACGCGGTACCCTTCAGGTGTCCAGTAATAATCACCCTCTTCCAGTGGTATTCGTTCTTTCATCTCCGAGGCTGCAGCATCATCTTTAGCTGCGGTTCAAAATTACGCATCAGGTTCCGATTTTTTTGCACACCCTGTTTGGAAGAGGTGCTTTTTATCGGAGCATAGCCCTATATGGACGAAAATGGCGGGGATAAAGCAATATATTTGCAGGGAAGCGTTTTCGTTCTGATGATCCTCGTTACAAGGCATTTATTCTACCGGAACTATGTGGGCCTGTGTCTTTGGCCCTTTATTATCCTGAGGGAGGAGTCCCTTCGGGAGGACCCCGTCCTAATCAACCACGAGAGGATACACCTTAGACAACAGGCAGAGCTTTTGGTCGTGTTTTTCTATATCGCATACCTTCTGGAATGGGTAATCAAAAGCGCCTACTATCTGGATTGCTACCGGGGGTACAAAAACATCAGTTTTGAGCGGGAGGCCTATCTTTATGAAAAAGATTGCCAGTATTTGGAAAATCGAAGGCCCCTCCAGTTTCTTCAGTACGTATTCCACAGGCCTGCCTTTTCTTAAGTTGGAGGCCCCGATACAACATATTGACCTCCCTGAACTCAGGAACTTTGGAGTTGTCCTGCATATAAAACGAGAAGACCTCCTGTTCCCCCGACTTTCGGGCAACAAATACCGAAAGCTCAAATACAACCTTCAGGCGGCCCGGGAACAGGGAAAAGCCCAATTGGTTACGTTCGGAGGGGCCTTTTCCAACCACCTTCATGCCGCGGCGGCGGCCGGGAAGCTCTATGGACTGAAGACAATTGGATTCGTCCGGGGTGAAGAACTTGCCGACCAGCCTCTTAATCCGACCCTCTCGCAGGCCAGGGACTTTGGGATGAAGCTGAAATTTATTTCCAGGGAACAGTACCGCCTGAAAACATCACCTGATTTTCTGCAAGCTATTGAGCGTCAGTACGGGCCATCCTATATCCTCCCTGAGGGGGGCACCAATGACATGGCCATTCGGGGGTGTATGGAAATATTGGGGGAAGGGGACGCTAAGTACAGCCATATTTGCTGTTCTGTGGGAACCGGGGGAACATTGGCGGGTATTGTTAAGGCCTCATATCCACACCAGCGAATACAGGGGTATCCGGCCCTCAGGGCTTCAGGCCTTGCAAAGGAAATAGGACCGTGGATACCTGAGGATAACTGGGAGCTCATAAGCGACTATCACTTTGGGGGGTACGCGAAAATCGACCGCTCCCTCATTGATTTTATCAATGAATTCAGGGAACTTACAGGAGTTCCGCTGGACCCCGTATATACGGGAAAAATGATCTACGGCATCCTCGAAGAAATACGCAGGGGATGCATCCCGGAAGGCAGTCATGTCCTGGCCATACACACGGGAGGACTGCAGGGAATTGCCGGGATGAATATGAGATTGCGGAAAAAGAACTTACCTTTGCTATATCTATGAAAAGGATTGTAGGGTCATTGTGCCTGTGCCTGCTGGTGCTGAGTGGCTGCGTTTCCAAGAAGAAAACCACCTACGGCAAAGACACCCGCAAAAAAGAGAACAGGACAGCTGAAAGCAACTTAAAGGCTGGGGATCTCATACCGGAAGATCCCGGGAAATTCGTCTATTTCTCCATTGGCTCAGCCGATGAGTACATTCAGACCTTTTCGGAAATTGCCCAATTCGAAATGAAGCAATACGGCATTCCTGCCAGCATCACCCTTGCCCAGGGATTGCTCGAAAGCGGCTTCGGAAGAGGGGAGCTGGCCCAAAAGACCAATAACCACTTCGGTATTAAATGCCATACGGGCTGGGAGGGAGATTATGCCCGACACGATGATGATGCCCGAGGGGAGTGCTTCAGGAAGTATAACCACCCCATGCATTCCTACCGGGATCACAGCCTGTTTTTGACAACGCGTTCCAGATATGCCTCCCTGTTCGATCTAAGGCCAGACGATTACAAGGCCTGGGCAAAAGGCTTGAAGAAAGCAGGCTATGCCACTGACCGCAAATACCCCGACAAACTTATTCAGCTCATCGAGCGATACGATCTTCAGCGATATGATGCCCAGGTCCTGGGCAAAAAGCATAGCGTAAGGACAAGGCCGGCCGTGGCGGATGGAATTGGTTCCTACAGGGTTAGGAAGGGGGATACGCTTTATGCCATTTCCCGCCGATACTATCTTTCCGTGGAGGAACTGATGCGTTTAAATGATCTTCGGAATAGCGAGATCTCAATAGGGCAGGTCCTGAAAGTCCCAACTGAAAAGGTTAGAAAATAAGATGCGATATCAGCGAAGCAGTGCACTATTTCGGGCTGCCTATAAGGTCCTTCCCGGAGGTGTCAATTCTCCCGTAAGGGCATTTAAGGCGGTAGGGGGCACTCCTGTATTTGTAAAGGAAGCCAGTGGTGCCTATTTCACAGACGAGGATGGAAACCAGTTTGTCGATTTCATCGCTTCCTGGGGGCCGTTGCTCTTTGGACATGCATTCGAGCCGGTCCTTGAAGCGGTCATCGAACGCACCCGTAAAGGGACGTCCTTTGGGATGCCCACTGCCCTGGAAACCGAATTGGCCGAATTGGTTGTTTCCATGGTTCCAAACATTGACAAAGTCCGGTTTGTCAACAGCGGTACGGAGGCCTGCATGAGTGCCATACGCCTGGCACGCGGCTATACGGGCCGGGACAAGATCATCAAGTTTGCCGGTTGCTACCACGGGCATGCCGATGCCTTCCTGATCCAGGCGGGCAGTGGTGCGGTTACCTTCGGAAGCCCGAACAGTCCGGGAGTCACTGCGGGCACAGCCCGGGATACCCTTTTGGCCAGGTACAACGACCTGGAAAGTGTGGAAGCCCTGGTAAAGGCCAATCCCGGAGCGATTGCTGCCATTATATTAGAACCTGTAGCGGGGAACATGGGCTGTATTCCGCCGGAACCCGGGTTCCTGGAGGGTCTTCGGGACTTGTGTACCCGTCAGGGGATCCTGTTGATATTTGATGAGGTCATGACCGGCTTCCGGCTGGCCAGGGGAGGGGCTCAGGAAGTCCTTGGGATACAGGCGGATATGGTGGCTTTTGGAAAAGTCATTGGAGGAGGGCTCCCGGTTGGGGCCTTTGCGGCCTCCAAAGAAATCATGAGGCATCTTGCCCCCGAAGGACCTGTTTACCAGGCAGGAACCCTTAGCGGCAATCCTTTGGCTATGGGTGCCGGCCTCGCCATGCTTCAGGCCATTGACGGAGATCCGGAAGTATTTACCCGTCTGGAGGACAAAACAGCTTATCTGCACAAGGGATTGGAAACCAGTCTGGAAAGGGCCGGGATTCCTTATCGCATCAACCGGTTTGGCTCTATGATCTCGGTCCACTTCACAACGGAAGCGGTCAGGGATTTTGATTCGGCGGCCAAGGGAGATAATCCCACCTTCAAAAAATACTTCCACGGCATGCTGGACCGGGGCATTTACCTGCCTCCCAGTGCTTTTGAGAGCTACTTTCTTAATGATGCCCTCTCTTACGAAGATTTGGACCGGGCCGCGGAAGCCGCATCTCAAAGCCTACTCGCTTAGAAGATAAATCAGGTAATGGGGCATGTGCAGGAAACCGGTGGCCCTAACCATTTTCTCACGGAGTTCAATACGTATGATCTCTTATGGTTTTGAAGTCGATTTGCTTCTAACGGAAAATAAAAAAACAGGGGCTAGCCCTGTTTTGTCGTTTTAACGTCTTCCCCGTCGGTGCCCTGCGCGGGGTTTCCTTCGCCCCCTTTGCACTTGCCACTGTTCAAATTGTGCGTCGGAAAGGATTTTTCTCAGATCCCGTTGAAAAGCAATTTGGTGATCCAGGCGCTTGCTAACATGTGTGTAACGAGCTTCCGGGTCCTGGGTCTTCTCGGTATTTCCCGATTTGTTCCGAGCCTCCTGCATCTCCCTGCGCGTTGCAAAGTGTCTGGAAAGGAGGGATTCTACTTGTTCCTGCTGGGCTTCATCCAGGTTCAGGGCCAGGGTCATTTTCTTGGACTTCAGACTGGCTTCCTGCTCCGAGGAGAACTCCTGGTACATCCGTTGCTTGCCGTGCTGATGATGGGGTCTTTGTTGTGCTGTTGCCCCCAATCCGATCAGGAGCATGCATAAGGTGAAAGCTTTTTTCATGTGATTCATTATTGATTTCACTAATTAGAATCACAAATCGGCTCAGGGTTTAACCCGTACCCATAGTTTGACTTTTAATTAACAGGTTTCCCGATAGGGTGGGGTTCTTGCCCTCAGAGGGCGGGGTTTTGGGTGTCTTCGGTGTCCGTCTGCTGCATGGAGAGTTCTGGAAGCTGTTTCTCAGCTGCTTCTTGCGGGCCTTCTTCCATTTGATAGTAGAGCAGGGCACTGAGGATAAAAGCAAAAAGATAAATCAGGCTTTTGAGTTTGTAGTTCATGATTTCCGGGGGTTTGTTCGAAAGACAAGTTAGAAATTCATTAGAAGTGATTTTCGATATTGTTGCAGGAAAGGGGATTTTTGTTGGGAAGTGGACAAATCTTGTGGATAAAACCCTTCCGGGGCCGAAGCGCGGACATGCCGGGAGTCCCGTTAATCCAAAAAAGGGATGCGTTCAACGAAATAGCAGGAAGCCAGATTGGGGGATTTAGGGCCCGCAGCTAAGTTCAATTGGCAGGAAGAGTTGCTCCAAATACGGTCCCGGCACCCGGCAACAGGTTGCTCCCTGCCAGGAGAACTCCGTAAGAAAGTTGAATTCACAAAAGCCTGTTAAAGGCGCGGCTGATTTGTAACAATTCAGAATCTGCCGCGTCTATATATACAACCGCCTCATATACTACATGTTAGAGAGGCGCCTACATATAGCTTGATAGAAAATCGCATTTCTGTCAGTAGTTTGAATTAGTCAGTTAGTAAGCCCCTGTTTCCCAGGGGCTTTGCTTTTTTAGAAAAGCAGGGGCATCACAAACTGGAAGATCAGTACCAGCAACAAGATGGAAATACAGTTCAGGATGAAGCCCACACGGGCCATCTGGTGTACACGGATATAGCCGCTCGCAAAAACAATGGCGTTGGGCGGGGTAGCCATTGGGAGCATAAAGGCACAGCTGCTCGCTATAGTCACAGGGATAAGCAGGTGAAGCATGGGCAGGTCCAGGCCTATGGCTATTCCCGCAACCACGGGAGCCAGGACGGCCACCAGGGCCACATTGCTCATCAATTCCGTCATAAAGAGCATCAGGGCAATGAGCAGGAATGCAGTGAACAGGATGCTTACCTCAGCCCCAGCAATGGCCCCTGAAACCAGATCGACCAATCCGCTGCTGGACATGCCCCGGGCCAGGGCTAATCCACCCCCGAACAGGATCAGGATCCCCCAGGCCAGGCGGGAGGTATCTTTCCAGGTCAGGATAAACTCCCATTTACGCAGATTGAAAGGCACTGCAAACAGCGAAATCGCCGCCAGCATGCTGATGCTGGTATCCGAGAGGTCCAGCCCGGGTATGAATTGGTTGATAAGGGTTCGGAAGATCCAAAGGAATACAGTAACTCCGAAAATGGAAAGCACCATTTTTTCTCTGGGGCTCGTAGGTCCGAGCTTCAATAATTCTTCCCGGATCAGGGATCTGGAGGCCCCAAAGGTCAGATCCCTGCAGGGGAACATCCACTTGACCAGCACCAGATAACAGATGGTGATCAGGATCAGCGAAATCGGCAGCCCGAAGGTCATCCATCGCAAAAAGGAGATCTCAATCTGGTATTCGTTCTCCAAGAGGCCGATCAGTACGGAATTCGGGGGCGTGCCTATGACGGTGGCGATCCCTCCGGCGTTTGCTGAAAAGGCAATCCCCAGCATGACACTGAGGGCAAAATTCCGATCTTGATCCGTAAAGCCGTCCTCGTCATCGGTCAGCAGCTGGATCACCGAGAGGGCAATGGGGAGCATCACCACAGTGCTCGCGGTATTGCTGATCCACATGCTGAGGCTTGCCGTGGCGATCATAAAGCCAAGGATCACCCGTTCGGGCGTCGTTCCCGTGATATTGATGATGGTCAGGGCGATTCGTCGATGGAGGTTCACCTTTTCCAGGGCGAGGGCCAGGACAAAACCCCCGAAGAAAAGGAAGATGATGGGGCTTCCGTAATTCGAGCCCACATCGTTCATCGGCATCACATCCAGCAGGGGAAAGAGGAGCAGGGGCAAAAGTGCCGTTACCGAAATGGATACCGCTTCGGTGACCCACCAAATGATCATCCAGCTGGCGGTTGCTAAAACGGCATTGGCGGATGGGCTTCCGGAGATGAGATCCGGAAGCAGGTTAAAAGTGATAAACGAAACCGGTCCAAGGATCAGCCCGATGGTTTTACCTACCTGCATGGGCCCTAAGATACTACGACTCTTTTAATTGGCATATCAGGGTGTCTCCATCCCTGGAAACTTCTGCCAGCCCCAGTTTGGTCAGCGCTTTGATACCTTTGTCCCAGGCTTTGTTGCTCAGGCCCGCAGCCTCCTTGAGGGAAGCCAGCGGCATAGGGTTCTGCTGCTTGAGTGTATTGAGGATCGCCTTTTCGTTTTCCTTCAGATCCAGCGGTTTTTTCTCTGGCCGCATCTGCGGAAAGAACAGGACCTCCTGAATAGAAGCATTGTCGGTAAGGAGCATTACCAGACGGTCGATCCCGATCCCGATCCCGGAGGTGGGAGGCATCCCATATTCCAGGGCCCTGAGGAAATCCTGATCGATGAACATGGCCTCGTCGTCCCCTTTTTCCGATAGCCTGAGCTGTTCCTCAAACCGTTCCCGCTGGTCGATGGGGTCGTTGAGCTCTGAATAGGCATTGGCGATCTCCTTCCCGTTGATCAGGAGTTCAAATCGCTCCGTAAGGCCGGGTTTGGAACGGTGTTCCTTGGTGAGCGGACTCATTTCCTTAGGGTAGTCGATAATAAAGGTAGGCTGCACAGAGTGGTGTTCACAGCACTCCCCGAAAATTTCATCGATAATCTTTCCGGATCCCATGGTGGGATCGACCTCAACCCCAAGTTTGTCCGCCACTTCCCGAAGCTGGTCTTCCTCCATGCCGGACAGGTCGTGTCCTGTATGGGTCTTAATCGCTTCCAGGAGTGGTACACGCGGGTAAGGGGCTTTGAAGTCGATCGTTTGGTCGTCTACCCTTACCTTCGTGCTCCCATTTGATTCCAGGGCTACCTGCTCCAGTAGCTGTTCGGTCAGCTCCATCATCCAGTGGTAATCCTTATAGGCCACGTAGAGCTCCATCACCGTAAATTCGGGATTGTGGGTACGGTCCATCCCTTCATTGCGGAAGTCCTTCGAAAATTCGTAAACCCCGTCAAATCCGCCTACGATCAGCCTTTTCAAATAGAGTTCATTTGCAATCCTCAGGTAAAGGGGGATATTCAGGGCATTGTGGTGGGTTACAAACGGACGGGCAGCCGCTCCCCCCGGGATGGGCTGCAAAATGGGGGTCTCAACTTCCAGATATCCTTTTTCATTAAAGAATTTCCGTATGCTATTGGTGATCCGGGTACGTTTTATAAAGGTATCGCGTACCTGCGGGTTGACCACCAGATCCACATACCGCTGCCGGTATCGGAGCTCCGGATCATTGAATTCATCATAAACGTTTCCCTCCGCGTCCGTTTTGGGCAGGGGGAGAGGGCGCAGGGCCTTGCTGAGCAGGGTGAAATTCCTGACCAGCACGGTCTTTTCCCCGACCTTGGTGGTAAAGAGGGTGCCTTCCACTCCAATAATGTCCCCGATATCCAGCAGCTTTTTGTAGACCTCGTTGTAGAGCGTCTTGTCTTCTCCCGGACAGATCTCATCCCGGTTGAAATAGAGCTGGATGCGTCCCTGACTATCCTGCAATTCGGCAAAGGAAGCCTTGCCCTGGATCCTGCGCGACATTAGCCTGCCCGCCAGAACAACCGACATGCCCTCCCGGAAGTTCTCCTTGGCTTCTGAGGTATGATGGGTAATCTTATACATGGCCGCCGGGTAAGGCGCAATTCCAAGGTTCCTGAGTTGTGTCAGTTTTTCCCTTCGTACGATTTCCTGTTCGGAGAGTTGCATTTTAAATGAATTTCAGCCGCAAAAGTACATTATTTAGAAAGAAGTACGCAGGGAATTGGTTTGGTTGTGAAGGGGCGGATTAAGGCGGTGAATTCATGATAATAATCATAGCTGATCTGCAGCCAATGGACTCTCTTTGCAATGCTGGCATGTACACATTTTCCAATGGGCATTACCGCTTTGCGTTCCCCATGCCTGTGAGGGAAATGGTGTCATCCTATAAGCTGTCTAACATCATAAATATATCAATATGAGAAGTTTGATTTTAAGTTTTCTACTGCTGTTTGGAGCTGCAATGACCATATCAGGACAGGACCTGGCTCCATATATCAAAGTTGCCGAAACCCAGGAGTCCCTGGAAGACCTTTCGAAAAAGGTAGTCTCTGCCCTGGAACAACAACAATTTGAGGTCCTGGGAACCTATCATCCCGCGAACAGGGGTACGTTGAAGGTTATCGCTTTCACCAGAAAGGATCTGAAGAATACGGCTGTCAAGGTGTCGGACCGGGGTGCCCTGGGCGCTGTGATGAAGGTGGGCCTGGTGGAAAAGGATGGAAAGGTCATCGTCTCCTATACAAATCCAGATTATCTGTTAAGGGCCTATTTTAGAGCGGATTATGACACCTATAAGACTACCCTGACGGCCTTCGCTAAGGACATTAAGTCGGCCCTTTCTGCCATAGGCACTGAATTTAGTCATTTCGGAGGCTTGGTCCGGGCGGACAAGCTCAAGGAGTATCATTACAAGATCATGATGCCCTATTTTACCGACCCTGTAACCCTGGGGGAATACGGCAGTTTTGAAGAAGGCCTTGCCATAATCAGGGAGAACCTAAAAGAGAAAAATGGGCAGACCATTCAAGTGTATGAACTGGTTTATCCGGACAAAAACGTTGCCGTTTTTGGTGTCGGATTGCGAAGTAAAGCGGATGGCGAATCCCATTTTCTTCCGAAAATAGGTATGGACCATGCGGCTGCCATGCCCTATGAGATCATACTGCAAGACAAAACGGCTACCATGCTTCACGGGAAATACAGAATTGCCCTGCATTGGCCTGACTTAACCATGGGCACCTTTATGAAAATCATGAGTACGCCAGGGGATATAGAAGATACGCTGGAGGGAATTTGCATGCCCGCGAGTTCAGAATCCAAATAAACAGGCTCTAACAAATAATAAAACCCCTCTTTGCAGGGGTTTTTGCATTTATTGTTGTAACAATACGGGGACTTTTGTGTCCAATAAATACATCAATCATGAACGTTTGTTGAAATGAGTTTCCTCCGAGTGCTTCTGGCGATTCTTTTTCCGCCCCTGTCCGTTATCGGTAAAGGATGTGGCTCCTTTTTGATCGTATTTCTGCTCACCCTCTGTGGCTGGGTCCCGGGGGTTATTGCGGCCCTGATTATTCTGAATAATCCCAACTGAGGCATCCTTGGTGATGAGGTTGATACCTTTGAGTTGCCTACCTTTGCAGCATGAATAAGAAGGTCGGCTTTGAGGATCTGGGATTCAGGGATTACAAGGAGGTCTGGGATTATCAGGAGACCCGGTTCCAGGAGATCCTGGATATCAAGATCCAGAACCGCAGAACGGGTACCCGGCAGCCTACCCCGAATCATTTTCTCTTTGTGGAACACCCCCATGTCTACACCCTGGGCAAGAGCGGGGATGCCGGCAACCTGCTGGTCTCTCAGCAACAGCTGGCTGAGAAAGGAGCCCGCTTCTACAAGATCAATCGCGGGGGTGATATTACGTATCACGGTCCCGGACAGGTAGTCGGATATCCCATCCTGGACCTGGATAATTTTTTTACGGACATCCACAAATACCTCCGGCTGTTGGAGGAAATGATCATTCGCACCCTGGCAGATTACGGACTGGAAGGAGCGCGTTCCAAAGGGGAGACCGGGGTTTGGCTGGAAGTGGGAAAACCAGGTGCCCGCAAGATTTGTGCTATGGGGGTACGGGCCAGCCGATGGGTAACCATGCATGGTTTTGCCCTGAATGTCAATACAGACTTGTCCTATTTTGACCTGATGATTCCCTGTGGCATCCGCGGCAAAGGGGTAACCTCCCTGAGCGCGGAACTAGGACGTCATATTCCGATGGAAGAGGTGAAAACAAGGCTGCGACACCATTTCCTGCACCTTTTTGAAGCCGCTGATTCAGCGCAACTCACCGATTGACCCGATATACGCGAATACTGTTTTCCCGATAGGGGACCACCAGTTCCGGATTCCGGTCGTTGTCCATGTCCGCCATGTCCGCCTGACCCCCGCCTTCAAGGGGAAAACCAGGGACACTGGCACCGGTGCTTCGGAAAAGATAGACCTGCTGGCTTTGGATATCCGTCACGGCCACATAAATAATGTCATAGAGGTAGAAGATCTTTGGATGGGTATATACACCCAGCTCAAGTTCCCGCTTGTTGGTCTTTACCTGAAAGCGGTTGTCATCCATTATGGCCAGTGTTTTGGTGGTGGCATCCATTCCATGGTCCGGACTGAGGTTAAGCGGTGTCCGATTAACCCTCCCCCGGGTATCGATGCGGACCAGGTCCCCGCTGCGCTCGGTGAAGGTAAATCCATTGCGGTAAAGGTGTACGGGGTTGGAGGAGAATTCAAACGTTTCCTTTACCGGGACCCGGGGGTCCCCAACCCGGTTGAGTATTCGAAGCGCTCCGTTTTCCAATTGGAAGAGCAGGTAGTCCCGGCTTCCTATTCGGATGTGGACCGGTATGGAAACAACAGGGCTGCCAGCGTTTTTGAACTTGAACCCTTTTACTTCCCTGCCCTGACCGTCGTACATGAACACCCTGCTGCCCTGGGTCAGGACCAGTCTGTAATTCCGGTTCTGTTCATAATCAAAAACTGCCAGGGGTCCCAGATTTCCACCGGCGAACTTTTTTGGGAAGGGAGCGACTTCTTTTCCATTGCGATCCAGCACCATCAGCTGTGCATCGGTCGTAAAGGCCATTTGAAGGCGCCCATTGCGGAAGAGGTCTACCTGGTGGATCTGCCCCTGAACAGGACCGGGCAGCTCCTTTTTCCAGAACAATTCCCCCGATCTGGAAAACAGGTATAACACATGGTTTTCATCCTGTACGGCAATATCCATCCCGCCATCCCGGTGGTTTTTGAGGAATTGGGGGGCAGATCTGACCGCAGCCTCCAGGGCCACTGTGAATACTTCGCCTGCTTCCGGACGTTCCCTTTCGAGCAATGCCTCGCTCTGCAACTGGAATGAACTAAGCGTATAGCTGTTTTGAAGGTTTAGCTGGGTGGCCACCATGAAATCTTTTGGGAGGGCACTCAATATCTGTGGAGGAAGCATGTCCGCTGTTTCGGACTGCTTCAACAGGGTCGACTTCTCCGGATCCACAGAAATCAGCAGGGTACTGGCTTCCGCCGCAAGGACCGGATTCAGTTTCTCGAATACGCGGGTCTTATCGAAGGCCGATTTGCGGGTATAGTCACTGATCAGGCTTTGTATGGGTTCCAAAGAGGGTGCGAATACAAAAGATTCCCCCAGTACGCAGTAGTAAGCAGGGTCTTCCACAGCATTCAGCAAGGGGGCATAGGTTTCCCGAATACGTTCGTTTTGTTGCAGGGCAAAGATCGGGGTATCCTGAAATTCAACAGCCTGACCCCTGAAGGGCATAAGGAGTTCCTCCAGGGCATCCGGATTTGCGTTGTGCAACACCACCAGTATGCCTTTATCCGTTTCTGCCAGACTGATTTGTTCAGCGTATTCCAGGATCTGTGAATTCGGGTTCGCACTACCCGTCACGGATTTCTGATTTTCGCGAAACTGCTCCGTATTTTGCAGGGAATAGGACAACCATGTGCTGGTGCCGGAGGGTATCGCCATGGCATTGTCCTGAAGGGGCAGCACGGGTTGAGATCTCAGGAGTTGGGATAAGACGGCAGTACTTCCCTTGCGGGTCTCCATGCTTTCCAGGCCGAGGAATCCAGTTCCGGATGAAAGGTCGTAGGTAACCCATCTCTGCGAGGAGGGTGCATTTTCGTCCCTTTCCCCTTCAGGGGTAGTCCCAGGGGGCTCTGCGGGAATGGGAAGGATCAGGCTGGCCTCTGCCAGGGGGTTGAGGGCCTTTAGGGCTTTTTCAAGCCCTTCGGAGGGATCGGGAAGTTGTTCGAGAGTTTGGTCAAGATACCTTCCGGAAGAGGTGAGGATTTGGAGGTTGTGATGTTTCCTGAAGGTCAAACCTGCAGAATCCCATGAGATCTCAGGGTATTTGTCAGTCGTGGAGGAAGCCCCTGTTTGAGTGGAATCCACAGATCCTGGCAGCTCCGGCAGAATCAAAAACCATTCTTCGGATGCCCGGCCCGATCCAAGGACTAAAAGTGAGCCGGGAGGCGGTTCCAGGCTCAGTACGGTGTCCACGGACCGGTGCCAGGCTTTTTCTTCACGATCCGAACCCAGGAGGGATTTCAGAATAGGCGAATTCCGGTAATCAGATCTGAATTGTTCGGGGTGGTTGATCTTTACCACGGCTGCACATGAAGCCGGGATGATTTCATATGGTTCCAGGTGATCGGGTGGAGCCGGAGCACAGGCAAAAAAAAGTAAGGGCAGGACGCCAATCAGAATTAGGGCTTTCTTCATCCTTAGTTATTGCTACCTACAAAAGTAGTATCTAGAAGGGGATTTTCAACTGATCCCCAAGCAAGCGGAAACTTTTCCTGTGAAAGGGGGTGGGGCCGTGTTCGAAAAGTGCTGCTCTGTGGGCGCGGGTGGGATATCCTTTGTTGCGGTCCCATTGATACTGGGGGTATTCCTCGTGTAATTCCCGCATCAGGGCATCCCTTGAGGTCTTGGCCAGGATAGATGCGGCAGCAATGTTCATAAACCTGCCATCCCCCTTGATCAGGCAGTGGTAGGGGACCTCTCCGTAGGGAAGGAAGTGGTTCCCATCCACAGCGATGGCCTCTGGTGGGCCAGGGAGTTGGTCGAGTGCCTGGTGCATGGCCAGGATGGCTGCTTTCAGGATATTGATCTGGTCGATGGTCTCAGGAGCCACATGGGAAATTCCAAATGAAATGGATTCTTCCCGGATCAGGGCCGCCAGAGATTCCCTTTTTTTAGGAGATAACTTCTTGCTGTCATTCAGGAGGGGATTTCGGAATCCTTCAGGCAAGACGACAGCCGCTGCGGTTACAGGCCCGGCCAGGCAACCCCGACCGGCTTCATCCGTGCCGGCCTCCATCAGACAACTGTAGTACGGTTTAAGCATTTTTTAAATCTAACGAAATCCTCATAAGGGAGCAAGGGGTGAAAGTTCTGTATCCATCAGGGGATTCTTATATTTTCTTAATAACTTGACAGTGAAGTACCCGGCGTCCTGAAGCTGGCTGAACTCTTGACCAAACAGGCTGATTCAAATGGACCCGGAAAGTTCGATTTAAAATGAGGTCTATAATTAATAGATGGCTTTACTGCTACCTTGCGGTTGTCAGCCTTGCCTGCACTAAAGAAGATGCAGTGCCGGCAGAGGACAACTCAGAGCAAGTTCAACCCGAACCCACCGAAGTGTTGGAGGAAGAGGCCGCGTACCCCAGAATGGGCGATACGGGGGAGGTTCTCATTTACAACCCGGACAGGCAGCAACCCGGATATGTAATGGTAAATGACGCAGGTGCCAACCGTGTGTATCTGATGGCCAAGGATACGGGCGGGGTACTGTATGAGTGGGAACTGGAACACAACATAGGCAATGACGTGGAATTGCTCCCAGATGGTCGTGTCCTGGCTTCTCTGGCGATAGACGATCCTGATTTTAGTTTTGGCGGCTACGGGGGAAAGGTACAGCTTATCGAGGCAGACGGAACGGTTTCCTGGGATTACGACGTGGCTTCAGACAGGCACCTGAGTCATCACGACGTGGAAATGCTTCCCAATGGCAATGTACTGATCATCGTATGGGATGCCAGGACTTACGAGGAAGCAAAAGAAAAGGGCTATTCCAGCGACCAGCCATCGGTATACACCGAGCGCCTGATCGAGGTGAATCCCCTAACAGATGAGATCGTATGGGAATGGGATTCCTGGGATCATCTGATACAGGAGGTTGATGCCACCCGGTCAAATTTCGGATCGGTCTCTGAGAACCCCCAAAAAATAGACATAAACTTCGTAGACCGGTTGCAAAAGGATATTGCGGAAGATGGTGATCTGATGCATGCCAATGGGCTGGACTACGACGTGGATAAGGATGTGATCTATCTTAGCGTCAATTTCTTTAGTGAAGTATGGGTGATTGATCACAGCACTTCTACGGAGGAGGCCAGGTCTTCTTCAGGAGGTACGTATGGAAAGGGCGGAGACCTGATTTACCGCTTTGG
>CBFCWO010000053.1:0-19321 GCA_965601625.1 uncultured Flavobacteriaceae bacterium | reverse complement strand
ATCTCAGCACCAGCTCCTGGAAAAAATCCAATCGCTACCGGCACGGCAATAGCCAGCAATCCGGGCAGGACCATTTCCTTGATAGAGGCCTTGGTGGAAATTTCAACACACTTGTCGTATTCCGCTTTGCCATCGGCTGCATCGAAAATCTTGCGATCTTCTTCCGAGGCCTTGCTCATATCGGAATCGTACTTGCGCATCACCTTCAATGCCGCTTCGAGCTCCGGAATGCTGTGGAACTGGCGGCGCACCTCTTCGATCATCGACATAGCAGCACGCCCCACCGCGTTCATGGAAAGGGCAGAGAACACGAAAGGGAGCATCCCCCCGATCAACAGACCTGCCATGATCTTGGGCTTCGAAACATCGATTGCCGTCACGTTGGCTGTTTGCATAAAAGCGGCGAACAGCGCCAGTGCTGTTAGGGCAGCAGAAGCAATCGCAAACCCTTTACCAATGGCTGCCGTAGTATTTCCAACCGCATCGAGCTTATCGGTACGCTCGCGGACTTCACTGGGGAGTTCGGCCATTTCCGCAATACCCCCGGCATTGTCAGAAATAGGACCATAGGCATCGACTGCCAGCTGAATCCCTGTATTGGCGAGCATCCCAACCGCGGCAATGGCGATTCCATACAATCCTGCCTGACTGTGTGAGACCAGGATGGCCGCAGCGATAAGTAAGATCGGAATGGCCGTGGACATCATCCCTACGCCCAATCCGGCAATGATATTGGTAGCCGATCCGGTTTCAGACTGACGTACAATAGCTTTTACGGGCTTGGTCCCGGTACCCGTATAATATTCTGTGACCTTCCCAACGAGCAAGCCAGCAACAAGACCGGCAATGGTTGCCCAGAAAACACCCAGGGAGGAATACTCCTTGCCCCCCACAGACCAGGTCTCGGGCAGCATATTGGTGATCAGGAAATACGAAACGACAAGCGTAAGGATCGCAGAGCCGAACTCTCCGATATTCAGGGCTTTGTGAGGGGAACCCCCATCCTTCACCTTTACGAAGAACGTACCGATGATAGACATCACGATTCCTGCACCGGCCAGGGCCAGCGGCAGATATACCGCCCCCAGTCCGTTAAAGGCTTCCTGGAATTCGGGCAAGCCGACAAATGCGGCGCCCAGCACCATGGTACCGATGATGGATCCTACATAGGATTCAAAGAGGTCAGCCCCCATTCCGGCAACATCTCCTACATTATCCCCTACATTGTCCGCGATGGTCGCGGGGTTCAGCGGGTGGTCTTCAGGAATCCCTGCTTCCACCTTACCGACCAGGTCGGCCCCTACATCCGCAGCTTTGGTATAGATACCTCCACCCACACGGGCAAAAAGCGCAATGGATGAAGCTCCGAGAGAAAATCCGGAAAGTACATTTAAGACCATGGCAATGCCATCTGTGGTTCCAGTACCTCCGGCCCATCCGAAGTTGCTGTATAGCGCAAACAAACCGCTAAGACCCAGTACGCCGAGGCCAACAACGCCCATCCCCATTACAGAGCCTCCGGCGAATGCCACTTCAAGGGCTTTTCCCAGGGAAGTACGTGCTGCCTGGGTGGTCCGAACATTGGCCTTGGTGGCCACCTTCATGCCGATAAAGCCCGCCAGGGCAGAACAGATCGCACCTACGATAAACGAAACGGCCACCATTCCGTTGGAGCCGGCCTCATTCTCTCCTTTAAAATAAAGGAGCACGGCAACTGCAGCAACGAAAATTGCCAGAACTCTGTATTCAGCCTTCAGGAAAGACATGGCTCCATCGGCAATGTTCTTTGCGATACGGGCCATTTTCGGATCTCCTTCTTCCTGCTTGGAAACCCATGCATTCTTTACGAACACAAAGATCAGGCCCAGCACTCCAAAGGCCCACAAGTAATTCACGATTTGTTCCATTATGTCAGTTTATTAGTGTTTAAAACGGCAGCAAAAGTAGGAAAAGGGGTTGGAATATAAAAGGTATTTTTTTGTGGCTCAGGCAATCCCCGGAGGGGAAATAACTAAACCGGTCATCCCCGGAAAAGGCTCAGAATTCTATCCCAAAGGTCCCTGTAACACCAAAAGCCCTGGCATTTGGGTTGTCGAGATAATTCCCCCGGAAGTTGAAATCGATCCTGAAGAGCTTGAAGATATTGCCGACACCGAAGGAGTACTCCCAGTAGATCTGGTCATCGGGGGCCTGCAGGGGAATATTGGTCGGGGAGCTGAGGATGATGTTCTCCTCGGAAAGCTCTCCCCAAACCCCCCGAAGTCCGACGATCTCCCGAAGGTTCAGATCCCTCAGAAAAGGGATGCGTGAAAACAGGCGGCCGTTGAAATTGTGTTCCAGGTGCATAGAGGTATAGGTGTCTGTGACAAATTCGTAGAAATCCAGGTTGGGGAAAGCATTGAAAATGGTAAAATACGTCTGGTTTCCGGGCACAACACTCAGCAGTCCCAGCGGCACGGCTCCAAAAGTCTTCCCCAGTTCGACTGACGTCTTAAGACGGCCAAATCCCCCGATCTGCCAGGGCTGGGTATAGGAAAACTGAATCTTCTTATAGTCGAAATCGCTCTCCAGAAAACCTTCCAGGCCCCGGGTGTACACCATATAAAGGGTGCTGTAGTCATCATTGATATCCCTGCGCTCCACGCCATACCCTATCGTTCTCCGCCCGGGGGTGTAGATCAGGGCAGTGATCAGGTCAAACTGCTTGATCTCAGAAGATACCCCGCCAGGGGCATCCGGATCCAGATAATCCAGGCTAAACCTGTCGGGAAGGGCTGACTTCAGGGTTCGAAATGTTGTCCCAAAACGGACCCGCAGGTTCGGAACGGGTTCGAACTGCATTCCTAGGGTGGTCAGATTGATATTGGTAAGCCGGTCATTGGCACCCACGGTAAGGATATTCCCAGAGGCAATACTCCGGCCCAGCACATCTGTGGTAGCGGTGAGGTTCAATCCGAGCTGTTCAATGTCCCTTCGATTACCCCCGGAGAGGATCAGGCGGTTCTTCCGGTCCAGGAGGACTTTCCCGGAAATACCGTATTTGAATTTCCTGTCCATGAACCCATAGGCCCCGTAAGCCTGCAATCGCCAGGGGTCGTTCTGCCCAAAGAAAGTCCTGGCGCCTCCCCGGATGCGGACCCCTTCTGCATCGTTATATCCAAAAAAGCTGTAGATGTCCCCGATGTCCAGGTTCCACTTGTCGATTTCGATATAACCCGAACCGAGTACGCTGGCCAGATTGTAGTACGACTTGAATCTTGGGACGGTCTTCAGGGTGTCCAGCATGGAGTAGATGCCAAGCTCGTCGTCATTCAGGGGTTCCAGGCGATTATTTTCCCAGAAGACGTCGTCCTTTAACAACATTCTCGGATCATAGGGATCGGTGCGCTGATCGTAGAAGGATTTTGGCCGGGGCTGGTCAAAGCGGTAGTTGTCGTATACGGTGGTGCGTTTGCCGTAGATCCCTCTGGATTGTTCTTTCTTGTTCAGGGCAAAATCGGTAAGCAGATAATCCCGTTTCAGCAGAAATACCGAGTCCGAAAGCACTTCGAATTCCTGCTCGATATATATTTCCTTGACCCAGTTAATGTTGGCGCTCTTGGTCACCTGCAAATTGATCTCGCTAATGGCGTAGGTCGTATCGTTGACCCAGAAATCCCCTTTAAAGGTCAGCTCGTTCTTTCGCCTGGGGTAATAAATGATGTTATAACACCATTTGTCCTTTATAAATGCACTGTCCGCCAGGACGTAGTTGTAGGTATCAATCCCAGTGCGTGAAAGCGGACTGGTAAAGCTTTTGTCGTAAAACTTCAGGTAGTTGTCATAGATATTATACGGGGCGTAGAGATCCTGCACAAATGCAATGATCGCCTGGTTATTGCTAAAGCCTGAATTCTTGTTGCCCAACTGGTCCCTTTTTTCCTCATTGAGCTGGTTATCCCCGTAGACCTTGGAAAATTTCTCATTGATAAAAATAGGGAGGTAGGTCTTGCCCGTGATGCGGGAGGTGTCCATATCCTCAAAAACAAATTCCATCCCCTTGAAAAGCCGGCTTTTCATCAGGGCACTGTCGATGGTATTGAGGTCGAATTCGATTTTCTCGTACTCATCGTACTGGTACTGGTTGAATTTGCGCAGGCCATTTTCCTTCTTTTTAGCCCAGATCTTGCGGAGGATGTCGATGGCCGGGTTGTCCTTTTTGGGCTGTTTCCCCATAAAGACGACGACCTCATCCAATTCTTCTCCGGCTACAAGGACCACGCGCATCTCACGGTTAACCCGCTTATCCAGGATGATTTCCCGGGTGACATACCCCACAAAGGAGATCACAAGCGTATCCCGGGTTTGCTCGGATTCCAGGTAAAATCGCCCGTTCTCATTGGTGATAGTGCCCTCGGTTGTACCCTTAAAAAGCACATTGGCAAAGGCCACAGGATCCCCGAGCTCATCTACCACCGTCCCGCCGACTTTCGTCTGCGCCATGGCCAGAGAGGTAACCAAAAACAATAAAACCAGGGGCAGTTTCTGCATTGGATCTAACCTTTCGGAAACCTCCTGAGAAGATACACCTCAGAGGTCTTGTCTAATAAAGCTATTGGGGTAGAATTGGGTCGGATAGGTATTTGTTTTGGACAACCCCCTATTGGTCGGAAATCCGGGGTTAATGTTACAAATGGTCCCCCGATTATTTGTACATCACTTTCCTGACGGCCTTGATCACGTCTTCCCGGTTTGGCAGCCACTCCTCCAACAGCACGGGGGAGTAGGGCGCCGGCGTATCGGCTGTATTCAGTTTGACGATGGGCGCATCCAGGTAATCAAAGGCTTTGTCCTGCACCTGATAGGTGATTTCTGTAGCCACATTGCCGAAAGGCCAGGCTTCTTCCAGGATGACCAAACGGTTGGTCTTCCGGACGGAATTCAGGATCGTCTCATGGTCCATGGGCCGGACGGTCCTCAAGTCGATCACCTCGCAGGAAATCCCCTCTTCCTGAAGGGTATCTGCTGCTGCATAGGCCTCCTTGATGATCTTTCCAAAGGAAACGATGGTAACATCCGTGCCTTCCCGCTTTACTTCAGCCAATCCGAGTGGAATGGTGTATTCACCTTCGGGCACTTCTCCCTTGTCCCCATACATCTGTTCGGATTCCATAAAGATAACGGGGTCATCATCCCGGATGGAAGCTTTCAGCAACCCCTTGGCATCTCTTGGGTTGGAAGGGACAACTACTTTAAGGCCCGGACAATTCGCAAACCAGCTTTCAAATGCCTGGGAGTGGGTAGCTGCCAGTTGCCCGGCAGAAGCCGTCGGGCCCCGGAAAACAATGGGGATATTGAACTGGCCTCCGGACATTTGTCGCATCTTGGCCGCATTGTTGATGATCTGGTCAATCCCAACCAGGGAGAAATTAAAGGTCATAAACTCAATGATGGGCCTGTTGCCAATCATGGCAGACCCTACTCCCACGCCGGCAAATCCAAGCTCGGAGATGGGGGTATCGATCACCCGCTCAGGACCAAACTCATCCAGCATGCCTTTGGAAGCCTTGTATGCACCATTGTATTCGGCGACTTCTTCCCCCATCAGGTATATGGACTCATCCCGACGCATCTCTTCGGACATGGCTTCAGCGATCGCTTGTCTAAACTGTAAGGTCTTCATGAACGTATTTTAAATGGGTGATTCGTTAAATTCAAAATGCCCACAAAAATAGAAAAATATGGCTCAAAATATGGGGGCAGACCTGTAATTTTTAAAAGGATTTTATTATGCATGCATAGTATTTTATAAAAATATTGGCTATCTTTACCCCCGTATTCAAACGTCTTAAATATCCCATTTATGAAGATTCTGGTTTGTATCAGCAACGTTCCCGATACTACTTCAAAAATTAACTTCACCGCCGATCAGACAGCCTTTGACCCGACGGGGGTGCAGTTTGTGATCAACCCCAATGATGAATTCGGATTGACCCGCGCCATGTGGTTTAAGGAGAAGCAGGGGGCTGCAGTTCACGTAGCCACTGTAGGCAGCGCGGCGGTTGAACCGACCATACGAAAGGCGCTGGCCATCGGGGCAGATGAGGGAATCCGGATCGATGCAGAACCGGTAGATGGCCTGTTTGTAGCCCGTCAGCTGGCCGAGGTTGTCAAGAATGGTGGATATGACCTGATCATCGCAGGCAGGGAATCCATCGATTACAACGGGGGAATGGTGCCTGGAATGATGGCCGCCATGCTGGATATGAATTTTGTGAACACCTGCATCTCTCTCGAAGTCGAAGGCAACAAAGCCACAGCCATTCGGGAGATCGACGGTGGAAAAGAGACCCTGGAGACCACTTTGCCACTGATCATCGGCGGGCAGAAAGGCCTCGTGGAAGAAAGCGACCTGAAGATCCCAAATATGAGGGGCATCATGATGGCCCGTCAGAAAAAACTTACAGTTGTACCCCCTCTGGAAGCTGCCGAAGGAACACTGGACACCCGGTTTGAAAAACCAGCCCCAAAAGGTCCTGTGAAACTCGTGGAGCCGACCAACCTGGACGAGCTCATCGAACTGTTAAACAAAGAGGCCAAGGCCATTTAAACGCAACGCTCAAAAGAAAAACACCATGTCAGTACTCGCCTATACCGAATCAGAAAACGGAACCTTCAAAAAAAATGCCTTTGAAGTGGCCAGTTATGCCAGCCAATTGGCAGAAAGCCTGGGCACTGAAGCCATTGCAGTGGCCGTGAATGTAGATCAACCTGAAAAACTGGGGAACTATGGGATTTCCAGGGTCCTTCAGGTCTCGGAGGACCGGTTGAAGCAATTCAATGCCAGGGCAACCGCTTCCCTGCTCAAGCAGGCTGTCTCAGCGTCAGGGGCACAGGTAGTCATCACGAGTTCCAGCACAGATGCGAAATTTGCCGCCTCCATCCTGGCCGGCATGGTCAAGGGAGGTTATGTAAACAATGTCGTAAGCCAGCCTGAAAGCACTTCGCCCATGGTAGTCAAACGGTCCGCCTTTTCCAACAAAGGCTTTGCCTTTACCGAATTAAAGGGAACACCCGGGATCATCGGGGTTTCCAACAACGCATTCGGGATGGTCGAAAAACAGGGCACCGCAGAAATTGAGTCTTTTGCAGCGGATTTCTCGGAATCGGATTTCGGTATCAAGTCGGTGGCCCTGGACAAGGTGGCTGACAAGGTGACCATTGCAGACGCCGATGTGGTCGTATCCGGCGGAAGGGGTCTTAAAGGACCGGAGAACTGGGGAATGATCGAAGAGCTCGCAGAAGTCCTCGGGGCGGCGACAGCCTGTTCCAAACCGGTTTCCGACCTCGGCTGGAGGCCGCACAGCGAACACGTGGGGCAAACGGGAAAACCTGTAGCCAGCAACCTTTACATCGCCATAGGCATCTCCGGCGCAATTCAGCATCTGGCCGGTGTAAATGCGTCTAAAACCAAGGTAGTGATCAACACCGATCCGGAAGCCCCCTTCTTCAAGGCAGCGGATTACGGAGTGGTCGGTGACGCCTTCGAAGTGGTTCCGGAATTGATCGAAAAATTAAAGGAATTTAAGGCCCAAAACGGCTAATTTTTGTTAATTTGTCCTTTTAAAGGGCTGTTAAATGACCGGACATCCCTGTTGTTTAACAGCCCTTTCATGTCTTAATTTTGTCTATGAGCCTTGTAAGGTTACAAATAAAAGGGATATCCTACAGCCAGACCCAAAATGGTGCCTATGCACTGATTTTAAATGAGGTGGAAGGAGAACGCAAGCTACCCATCGTGATCGGGGCATTTGAGGCTCAGTCGATTGCCATTGCCCTGGAGAAGGAAATAAAACCTCCCCGCCCCCTGACACACGACCTGTTCAAGAATTTTGCGGACCGTTTCGAGATCGTGATCAAGCAAGTCATCATACACAAGCTGGTGGACGGTGTATTTTATTCCAGCATCATCTGTGAGCGCGATAAGACCGAAGAGATCATCGATGCCCGTACCAGCGATGCCATTGCCCTTGCCCTTAGATTCGACGCTCCCATATTCACCTATAAAGCCATCCTGGACAAGGCGGGAATCTTCCTGAAGTTCTCTTCCAAAGACAAGGACAAGGAAGATGGTGACGAAAGCATTATGGTGGATGAGATCCTGCAGGAGGGCGAAGCCGTCGAACTGGATACCGGCTCCGGTGCTCCCTACAAGGAAATGAGCCTGGAAGACCTGCACAAGGAACTCGAGAAAGCCGTGGGCAGCGAAGACTACGAGAAAGCGGCCAGGATCCGGGATGAAATCTCCAAACGAAAAAGCTGAGTTGAAAACTCCCCTGCTGACTCCATTCCTGCATTTTTTAGCTATTGTGGGTTTGCTGTTATTGCCCGGGATTACGCTTGGACAAATGGATCCCCTGCCGGCAGACATAAGTGTCCCCCTCCCCGGGGAGGCAGCAGGAACCCTGGTTGCGAATCAGGGATTCAGCCTGGAATCCATGGCACGCGGGATGCTCGGGCTGGTGGTTTTGCTCGCCATTTCCGTAGCCTTCAGTGCCCGGCGCCGGCGAATCAACTGGAAGACGGTGGGTGTTGGCCTGGGACTTCAATTGTTGCTGGCCATCGGGGTCCTAAAGGTCCCCGCTGTACAATGGGTCTTCAACCTCCTGGGTAAATTCTTCAACAGCGTTCTTGAGTTTACCATGGCCGGAAGCACCTTTGTCTTCGGCAGCCTTATGGATCTGGACAACCCCAATATCGGGTATGTCTTCGCTTTTCAGATCCTCCCGACAATTATCTTCTTTTCTGCCCTGACCTCGGTACTGTATTACCTGGGAATCATACAGCGCATCGTAAAAGCCCTTGCCTGGTTGCTTTCCAAATCCCTGGGGATCTCAGGACCCGAAAGCCTGAGTATTTCGGGGAATATTTTTTTGGGTCAGACCGAGGCTCCCCTGCTGATCAAAGCGTACCTCGAAAAAATGAACCGCTCCGAGATCCTGTTGGTCATGGTTGGGGGTATGGCTACGGTGGCAGGAGGGGTACTTGCCGCCTACATCGGATTTCTGGGCGGAAATGACCCGGAACTTCGCCTGGAATTTGCGCGACACCTGATCGCAGCCTCTGTGATGGCGGCCCCGGGAGCGATCGTGATCTCTAAAATCCTCTATCCCCAGACGGAAGCCATCAACACCGACATCCGGGTTTCGGCCGATAAAATTGGCAGCAACCTGCTCGATGCCATTGCCAATGGAACCACAGAGGGCCTGAAACTAGCCGTAAACGTCGGGGCCATGCTCCTGGTTTTTATCGCCTTTATCGCCATGATCAATGGCATCCTCGCATGGACGGGGGACTGGAGTTCCATCAATGTGTGGATCGCTGAAAATACGGCCTATGAATCCCTTTCCCTGGAAGCCATCCTGGGGGCCCTTTTTGCCCCCCTGATGTGGCTCATAGGCGTGGAGCGCCCCGATATCATGATGATGGGGCAATTGCTCGGAATCAAGCTTGCAGCCAGTGAATTCGTAGGCTATATCCAACTGGCAGAGCTGAAAGATATGGCCTCCACACCCCATTTGGGTTATCAGAAATCCGTTATCATGGCCACATACATGCTCTGCGGCTTTGCAAACTTCGCCTCCATTGGGATTCAGATCGGCGGGATCGGTTCCCTGGCTCCGGGACAGCGGAAAACGCTTTCAGCATTCGGCATGAGGGCAGTTCTGGGAGGAACCCTGGCATCACTGCTTTCGGCCACAATGGCCGGAATGATCCTGGGATAGTACAACTGCGCATGAATTCATGACATTTTCTTTGGAAACCTTTAAATTCCTGCAGGGGCAACGCAGATATACACCTGTTCCTTAAAAGGGCACCAACACCATTGGAGGACCCAGGCTGCACAGGTTAATAAGCCTGTGGATAAATGCACAATCCTTTCTTTCGTAAAGCTGGGCCGAATATGTATTTTTGATCGATTCAAATCAGGGCAGCAGACCAATATGCCCGGAAGACTAAGGCAAGACCCATGAAGCAGTACCACGACCTTTTAAACCATGTGCTCCAGCACGGAACGTTGAAATCCGATCGAACAGGTACGGGAACCCTGAGCGTTTTTGGCTATCAAATGCGCTTTGATCTCGCCCAGGGCTTTCCTTTGGTGACCACCAAGAAGATCCATGTGAAGTCGGTCATTCACGAGCTGTTGTGGTTCCTCAGCGGGGATACCAATGTAACCTATTTGCAGGAAAACGGGGTTCGTATCTGGAATGAATGGGCTGATGAAAATGGGGATCTCGGCCCGGTCTACGGTCACCAGTGGCGTAACTGGAATAGTGAGGGGATCGACCAGATCAAACAGTTGCTCCATACGCTGAAGAACAACCCGGATAGCCGCCGGATGATGGTGGCTGCCTGGAATCCGTCCGTATTGCCGGACACCTCCTGCTCCTTTGCGGAAAATGTGGCCGAAGGAAAGGCGGCCCTCCCCCCTTGCCATGCCTTTTTTCAATTCTATGTGGCGGACGGGAAGCTCTCCTGCCAGCTATACCAGCGGAGCGCGGATATTTTCCTGGGAGTCCCTTTCAATATCGCCTCCTATGCGCTGCTGACCATGATGGTTGCCCAGGTGAGCGGATTGGCCCCAGGCGAGTTCATTCATACCTTCGGGGATGCCCATATTTACAACAACCACCTGGAGCAGATCCATCTGCAGCTCAGCAGGGACCTAAGGCCACTGCCCACCATGAAGCTCAATCCGGAAGTGACTGACCTCTTTGCTTTCCGGTACGAGGACTTCCAATTGGAGCATTACGACCCGCATCCTCATATAAAAGGGGTGGTAGCCGTATAATTTCCTATCGTTTTCAGCATACAGTTTCCGGGTTCAGGGGTGTAAATGTTTAGAACAATGCCTTGAGATTGGGCAGGATTATTTCTAACTTTAGAAAAATCATCAACATGCCGCTTCTCGAGACCCAGCTCGACCGCCTTCTGGAAACCCGCGAACGAACCGAAAAAATATGTCAACCCCTGCAGACGGAAGATTACGTCATTCAACCTGTGGTGGATGTCTCGCCACCCAAATGGCATCTTGGGCATACGACCTGGTTTTTCGAGGAATTTATCCTGGCGCCCCACTACCCTGGTTATCAAATTTTCCATGAGGACTTTTCTTTTGTCTTCAACAGTTATTACGAGACTGTTGGCAAACGGGTATTGCGTCCTGACCGGGGAAACCTCTCCCGTCCTTCCGTTCGGGAAGTATATAACTACAGGCATTACGTTACCGCGCATTTAAAGGATCTCTTCACCTCAGGGAAGGCTGATGATTTCCGGGAACTGCTGGAAATTGGCATACAGCACGAGCAACAGCACCAGGAGTTGCTCATTACGGACATCAAATACATCCTGGGGAACAATCCCCTGTTTCCTGCCTATGGAGAACACGCGATAGATGAACATCCCCGGAAGGACACTCAGACCCACTGGATCGCCATGGCCGGGGACATTTACGAAATTGGCTTTAGAGGGGAAGGTTTCTGCTTTGACAATGAATTGGGGCGGCACCAGGTCCTCTTGCAGGATTACGAGATCGCTTCCTCCCCAGAGACCAATCAAAGCATGCTGGATTTCCTTGCAGACGGGGGCTACACCCAGTTTGACCTTTGGCATGCCGAGGGATGGGACTGGGTACGGGGTGAAGGGATTAAAGCCCCCCTCTACTGGCACCATATTGGCGGGAAGTGGCACTACTATACTCTCAGCGGATTGGAGCCTGTGGATCCTGCGGCCCCCCTTGCCCATATCTCCTATTACGAAGCCTATGCGCTGGCGCAATGGAAAGGATGTCGCCTTCCCACGGAATTCGAATGGGAAGCAGCACAGTCCGTGCTGAACTGGGGCGATCGGTGGGAGTGGACCGAAAGCGCCTATCTCCCCTACCCCGGGTACCGCAAAGCATCCGGGGCCCTGGGCGAATACAACGGTAAATTCATGGTAAACCAAAAGGTGCTTCGCGGTGCTTCTGCAGCTACCGCCCCGGGACATTCCAGAGGATCTTACCGAAATTTTTTTCATCCGCACCTGCGCTGGCAGTTCACCGGCCTGCGACTTGCCCGATAACCCAATCCATGAGCGAAAATACCCTCTTAAAGCAATCTGCCTTTGCACAGGCCGTTTACCAGGGGCTTACTGCCAAGCCCAAAAAGCTGCCTTCCCGCTTTATCTACGACGCTCGCGGGGATGCACTTTTTCAGCAGATCATGAAGCTTCCGCAATACTATTTGACGGAGTGTGAAAGACAAATCCTGAAGGAACACGCGGACGGTATTTGTGCGTACTTCTCTGAAGGCAAACAGCCTTTTAACCTCGTGGAGCTTGGGGCCGGGGACGGAACCAAAACGGAAATCCTGCTTCGAAACCTGAGCTCCGGGCAGGCTTCATTCAAATACATGCCCGTCGACATCAGCGCAAGCGCCCTCTCCGGGCTGCAACATCGATTGAAGGATATCCTGCCCGGGCTGCAAATCCAGCCGTGGGAGGGAACCTATTTCGAGATGCTGCAGCGCATCGATGAATTCAGCGATGCCCGCAAGGTGATTCTTTTCCTGGGCTCGAACCTGGGCAACATGATGCACCCACAGGCCCGAACCTTCCTTCAGGGGCTTTCAAAGGCCATGACCTTTTCGGATTACCTCTTTATCGGGTTCGACCAGAAAAAGCACCCCCAGAAAATACTGGATGCCTATAACGATCCCGGCGGGGTGACCGCTGCCTTTAATAAGAATATCCTGGTTCGGATTAACCGGGAATTCAATGGAAATTTCGATCCGGACAAATTCCTGCACTGGGAAACCTATGATCCCGAGACCGGTTCCGCCAAGAGCTTCCTTGTGGCCACCGAACCTATGCGGGTTCACCTTGGAGCCCTGGAGCTGGAAGTGTTTTTCGAGACCTGGGAGACCATCCAAACGGAGTTATCGCAAAAATACGACGATGAGGTCGTCCAATGGCTGGCCTCGGGGGCAGGCCTGGAAGTCGTGACCTCCTTTGCAGATCCGGAGGCCTATTACAAAAATTACCTTTTCCGCAGAAAGCCAGCGGGTTAAAAAAAAGACCGGCAGGCTGCCGGTCTTTCAAGTGCTTTGCAATAATTGTTTAATTAGAGCTCGAGAACTGCGTTCTCTGCCCCGGCATAATCATTCCACTGGTAACGATCCGCAGATTCTTCATTGACATACTGCCCATCGATGATATAGCGGAATTCAAAAGATTGCGCTTGGGGAAGGTCGAAGGTTCCTTTAAAGGTTCCGTTCTTCAACTTCTTAAGCATGCTCCCTTTGGGGTTCCAGTCGTTGAAGTCTCCAACTACTGCTACTTTCTTAGCGTCTTCTGCAGGCACGGTAAAGGTAACCTTGCAAACAGGCTTTGATTTTAGGTATTGTTTTTTGATTGCCATGATACATTTGTTTATCAATGTTCTGCGGACAAAGCAACGTATAAAAGCACTAAAACACAATTCGTTAAAGTAGAATTAGGAATTTGATAAAATTGGTTTTACAATCCATTCATCTTGGCAAATTCCCGGGCTTCAAATTATCAGAATCACAAGGCCTGGGGACCTGTTTTCAAAACCTCTATAAGCTTGTCGAGATCGTTTTCAGAATTATAGCAGTGAAAACTAAGCCGGACACCCCCACCCCGGGGAGAACAGACGATTCCCTCCTGCTTGAGATGCTGGTAGCGACCGCCGGGTTCGGGTATGTTGAAGATGGTACTGTGAACGTCCCGTTCGCGCACCGTGTTGTCCAGCAAATCGAGTGCGGAAAGCGCCTCTTTGACCTTCCGGCTTTGCTCCCGGTTGTATTGATCCACGGTTTTCATCCCCAGCTCGTCCAGGAGGCCCAGGCCGTAATTCAGGGACCCAAAGCTTTGGGTATCCAGATGGCCCGGTTCGAGCTTTTTGGCAAATGGGATATCGTTCTTTTTTGAGAGGTCGGGGACCACTGCATTAAAGCCCGTTGCACGAACCTCAAATCGGGTTTTGGCCATTTCGCTAAACAATATAAACCCGTTGCCATTGCCTCCCAGCAGCCATTTATAACCACTTGCCCCAAGTACGTCGATCCCCGAATGGGCAAAATCCAGTTCAAATGCCCCTGCATATTGGGTGGCATCTGCAATGATCAGCAAATCGGGGGCCTTCTCTTTCAGGCTGCGAAGGAACTCAGGGGAAATGAGCAGCCCGTTGATCCATTGCACCAGGGAGAGTGCCAGCACATCTGCACCGCCTTCCACGGCGCGGAGGATTCTCGCCTCCAGATCCGGTCCCTGAGAGACCTCCGTAAACGGAAACCCGCGGCTTTCAAAGGGCCAGTTAAGGGAAGGGTAATCCCCTTCGAGCAGGAGTACCCGGCTGGATTTTGGCAATCCTTCCAGCAAGAGGTTCAGGCCCAGGGAAAAATTCGGGCATAAGGCGATATTTCCGGAAGGACAGTTAAAAAAGCGGCTGAGGTGGTCCCGGGTCTCTTCTAATATGCGGAGGGAATCTATCTTCATGATGCTTCCGCCGATGAGGTAGTCCAGATCGTATTCCTGTCGCCAATCCAACAGCCCTTCATGCAGCAGGCCCCATGCAGCGGTATTGAGATACGTATACTGGGTCAAGGCCGGAAAACGGGATCTGAATCGGGAAAAGGCATCCATAGGAAGAGACGTTGGATTTCTGTTATCTTTGTTTTAAAGATAGGCATTCGGATGTTCTTTAAACAAAAAAAAGGCCCTGCCCTGGACCCTCAGCAGCACGAATTGCTGGAGAGAGCTCAACAAAGGATCCGGCAAAAAAAGGACCTTTTCCAGCATTTGGTCGTCTTCCTGATCGGCAGTGTTTTTGCCATCGTCCTCAACAAGATCCTCAAGTATGGCGAGCCTCACAACTGGTATCAGTGGATCATCGCCATCTGGGCTTTTATTTTCATCCTACACTTTTCCCACGTCTTTGTGACGAACCCCCTTCTGGGAAAGCAGTGGGAACGTTCCCAACGGGAAAAACTCCTTAGAAAACAACAGGAACGGATCCGTAAGCTGGAAGAGGAGATAGCCCGTACCCATCCGCTTCCGGAACCTCCTAAAAAAAAAGAAGGTTGAAAGAACTGATTTTGATTGCAGCTGCAGGCGAGGAGAACGAGCTTGGGAATAAAAGCGATCTTCCCTGGCACCTCCCGGACGATTTCAAGCACTTTAAGCGCACCACTACCGGCCATGCCATGATCATGGGCCGAAAGACTTTTGACACCTTTCCAAAGCCCCTTCCGAACCGGCGTCATATCATCATAACCCGGGACCGGGAATACCAGGCAGATCATCCGGATTGCCAGGTGGTGTACTCCCTTAAAGAAGCACTTGCTGCCGTATCCGAATTGGAAACTGTTTTTGTGATTGGAGGGGGCGAAGTCTACCGGCAGGCACTACCATATGCCACGGGCATCGAACTGACCCGGGTACACGGCCGGTTTGAGGCGGACACGTTCTTTCCGGAGATCGACCCCGGTCAGTGGGAGCTCATAAGATCCTCCTTTCACCCAAAAGACGACAGGCACGACCACGCGTTTACCTTTCAGCGCTTCAATCGAAAGACCTAAAATTCCAGATGACGGGCTTTTTCGGGATACCCCATCCGGCGAAGCATTATGTTTGCAATCCCGGGATCCCCGGTAGTAAAAACTTTATGAACAGGCGCCTCTCCTGCACTTCGAATAAGACCCTCCCCTTCCATCACGGCCCGGGTTTGCCTGGCCACTGCGGGGCCGCAGTCCACAACCTGTACTTCGGGAGGCAGCACCTCTTCCAGTATGGGGATCAGGAGCGGATAGTGGGTACAACCCAGCACCAGGTGATCGATACCTGCTTCAACCATGGGTTGCAACAAGCCCTTCAGGTGCTCTCTCGTTTCGGGGTCTTCCAGCCTGCCGGATTCGATCAGGCGCACCAGGCCCCTGCCTTCCTGTTCCAGCACCTCGATTCCCGCTGCATGCAATTTTGAGGTGTTCGCAAAGAGTGAACTGCTCAAGGTTCCCCGGGTAGCCAAAACCCCTACCCTTTTCCGCTTTGATTGAAGGGCCGCTGGCTTGATGGCAGGTTCTATCCCGATAAAGGATACCGGGAACTCCTTCCGAAGGGACGCTATGGCATTGGTGGTGGCCGTATTGCAGGCTACCACGATCAATTTGCATCCCTGTTCAAGCAGCCACCGTGTATTGCGACGACTCAGCTCAAGAATGTGCTCCGGGGACTTCTCTCCATAGGGAGCCTGGGCGCTATCCGCAAGATAAATGGTATTTTCCGCGGGGAGGATCTGCATGACCTCCCTGCGAATGGTAAGACCTCCAAGCCCGGAATCGAACAATCCTATCGGCCCCTGTTTCATCTTTCCGTATTAGACATGCCCTAAAAATAAAAAAACCGCCCGGGCTACGGGCGGTTAAATTTGCTTATCCAGCTGCGTCCTTAGAATCCCAGCTCTTGTTTTACTTCCGGAAGCAGGTCCTTTCCTTTGGAGACGATTACCCCGGATCCCGGGCTCGCATCCACTACATAGTCATATCCCTGTGCGGCGGCTACTTTCTCTATAGCATCCTTTGCTTTTTTGGATATGGGCTCGAAGAGCTCTGCCTGTTTCTTGGAAAGCTCTTGTTGGGCAGCCTGCTGGGCCTCCCCTATGTTTCGCTCAAAACCCTGCAACTCCAGTGCGCGTTTCTGGTTCTCTTCCTGAGACATGGAATTCGCTTCGTTGTTGTACTGGGTCAGTTTGTTCTTCAATTCATCGAGGGAGCTTTGAATATCCGCCCTGTAGGTTTCCTCAAGTTTCTTGAGTTCTGCCTGGGCAGCCTTCATCTCTGGCATTTGCGATAGAAGCTCTGTCACATTGATATGAGCGATCTTGCTCTGAGCCTGGACAAAACTCGTAGCGGCAATAAACAATACAACTGCTACAGCTACCTTTTTCATTTGTTTCATGATCTGTAATTTGCTATTTGAGGTTACTATTTAATGACTATTAGTTAGTTAACGGTATCTTTCTTTTTTTCCGTGGCCTTCTTACGCTCTTCTTCTTTGGCTTTTCTCCGGGCCTCGCGCTCTTCCAGCAACTTCTTCCTTCGGGCTTCGTATGCTTTCCGTCGCTCTTCGCGCAGTTTCAGCTGTTCCGCCTGTTTATCTTCCGCTGCCTTTGTACGGGCCTCGGTCGCTTCTTCGGATCGCTGCTGGCGTTCCAGTATGGCTTCTGAGACCGGCTCATCGGCCTCTACGTCTTCAAATTGCTCCAGGCGGTCATCCCGCTTCTTTTTCGGAGGGGCGCTGATGCGCCGCGTCCTGGAGATACCCCGCAACACCAAGTCGCTGATATCGTGTCTTTTTTCGGAGTACAACATTACAACATCCGCTGATTTATCGAAAATAAAATCATACTTTTTGTTGGCTCCTATCTTTTGAACTTCATTAAAAACCTGATCCTGTATCGGCTGAATCAGTCGCTGCTTCTGCAAAACCAAATCACCCCTCGGGCCGAACCTGTCCTGCTGGTAATCCAGCAGTTCCTTTTCAAGGATGGAAATTTCCTCCTCCCGTTCTTCGATCAGTTCGTTGGTCAGCAATACCCTTTCTGCATCCAGGTCCTGCTTCAACTGGTCAATCCTGCGCTGTCTTTCCTCCATTTCACCTTTCCACTGCCCCACCCGGCTGTCGAGTTGAGCGGTGGCCTCGCGGTATTCCTCTACATTCTCCAGGATATACTCCATGTCCACATAGCCGATTCTCACGCTTCGCTGGGCCGTTGCCAGCCCGGTTGCGAGCAGGCTGAACAGGATCACTCCTGTGCGCTGTATCATCCAAACTCGTTTTGAGTATAGAAAATATCGTGCCAAAATTAGTATTTCTTTCAAAATGAACAACTTACATTTTTTGGCCTGGGTTAGACGTTCCCCCGGATCAGAATTGTTGCCCTATGATGAAGTGCGTTTGCCATCCGCTGGGCCCATTACCCACGGAAGTAGGCCGCAGGTCCTCATCGAAGCCATATCCAAAGTCGATCCCAAGAAGCCCGAAAGCAGGCATAAAAATACGAAGCCCCACCCCGGCCGATCTTTTTAATGCAAACGGATTAAACTCCTGAAAATTGTTGAAAGAGTTACCTGCCTCCAAAAATGTAAGCGCATAAATCGATGCTGTGGGTTTGAGGGTAAGCGGGTATCTCAACTCCAATGAGTACTTGTTGAAGACGATTCCCCCCTCCTGCTGCTGGGTAATCGGATCTACAGGGGTCAGGGAGTTGTTCTCATACCCCCGGAGCTGTATGACCTCACGTCCGTCCAGGGTAAAATTCCTCCCCAGGCCATCGCCTCCCAGGAAAAACCGCTCAAAGGGGACCTTGCCCACATCGGGGTTATAGGATCCAAGAAAACCAAATTCCACCAGGGTTCGAAGCACCAATTTGTCCACTACGCGCGTATACCAGTCCGCCTTGAACCGAATCTTGTAGAATTCCAGCCATTCGAAACGCTCCTGGTCCACCGCCTCCAGCTCAGCCTGTTCGGCCGGGGTCAGGGGTCGCTGTGTTCCCAGGAGCTCCAGTTCTTCGCTCCTTGACTTGAGGCCTGCAAAATCCTTATCACTGAAAAGGCTGTACGGGGGGGTAAACTTGGCCGTAAGCTCGAAAATGCTTCCCCGCAGCGGGAAGATAAATCCCGGACCCGCCGAGCTCCTGGAGATTCCGAAAGTATAGGCCAGCGCATTTGAAGTTCCGTTCCCGAAGTTGAACAACCCGGTCCGGTAATTCTTAAAATTGTACCGCTGATAGCTCACGGCATGGGAAACGGTAAAAAAGTCATCGGGCCACTGCACCCTTTTGGCCAGTCCCGTCGAGATCCCTGTAATGGAAAATTGTTGGTTCTTGTCTACCTGCACCCTCCCGTTGGAGTCAAAGGAAGCGAGGAATTGCTGGGTTCTGGAGAGGGAAAGGTTAAATCGAACCGGTTTGCGGCCTCCCAGCCAGGGCTCTGAAAAGTTCAGGCTGTAGACCCGAAAGGTACGGCTCGCTTGCAGGCGTAAGGCAAAGGTCTGACCGTCCCCCATGGGAACAGGTTTGTAGGCCTTGCCATTGAAAATGTTCTGGATGGAAAAGTTGTTGAAGGACAGCCCCAGGGTACCGATAAATCCTCCACCCCCATAGCCTCCCTGAAGTTCGATTTGGCTTGCACCGGATTCCACCAGGTCAAATCTCAGGTCCACTGTTCCGTCGTTGGGATTTGGATTCTCTATTTCCGGACGGATCTGCTCGGGGTCA
>CBFCWO010000052.1:0-19401 GCA_965601625.1 uncultured Flavobacteriaceae bacterium | reverse complement strand
ATTCCCGGGAATTATATGAAAAAATAGTGACCCGCTCCCTCTACGGCAATATCAATGCCAGCCGGAATTCGGCCTGAGAGGTCTGCGGTAGCCTGGTTCCTATTCCTCAAAAGGCATTGTAAGCACTGCCTCCAGTGCCTTTATCCCATAGGCCATCTGCCCGAGCTTAAGGTTCTCGTTCGGGCTGTGCTGGTTGTTGTCCGGGTTGACCAGGGGCAGGAGGAAGGCGGGCACCTCCAGGGCATTGATAAAGGGCGCAATCGGTACGGTACCTCCCATGATCCGGATTTGTACCACCGGCTCAGCAAAGGTCGACTCCAGGGTGTTTTTCAAATGGATCCCATAAGGGTTGTCCAGGGGGGTACGGAAGGCATCCGTTACACTACCTTCTTTGACAGTGATCCACTTGTCGTATTCGGCCCGTTGTTCAGCTGTGGGTATCCCATCCGTAAGGCGATAGCCCTGGCTTTCCAGGTACTTCTTCACCAGGGACTTCAACCGCCTGCCGTCGCTTTCGGGAACCAGTCTCAGATCCAGCTCGGCCGTGGCAGTGGCCGGCACAATGGTGCGTGCTTCGTCCCCTACCCAACCAGAGGATAAGCCCCTCACGTTCAGAGAGGGGTATTGAAGGGCTTCCTGATAGTTGGCTCCAACCTTTTCAGGAGTTCTGATCTGCAAAAGGGAATGGATTTTATCCGGGTCGTCCGGCACTGCCTGGAGCACTTCCTGTACTTCCGGGCTCAGCTCGATGCCGTCGTAATACCCAGGGATCAATACGCGTCCTTCCGGGTCTTTCATGCCCGCCAGGAGCCTGGAGAGACGGAATCCGGGATTTGGCGAATAATTCCCGTAATGACCGCTGTGCTGGGGCCGGACGGGACCGTAGGTCGTAAGGGTCAGGGTGGTGATCCCACGACACCCATAGGTAATAGTCGGCTTGCCGGATACATGTACCGGGCCGTCGGAGATGATCAGGTAATCCGCCTCCAGCAGCTCCCGGTAGGTCTCCACGGCTTTCGGGAGGGGCTTGCTGCTTTTCTCCTCCTCTCCGTCCAGGATGACCTTGATATTGTAAGGTATTTCCTGCCCGCTTTTTTGGATCAGGTCCAGGGTATTGAGCAACATTACGATTGGCCCTTTGTCATCTGAGGTCGACCGGCCAAAAAGACGCCAATCGTAGGGAATATCATCATTCAATTCTGAGAATGCGGCATCCCGCCATCCATCTCCCTGGGGGGCCCTGAGGACTGTCTTGTAAGGATCTGGCTGATCCCATTTGGAGGGATCCACGGACTGTCCGTCAAAATGCATGTAAAAAAGCAGGGTGGGCCTCCCGGATTTCATGGGAAGGGCTGCAAAGAACAGTGGCCTTCCTTCCGTGGGCAGCACCGAGGTGTTAAAACCCCGCTGGCTGAATTTTTCCGAGAGCCAGCGAATATTCCGGTCGATGTCCGAAGCATTCAGGGCATCGTTCGGGATGGACACGAAATCCACCAATTCGTCAATGGCATGCCGGAGCTGGGCCTTAAACTGGGCGGTTTCCTGACCTGTGGCAATGATGCCCGAAATGAGAAAAAGAAATATGAAAAATTTGCGCATGGGTTCTTAATTAACGGGCTAAAGCTAACCAATTCCCTGCATTAATCCAGCGGAGGCAAAACAGCGCCTGTCCAGCATCAGAAGGCCGCTTTGAGTCTGACCAAAATAAGGCGCAGCAGCAGCGTCCAGGGCAGGCCGTGGAAGACCAGGTCAAACCAGTCTATAGGGGCCATGCCCCTGGCTCCTCCGGCTACCCATTGGAGCTTGCCCCAGATATGCGGTTCGGGAAAATACGGCGCCAGACCGAGGGTGAGGCACAGGAAAACAACAATCCTCCAGTCGTTTATAAGTGATTTCACGGACGGATGCTTTTCACAAAGGTAGGGATTCCCTCCACTCCGTATTTGGTCAGGTGCTTGATAAATGCGGAGCCGATAATAGCGCCTTTCGCCTGGGTGGTGGCTTGTTTGAAGGTGTGGGCATTGCTGATGCCGAATCCAACGATCTGTGGATTTTTCAGGTCCATGGCCGCGATGCGCTCAAAATACGCCTGCTGTTCCGGTCCAAAACCTTCCTTGGCTCCTGTGGTGCTGGCCGAGCTCACCATGTAAATAAAGGCATCCGAGGCTTCGTCTATTTTCCGGATCCGTGCTTCGGAGGTTTGCGGGGTGATAAGGAAGACCATCCGCAGGCCATGGGCCTCCAGGATGGATTGGTAATGTTTTTCATAGATTTCCAGGGGAAGGTCGGGAAGGATCAGGCCATCTATCCCCACTTCCTGGCATTTCCTGCAAAACTCTGTGACACCGTATTGAAGCACCGGGTTAAAATAGCCCATCAGGATCAGGGGCAGGTGGATCTCCCGCCGCACATCCTTTAGTTGCTCAAAGAGCAGGTCGGTGCGCATCCCGCTGCGAAGGGCCGCCGTAGAACTCTCCTGTATGGTGGGGCCGTCGGCCAGCGGATCGCTGAAGGGGAGTCCGATCTCAATCATGTCCACCCCGCTCTCCTGCAATTGCCTGAGGACGGGGACGGTATCTCCCAGTTGAGGGTATCCGGCTGTGAAGTAGATCGAGAGCAGGGAATGCGATTTTTTCAGGGCCTCTCCGATACGGTCCGTGGTCGTTATCTTTTCCATGTTCGCCATGCTGATACGCTTAAAGGTTATAAAAATCAATATAGGTTTGGAGGTCCTTGTCCCCACGTCCGGAGAGATTGATCACCAAAAGGTCATCCGGCCGAAAATCCTTCTTTTTCAGCACGGCAAAGGCGTGGGAAGTCTCAATGGCGGGTATGATCCCTTCCAGGGCTGCCAGTTCCCTTCCGGCTTCCATGGCTTCGTCATCCGTGATGGAGATAAACTCGCCCCTTCCGGAGGTGTACAAATGGGCGTGCATCGGGCCGACACCCGGGTAGTCCAGTCCGGCGGAAATCGAATAGGGCTCGGTGATCTGCCCGTCTGAAGTTTGCATGAGCAGGGTCTTGCTTCCGTGGATGATCCCCACTTTTCCAAGTGCAGAGGTGGCTGCGCTTTCCCCGCTGTGCACCCCTTTGCCGGCGGCTTCCACCGCAATGATCCCAACTTCTTTCTGGTCCAGATAGTGGTAATAGGTTCCGGCGGCATTACTGCCCCCTCCCACACAGGCGATCAGGTAATCCGGAGCATTCCTGCCTTCTTTCTCCTGAAGCTGGGCCTGGATCTCTTCGGAGATGACGGCCTGGAAACGGGCAACCATATCGGGGTAGGGGTGGGGCCCAACCACGGATCCGATAATGTAGTGGGTGTCTTCAGGGTTGTTGATCCAATCCCGGATGGCTTCATTCGTGGCATCTTTCAGCGTACGGCTGCCCGATCGCGCTGGTCGTACCTCGGCCCCCAGGAGTTTCATCCGGGCCACATTGGGCGCCTGGCGGGCGATATCGACTTCACCCATGTAGACCACACAGGGCAGTCCCATCAGGGCACAGACAGTGGCTGTAGCAACCCCGTGCTGTCCTGCACCGGTTTCTGCAATGATTCGTTTTTTGCCCAACTCCCTTGCCAGGAGGATCTGACCGATGGTATTGTTGACCTTGTGTGCTCCCGTATGGCACAGATCCTCTCGCTTAAGGTAGATGCGGCAGCCATAGGCCTCGGAGAGCCTGCGCGCAAAATACAGGGGGGTGGGCCGGCCCACGTAGTCCCTGAGCAAGGCGTGAAATTCCCGTTGGAATTCCGGATCGTACATAATGTCCAGGTAGCGGAGCCTGAGCTCCTCCACATTGGGGTAGAGCATTTCAGGGATAAACGCTCCTCCGAATTCTCCATAAAACCCATCCTGGTTGACCTGATAATTTTTCATAGCTCGTTTTTATTGTTTGTTCGGTACTCCTGTGGATCTCGTTTCCCAGATCCGGCATTCCAGGAACCTTTCAAGGGCCTCCGTGTCTTTTAACCCGGGCGCTTTCTCAAATTTGCTGTTTACGTCAATCCCCATACAGTACTTGGATTTTGGACTCCTCAGAAACTCCTGGAGCCGGGAACAATGGACCTCGCCTATGCCACCGCTTAAAAGGAATGGTTTCCGGTAGGGATACAAGCCCAGGACCTCCCAGTCAAAGGTTTTTCCGGTTCCACCGGGAAGCTCCCCCTTGGTGTCAAACAAAAACATATCGCAAACCGGCAAATAATCCTCAAGAGCTCCAAATTCAAAGTTTTCTCCCACCGAAAAGGCCTTGATAAGGGTAATACCATAAAGAAGATGCTGCTTTAGGAGGGTGCGAAGGCTCCGGCAATAGGCAGGGGATTCTGTTCCGTGCAGCTGCACAGCTTGCAGGCCGTACTTTTGGACGTGTTCCAGGATCATCTCTTCCCCGGCATCTACGAACACCCCCACAGGGAGAATACCCTCCGGGAGTGGGGGCAGAGCCGGCGCCGTATAGTGGCGGGCACTCCTCTCCCAAAAGATAAAACCAAGGAAATCAGGACTTAAAGCTGCAACCTCCAGGGTGTTGTGTTTCATTCCGCAGATTTTCACCTTCATCTCTGCAGGGATTTTAAGAGGTTAGCCAGGGCGCTCCCCGGATCTTTTTCTTTCATAAAGGATTCTCCCATCAAAAAGCCGTTGTAACCCGAGGCGGATAGTTCCAGCAACTCTTCAGGCCGGCCAAGACCGCTTTCAGAGATGCTTCCAACCGCAGCCGGGATATGGGGCAGCAGATTCCGGCTGGTGTCCAGGTCTACCTCAAAGGTCTTCAGGTTGCGGTTGTTCACCCCGATCATATCGGCTCCTGCGTCCAGGGAGGCTTCCAGCTCGCGCAGGTCATGGACCTCAAGCAGCACTTCCAACCCGATTTGCTGTGCCTGCCGGCAAAGCGACTGCAGGGTTTTTTGAGGCAAGACCGCTGCGATAAGCAGAATGGCGTCCGCTCCAAAGGCCCGGGCTTCCAGAAGTTGATAAGGGTCGACGATAAATTCCTTTCGCAACAAAGGCAGGTCGGTGCTCCCTCTCGCCAAAAGCAGATCCTCCAGGGATCCCCCAAAGTATTTTCCGTCGGTCAGTACAGAAATCCCCGCTGCGCCTGCACGGTCATACCCTGTCACCACTTCTGCTACACTGCACCCCTGATTGATCACAGCTCGGGAGGGGGAGCGTCTTTTGTGTTCCGCAATGATCCCTATCGGACGGTCAAGCAGAGACTCTTTCAGCGACCGGGTATTTCGGTCCACAAGGCCGAATCGCTCCAGCTGTTTTGCAGGCAACAGGGCCTTCTTAAGCCTTACTTCTTTGGTTTTGTCCGCAATGATCTTGTCCAGGATATTCATCGTATCATGCTCTGTCAGGCACTTAGTGCCCGCAATTTCTTGAATGCGTTTTGAGCCCTACCGCTCCTCAGGGATTCAAGGGCGCTTTCAAATCCTTCCCTGGGGCTGCAATCCCTGGCAGTGGCGATCGCCATTCCCGCATTGGCACAAACCACGGCTTCCTGGGCTTCGGTACCCTTGCCCTGAAGCACATTGAGAAAGATCTGGGCTGCTTCTTCCACACTATCGCCCCCGTGAATCTCCACCGGGTCTAAAACCTGCTGGCCAAAGACCTGTGGCTCCAGCACGGATTCCATCGCATTGCCGATCACCTTGGTGGCTCCGGTCAGGGAGATTTCATCGTATCCGTCCAGGCTGTGCAGGATGCTGTAGGTTTTGTCCGTATTCTGGTACAGGTACCCGTACATTCGGGCCAGCTCGAGATTGAAGACGCCCACCATCTGGTATTTCGGGAAGGCCGGATTCACCATGGGCCCCAGCATGTTGAAAAAGGTCTTCACCCCCAATTCCCTGCGGATGGGAGCTACCTGTTTCATAGCCGGATGGAACAGGGGGGCATGCAGGATACAGATTCCCGCCTCATCCAGGGAGCGCTTTAAAAAATCTGCCTCCCGGCTAAATGCAATGCCCAGGAATTCCAGGACGTTGCTGCTGCCGCAGGCCGAGGATACCCCGTAATTTCCGTGTTTGGCCACAGGGACTCCCGCCCCGGCGGTCACAAAAGATGCCAGTGTTGATATGTTGAAGGTGTTCTTCCCATCCCCTCCGGTGCCGCACAGATCGATGGGTTCATAATCCCCCAGGTCTATGGGATGGCAGAGCTCTAGCAGGGCATCTCTGAACCCCTCCAGCTCCTCTGTGGTTACACTCCGCATCATGTAGACGGTTAGGAATGCCGCCGTTTGGCTCATATTATAATTCCCCTGTGCCATGTTTATAAGGACCTGACGGGATTCTTCCCGGGTGAGCAACTGGTGTTCTATGAGTTTGTTGAGGATTTCCTTCATGAAGATGCATTTAACCAGTTCGACAATATTTGTTTCCCTTCCGGGGTTAATACGGATTCCGGATGGTACTGTACGGCCCGCACATCGTAGTGGCGGTGGCGGAGCGACATGATTTCCCCCTCGGCATCCGTGGAAGTGGCCTCAAGGCAATCGGGCAGATCCGGGTCCACCACCCAGGAGTGATACCGCCCCACTTCGATCCGGTCGGGCAGTCCGCGATAGAGCACGTCATCCTCCTTCAATTCGATGGTAGTGGCAACCCCATGGTACACCGTTTTAAGGTTGACCAGTTTCCCTCCGAAGACCTCTGCTATGGCCTGCTGGCCCAGGCAAACGCCAAAAATGCGTTTATGGGGAGCATACTCCCGGACCACTTCCTTCAAAAGGCCCGCTTCATCAGGGATCCCAGGGCCAGGGGAAAGCACCATGTGTTCAAACGGAGCTATTTCCTCCAGGGAAAAGGCATCATTGCGGAAAACGGTTACGGCACAATCCAGCTCTTCCAGGTAATGCACCAGGTTGTAGGTAAAGCTGTCGTAATTATCTATGACCAGTACCTCCTTCATCCTTACAGTGTTTCAGCAATCTCCAGGGCCTTGTTCAGGGCCCCCAGTTTATTGTAGGTTTCCTGTAGCTCGTCATTGGGGTCGGATGCGGCCACCAGCCCGGCGCCGGCCTGGAAATACAGTTGATGGTTCTGGCTCAGGAAGGTCCTGATCATTATAGCGTGATTGAAGTCTCCGTCAAAAGCCATAAATCCGATGGCGCCACCATAGTAACTGCGGCTGCTGCGCTCATAGGATTCGATCAATTGCATGGCCCGGTGCTTCGGAGCTCCGCTTAGGGTACCCGCCGGGAAGGTGTCTGCAACCACTTTCATAGTAGGGGTTCCTTCCTTGATCTGTCCGGTCACCTTGGAAACCAGATGTATGACGTGCGAGAAATACTGCACTTCCCTGTAGGTTTCCACAGCTACCGCATTCCCGTTGCGGCTCAGGTCATTCCTGGCCAGGTCAACGAGCATGACGTGTTCGGCATTTTCCTTCTGGTCATCGGCCAGTCTTCGGGCAAGCTCGGCATCTTCTTCATCGTTTCCGGTTCTCCTGAAGGTACCCGCGATTGGGTGGATCTCTGCTTTTCCTTTTTTGACCACCAGCTGGGCCTCGGGTGAACTCCCGAAGATCTTGAAATCGCCATAGTCAAAAAAGAAAAGGTAGGGCGAAGGATTGATGGAGCGCAGTGCCCGGTAAACATTGAATTCATCTCCTTTGAAGCGCTGGCTGAACCTGCGTGAGAGGACCAGCTGAAAAACATCGCCCCGGGCACAGTGTTTTTTCGCCAGTTCCACATGCTCGAGGTACTCGGCATCCTCCAGGTTGGAAGCTCTGGAGCCTTCCCTGCGGAACCGGTAGGTGGCAAAAGTCTGGATGGCCAGGAGCTGCTCTAGCTGCGGCAGATTATCGACCCCATCGTAGCAGTGGGCGAAAAGGTAGGCTTCGTTCTTGAAATGGTCGATGGCGATAATGTTGCGATAGACCGCATAATAGACCTCCGGGATTTCCGGGGAATTTTCTTTCTGCGTGATCTCAACGTCCTCAAAATACTGCACCGCATCATAGGCCAGATAGCCGAACAGCCCATTGGTGATAAATTTGAATCCGTGGTCTTCCACGTCAAAATGGCGTGCAAAACGCTCGATCTCCATGGGGACGTCCGTGTCCTTTTCTATGGGTGTATTTTCAGTGGTCCCATCCGGAAAATTCCTGTAGAGGGTACCGCCCTTGAGCTGGATGGAGGCGATGGGGTTGCAGCAGATATAGGAGAACGAATTGTCATTGGCGTGATAATCGCTGCTCTCCAGCAGGATACTGCCCGGAAACTGATCCCTGATCTTCAGGTAGACACTGACAGGAGTGATGGTATCTGCCAGGATTTTCTTGTAAAAAGTCTGTAAGGGGTATTTCATCTCCATAATTTTGAAACAAAAAAGGCTTGTCGTGACAGACAAGCCTTCTATGATTTTACAAACGGGGCTGAGGTCACGATCTTCCGGATCCTGATTTCCACCACCAGTTTGTAGATGCTTTGCAATTCATAGGGTTCAAATATAGAAAGGAAAAACAATTTCTCAAATGCAACCCTTAAAAAAATAACGCCGGGATCTTCCCGGCGTTATAGAGTGTTGAATTTCCTAGAATTCCAGGTCTACGACCAGATCAAACTCATCGTAGATGGTTTTGTCCCCCAGGTTGTCGAAGAAGCTATCTGAACCATAGCGAACATCGTATTGGGCCCGGTCCACCTTCATGGTTGCTGTGGCCTTGCTCCCGTAGATGGATACGTCAAAAGTTACGGGCTTGGTGATCCCCTTGATGGTCAGGTCACCTGTAACTTCATAGGAGTTTTTACCAGTGGATTTTACCTTGGTAAAAACCAGCTTAGAATCAGGATGTGTCCCAACGGAAAAGAAGTCATCTGATTTGAGGTGTCCTTCCAGTTTTTCCTTGTACTCCCCCTCAAGATCGGTGGCAATCAATGAGGTCATGTCTACAACGAATTCCCCTCCGGTGAGTTTGTCGTTATCAAACATCAGGGCTCCTGATTTCAGGTCCACGGTGCCGGTGTGGGATCCGGTCACTTTATAGGCTTTCCAGGTTACTTTGCTTTCTTCGGATTTAACTTCTTTTTTCTCAACAGGCTCTGTGGCTGTTGTGGTAGTGGCTGTAAAGACTGCCAGTGCAAGTGCAATAATTGAATGTTTCATAGGTGCTAAAATTTATTTATGATTAAAGATGTATTACAATTCTAGGTTGATGTTTACAGGTACTCAAAAATCTCCGCCTCAGACCGGCGAACTTTTTTGAAATGCTGTGTTTGATCTGCTACAGACCGGTAACCCACCGGGATGATAAGTGCAGCAGAAAGTCCCTTATCGGCTAACTCCAGGATCTCATCCACCTGGGTTTGATCGAAGCCCTCCATAGGGCAAGTGTCAATGCGCATGGCAGCCGCTGCAGACAAAAGATTTCCGGCGGCAATATAGGCCTGCCTCGCAGTCCAGGATTGCTTGGTTTCCGATGGCAGATCCAGCAATTTTGATTTCATGAAGGAGCCGTAACCTTCCAGCTCTTTAAACGGGACGCTCCTGGTGGCAGAAACTTCCCTGAGGTAGCTGTCGATGAGTTCTTCATCCACATCTGTCCGATTGGCCAGCACGATCAGGTGGGATGCCTCGGTGATCTGAGACTGATTCCAACAGGCCGGCTGTAGCCGCTCACGTAGTTCCCTGTCCTTGATGATCAGAACTTTATAGGGCTGCAACCCATAGGAAGAGGCGCTCAGGCGAACGGCCTGTAAAAGCAGATCAAGTTCCTCCTCAGAAAGGGTCCTGTCCGGATCGAACTTTTTGGTGGCATATCGCCAATTCAGGTCTTCCAGGTATCTGGTGGAAGTATTTTCTTCAATGGTTCTCATTTGTTGAATTTATATGGTCCAATAAAATGTTAAGGTCTTTCAGCTGTTCCTTGCTCAGTGCATGCATTAGCTTTTGCTCAGCGGCCTCTACAGCCACATCCATGTTCTCCAAAGCCTCCCGCCCTGACCGGGTAAGCCGGATCTCAATCTTTCTCCGGTTTTCAGGACAGGTGTTGCGGCGGACAAAATCCTTGGCAATCAACTTGTCCACCAACCGTGTTGTGTTACTCATACGGCTTACCATGCGCTCACTTAAGGTGCTCAGGTTGGCAGGTTTATCCTTTTGACCACGGAGGATGCGCAGTACATTGAACTGTTGCAGACTTACGTCGAAGGGTTTCAGTGCAGAAGCCAGCACATCCTGCAAATGGTTGTTGACCAGCATCAGGTGAATGACAGTCCTTCGTCTGAGGGGTAACTGGGCATCTGTTTTAATGCGTTCTTCAACATTCATGTACATACAACATTTGTATATACAAATATAAAACAATGTTTCCATCCCATACAAGCATCAGGGCTTTAAACTTTTGTTAAATCTGTAAACCGGGCTGGAGCACTTTGTATTTTTAGTGCATGAGGTATTTCTACATATTGCTCCTGACGTATGTTTTCACTAACCCGCTGCTGGCGCAAAAGCCCCAGAATGGATTCCAATGGCTGGAACAAGATCCGAAATCCCTCATTCAGGAGGACAATCTTGAAATCCCCGTAGTCAGTTTTAAAGGGTTACTCCCCCTCCTAAATCAAAATGACGGCAAAATCAGGGTGATCAACTTTTGGGCCACCTGGTGTGCCCCCTGCATCAAAGAATTGCCCTATTTTGAGGAAGCGGCCAAGACCTATGCAGAGAATGGCGTGGAGGTCATTCTGGTAAGCCTGGATTTTCCATCCATGTGGGAGACCAGGCTCCCTGCCTTTGTAAAGAAGAAGGAAATATCTTCCCCTGTGGTCGTGTTGGATGATCCGGACCAGAATTCATGGATCCCCAAAGTAGATCCCCAATGGAGCGGGGCCATCCCTGCAACGCTTATCTATACCGCTGACGACCGTCAGTTCTACGAACAAACATTTGACAGGGCTTCACTCAAGGAGGCCATTGAATCATTTATTCATTAAAAAAAGCTCTCATGAAACATCCAATTCTCGTTCGCCTGTTGTTTGTCCTATTGATATTTCCCGTGCAGGGAATCCTGGCTCAGGGCTATGCCGTGGGAGACCCGGCTGCTGACTTTGTTCTCCCATCCGTGGGTGGAACCGAGGTCAGCCTTGGAGATTATAACAATGCCAATGGGGCTATTGTGGTTTTTACCTGCAATACCTGCCCTTATGCCAAGGCCTATGAGAGCAGGATCATAGATCTTCATAATAAATATGCCGATAAGGGCTATCCCGTGATCGCCATCAACCCGAACAATCCCGAGGTACAGCCGGGGGATAGTTTTAAGGCCATGAAAGAACGGGCGGAGTCAAAGGGATACCCCTTCCCTTATCTGCTGGATGTCAACCAGGAGGTCTATCCAAAATTCGGCGCTACGCGTACGCCTCATGTCTTCCTGCTGGAAAACACAGGAGAATCCTTTGTGGTGCGTTATATCGGGACGATAGATGACAATTACGGAGATGCTCGGGCGGTTAAGACCCGCTATGTGGAGGAGGCTGTAGATGCCTTGCTCGCCGGAAAGCCTGTGCCTGAGGAAAACACCAAGGCCATTGGATGTTCGATCAAGGTTTAAGCAGGTATGCCGGTTAGGCAGGATTGTGTATTTTTGCTATAAACCGTTGAACGCGTATTATGGCTGACCTTACACAAGAAGAATGGCGTTCCCGCCTTGACAAGGATGACAATGCAGTCATCATGGATGTTCGCACCAGCGAGGAAATGGAAGAGGGGTTCATCCCAGGGGCAATCCATTTGGATATCTACCAACCCCAGGAATTTTTAGAAGCCCTGGACAAACTGGACAAATCCAGGCATTACTACGTGTACTGCAGGTCCGGAAACCGAAGCGGTCAGGCCTGTGCGCTAATGACTGCACGGGGTTTTTCAGGGGCTTTTAACCTGATGGGGGGGATGAATGAATGGGAAGGAGAAGTTACCTATGAATAAGGATGCTACGGGCCTGCAGCCCAAGGTATCGACTTCCCGACCCGGGGAGGCCAGCTTCTTTCACCAGATCCTTTATTATTTCCAGAAAAGAGGCTTTGAAGTCTCCAGGCGCATTGCCGAAAGGATGGGTATACGCACTCGTGTGGTTCGCACTACTTTTATTTACCTGACTTTTGTCACCCTTGGTTTTGGGTTTGCCCTGTATTTGTTCCTTGCTTTCTGGTTGCGCATCAAGGATCTGATCTATACCAAACGAACCTCCGTATTCGACCTGTAGAACCATGCTTAGACTGTTTCGCTCAAGAATCTATCTCGCCCTATTCCTGACAGCCATGGTCCTAATCATGGGCATCACGGGATACAGGTATATCGCCGGATTTACCTGGGTGGAAGCACTCTATATGACCATCATCACGGTCTCCACTGTGGGATATAAGGAGGTCCGGCCCCTGAGTACCGAAGAGCAGCTCTTTACGGTGGTGCTGATCACGGCGAGTATTTTTATAGTCGCTTATACCATTTCTGTAGTGACGGAATACATCCTTAGCAGGAATAACCTTCAACTCCTAAAGAAGAAAAAAGTGAAACAACAAATCGAAAAGCTGGAAAACCACGTGATTGTTTGTGGTTTTGGGCGCAATGGAGCACAGGCAGCAGTGCGACTTAAAGCCTACAAACGCCCTTTTGTGGTGATCGAAAAGGATCGGGAGATCATTGAAAAGCACGAGCAGGACATCCTTTTTGTGGAAGGCGATGCCAACGAGGATGAGGTGCTGCGCGAAGCCGGGGTGCATCGGGCGAAGTTTCTGATCGTAACCCTCCCGGATGATGCTGCCAACCTGTTTGTGGTGTTGTCCGCACGCCAACTCAACAGCGGCTTATTCATCGTCAGCCGGGCTTCACAAATTACTTCCCAGAAAAAGCTGGAGCTGGCAGGGGCCAATAAGGTCATTATGCCGGATAAGATCGGGGGAGATCATATGGCTTCCCTCGTGGTTTTACCCGATTTGATCACCTTTATGGACAAGCTCTCCATGGAAGGAGGGGATACAACCAATCTGGAGGAGGTGCAGATCGAGGACTTTACCGACCAGTTGAACTGCAACACCCTGCGCGATTTGGATCTCCGCAAGAAAACCGGGTGTACCATCATCGGGTATGTCAAACCGGATGGCACCTATATCATCAATCCGGAGGCGGATATGCCCCTGGAACCGAAAAGCAAGGTGATCGTGCTCGGCCGTCCGGACCAGATCCGGAAGCTGAACGAAATGTTCCACATCTAGGCACTTATTAATGCTTCTGGATTCCAACCTTCGATCTCTGGAATTCTGCTGCCATTTCTGCCGGCAGCAAAGATGCTCTGCGGAATTCGCCCGAAGGTTTCATGCCGGGTTTGTGATTTCATAATTTGACCGCGTGAGTTTTTTTTAGGATATTGCCTGCACTTATCAGCCAAAAACCTTCTAACTCACTCAACCTTCATGAAGCGTATTTTCTCTTTTCTTCTTGTTTTATTTGCCTGTTCAGTCGGCGCCCAGGACCTTCAGGTAAAAGAAACGATCAGCAATCCTTCCAACAATATCAATGACGGGGTTATCCGGCTGGATGTATCCGGGGGGAGACCGCCGTATACCTATAAATGGAGCAATCAGAGCACGCCCATGAATTCAAACCGGGCCACGGGCCTTGTGGAAGGCATCTCCTATAATGTGGTGATCTCCGATGCTCAGGGGAATTCGGTGACCCGCGTGTATACCGTACCCACTGAGGCCATTACCGAAATGTTCAACGGGACGATGACTCCGGCAGTAGGGGCCCTTGGATCCGTGCTTTTCTGGGATCCCTTTGCGGCCAGCGGCATCTATGACCCGGTGGTCTATACCAATTCTAAAAATATTCCCATTCCGGGGTGGAACCCTGAAGTGGCAGATCGCTATGTCCTCAAAGAGTGGATCAGGCCTCAGGGCAGCAAAGTAAACAAAGGTGATCCGGTGGCCATGGTTTCCCGAACCGCCGGCCCTGATATTACGGTCACCGCACTGGCGAGGGGCACCTTAAACCACCTGGTTAAGGAAGGTGATGTGATCTACAACGCCAAAAGTTCAGAAGATGTCATAGCGCAGGGCGCACACATTCTGGCGGAGATCCAGTATGACCAACCCGAAGTGTTGACGCATCCCAACGGGGATCCGGTTACCAAGGGCATCCCGTTTATAGTGATCTGGTTGGTCCTCGGGGCTACCTTTTTTACCCTGAGGATGGGCTTTATCAATATCCGGGGTTTTCGACATTCCATCGGCCTGGCCCGCGGCAGCTATGACGACCCGGGTGCTCCAGGGCAGGTTACGCACTTCCAGGCTCTGGCTACCGCCGTTTCCGGCACCGTAGGACTTGGAAATATTGCAGGAGTTGCGGTAGCGGTCTCCCTCGGAGGGGCAGGAGCTACCTTCTGGATGATTGTCTGTGGCCTACTGGGGATGTCTTCCAAGTTTGTTGAGTGTACCCTTGGGGTAAAATACAGAGATATCCTGCCGGACGGCCGTGTATTCGGGGGCCCAATGAATTATCTGCGGTACGGACTGGAAAAGCGAAACATGAAAGGACTCGGCAAGGTCCTGGCCGGACTCTTTGCCGTGCTCTGCGTCGGGGCTTCCTTTGGGGGGGGTAATATGTTCCAGGCCAATCAATCCTTTGAACAGCTCGCCGGTCAGTTCAGCGTCCTGCAGGGCAATGGGTTTTGGTTTGGCGTGGTTACTGCTGTCCTTGTAGGGGTCGTTATTATTGGTGGAATAAAAAGTATTGCAAATGTTACCGGCCGAATCGTTCCGCTGATGGCTTCGATCTACGTTCTTGCAGCCCTCGCGGTGATTATCCTCAACATACAGAATATCGGCGGGGCCTTTTCTGCTATAATTGATGGCGCCTTTAGTCCTTCGGCTATCAAAGGAGGCGTTGTGGGTGTGCTCGTGGTCGGTTTCCAGCGGGCCGCCTTCTCCAATGAGGCGGGCGTGGGTTCCGCGGCTATCGCACACAGTGCAGTGAAAACCAACCACCCGCCCTCAGAAGGCTTCGTAGCGCTTCTGGAGCCCTTTATCGACACCGTTGTGGTATGCACCCTTACAGCCCTTGTACTTATCTTCACCGGGATGCATGAGGTTGAGGGAATGGCTGGTGCCCAGCTTACCTCTGATGCCTTCGGAAGTGTGTTTTCCTGGTTCCCTTATGTGCTTGGAGTGGCCGTCTTCCTTTTTGCCTTTTCTACCATGATTTCCTGGTCGTATTACGGAATGCGGGCCTGGACGTACCTCTTCGGCAAAAGCAAGCGGGCTGAGATGGTTTACAAAATGCTGTTTCTGGTATTTGTGGTCGTGGGAGCTTCAGTGAGTCTGGGAGCGGTCCTGGATTTTTCAGACATGATGATCCTTGCGATGTCCTTCCCGAATATCATCGGGTTGTATATAATGTCCGGAGAGGTCCGGAAGGACCTGGATGATTACTGGAGCAGGCTGCGAAGCGGGCAGTTGTTCCGGAAACAAAAGGAACCTGCAAAATAAGCTCAGTGCCGGGTCATATATTTGATCCATGAGGCGACCAAAACCCCACATCGGTAATCACCCTGGTGTTCGAAGTGGGGTTTTTTATTTTCTTCTACTCCTGGGACTGCTGCAAGGTGTGAAATGGGGAGCGGGCAGGTTAGGATATGGACAGAATCAAAACGCACTTGTGGTCCTGGATTCCATCGCCCAGAAACGTCTGGATAGTATTCGTTTGACAACCAAGGCACCCAGCGGCTGGACCCTTCGTCCCTTCAATCCTAATTATCTCGATGATTACAAGGGCTACCTTCTCGGGATTCCCCATCCGGTCCTGGATTCTCTCTACGCCTTCAGGGCTTCAGGGGGGACCCTGTACCTGTTTTCAGATTTTCAGCGCCTCTCCGGATTGCCGGATAGTGTTTGTTCCCGATGGAAACCCTACTTCAAGTTTCCCACCCAAAAAATACCACCCTATAAGAAGAAACTCCAGCCCAAACCCTCTTATAGGGACCTTAACCAGGCTACCGCCCTTGAATTACAGACCGTGCGCGGTGTTGGTCCGGTGCTGTCTGAGCGGCTCGTAAGATTCCGGGAGCGACTTGGGGGATTTCTGGATTCCACCCAGGTCCTGGATGTCTACGGCCTGGACCCAGAGGTAGCCCAGCGGGTCATGATTACTTTTCCCCTCCGATCCAGGCCACGGATCGCCAAACTGGATCTCAACAAGGCCACGGCAGGCGAACTCGCTTCTCTAGTTTATCTCACCCCTGCCATGGCCGCGGAAATCGTGGCCTGGAGGGACAGCCTGGGGCCCCTTCGCAATACGCGGGATTTAAGAGCTGTGCTACACCTTCCCGAGGAAAGAATTGAGAGAATTGCACTATATTTGCAGTTCTAAAAAAATGCTATGCTTACTGAATCGCTGTCATCTGTGAATTTCGAATATTCAGAGACCCAGAACCTGATTGCCGCCTCTGCCCGCGAGTTTGCGCGGCAGTATATTCGTCCCCATGTCATGGAATGGGATGAGGCCCAGAGCTTCCCGGTAGAAGTCTTTAAAAAGGCTGGGGAACTGGGATTTATGGGGGTTCTTGTACCGCAGTCCCTGGGGGGATCAGGACTGGGATATCACGAGTATATTGCCATCATTGAGGAAATTTCCAAAGTGGACCCGAGCATTGGGCTCTCGGTTGCTGCGCATAATTCGCTCTGCACCAACCACATCCTGATGTTTGGGAACAAAGAGCAAAAGGAGCGTTGGATCCCGAAACTCGCCACTGCTGAGTGGATTGGTGCCTGGGGACTTACCGAACACAATACCGGATCTGATGCCGGGGGAATGAATACTACTGCAAAAAAGGACGGGAGAAACTGGGTCCTCAACGGCGCCAAGAATTTTATTACCCACGGGATTAGCGGAGACGTGGCCGTGGTCATTGCCCGTACGGGCGAGAAGGGTGATAGCCGGGGGATGACGGCCTTTGTGATTGAAAAGGGTACCCCTGGGTTTAGCAGCGGCAAGAAGGAAGACAAGTTGGGCATGCGCGCCAGTGAGACGGCCGAACTGGTTTTTGACAACTGCAGGATACCTGATGAGAATCGATTGGGACCGGTAGGAGATGGATTTATCCAGTCAATGAAAATTCTCGATGGAGGCAGGATCTCAATTGGGGCATTGTCCCTGGGGATTGCCAAAGGCGCATACCAGGCGGCCCTTAAATATTCCAAAGAAAGGGTACAGTTCGGGAAGCCCATCAGTCATTTTCAGGGCATTTCGTTCAAACTGGCTGAAATGGCCACGGAAATCGAAGCGGCCGAGCTGATGGTTCACAAGGCCGCCTTTTTGAAGAATGCGGAAAAACCGGTGACCCGGCAAAGCGCCATGGCCAAGATGTATGCATCGGAGGTTTGTGTAAAGGTGGCCAATGAAGCGGTGCAAATCCACGGGGGATACGGATATACCAAGGAATTCCCCGTTGAAAAATTCTACAGGGATTCCAAATTATGTACCATAGGAGAGGGGACCACTGAGATCCAGAAGGTGGTTATCGCTAAAAATATCCTGAAAGATTAGGTGCATTTTATAGAATGCCATTATATTTGCCCCCGCAAATGCAAAAGAAAGGAGGTGGTTGCCCATGTTAATTATACCAGTTAAAGAAGGAGAAAATATAGATCGCGCCCTAAAGCGATTCAAGCGCAAATTCGATCGTACCGGCACTATGCGCCAGTTGCGAAGTCGCCAGCAGTTTTCAAAACCTTCCATAGACAAGCGTCAGCAAGTCCTCAAGGCAAGGTACATTCAGCAGTTGAAGGATCAGGAAGAACTCTGATTGCGTTATCTGATAGATCAATAGATCAAACCCGGATTCTCAAGGATCCGGGTTTTTTTTTGCTTTCGTACCTTTAGGCTATGGCTGTTGATCAATTCCGCAATTATCTGACCCTGGAGAAGCACTATTCGGCTCATACGGTCAAAGCCTATCTGCGGGATCTGGAACAGTTCCACCAGTACTGTGTGGATAATCATGAAATGACCTCCCTGGAAGACCTGCCCTACAGCATCATCCGCAGCTGGATCATTACGCAGATGGAAGCAGGTTGTACCAACCGCACGATCAACAGGAAGGTCGCCTCCCTGAGGGCCTATTACAAATTCCTGATCCGAAAGGAGCGGATAGCTGCAAGCCCCCTGGCTTCTCACCGTCCCCTCAAAACGGACCGCAGGTTAGAGGTCCCTTTTTCAGTGGAGGAAATGAGCAGGCTGTTTTCTCAGGAAGCCTTTGAATCCGATTATGAGGGCCTTAGGGACCGGCTCGTGGTGGAGCTGCTCTATACCACCGGAATCCGAAGAGCTGAATTGATCGGGATACGACTGCATGATCTCGATCTGAATGCGGGAACCCTCAAGGTTTTGGGCAAGCGGAACAAGGAACGGTTAATCCCGCTGGTCAAAAGCCTCGAGCCGCTTTGTCAACAGTATCTCGAGGTGCGAAACGAGACATTTCCACAGGAAGAAAAGGACTATCTTTTTCTCTCAGGATCAGGCAATAAAATGTATGAAACCCTTGTTTATAGAATTATAAATAAATATCTTAGTGAGGTATCGGCAAAGGTCAAAAAGAGCCCTCACGTACTCAGACATACCTTTGCTACCCACATGTTGAATAAAGGGGCGGATATGAATTCCGTCAAAGAACTCCTCGGCCATGCCAGCCTGGCATCGACCCAGGTTTACACGCATAACAGCATTGCAGAACTCAAGCGCATCCATCTGGATGCCCATCCGAGGAATAAAGAGTCCTCCTGAACTGAAAAAAAACATCAATTCAATCAGCTTATGAAGGTAAATACACAGTCGGTAAACTTCAATGCCGACAGCGAGCTCTTGGACTTTGTCCAGAAGCGAATGGATAAACTGGATCTTTTCTATGATCGGGTGGTGAGTGCAGAGGTCTTTTTAAAGAAGGTGAACACAAGCGCAAAAGAAAACAAAACAGCGGAAGTCAAATTGCATGTTCCGGGAGACGTATTTATAGTGAAAAAGCAGTGCAAGTCTTTTGAGGAAGCCATTGATGCTGCTTGTGGTTCCCTGGAGCGCAAACTGGTCAAAAAGAAAAGGAGATCCAAGGCTTTCAACTCCCTAAAATTTTTCTGAAATAGTTTTGATTAAATAAATAATTATCTACATTTGCAGTCCGTTAGAAATGACGGACTTTTTTATGCGTAAAAAAGGCCCATTAAGCCGATGTAGCTCAGCTGGCTAGAGCACGTGATTTGTAATCTCGGGGTCGTGGGTTCGAGTCCCTCCATCGGCTCGAAAGTTCATATGAAATAAGGGTTGGGGGAGATACTCAAGCGGCCAACGAGGACAGACTGTAAATCTGTTGGTTTTTACCTTCGCAGGTTCGAATCCTGCTCTCCCCACAA
>CBFCWO010000051.1:0-20183 GCA_965601625.1 uncultured Flavobacteriaceae bacterium | reverse complement strand
ATTTTTTCATAGATATAGATCAGCGGCTGTGCAAACAGGGTGGTCATCCCATTGAGCAGGAAGAAACCAAAATTAACCCAGATCACATTCTCCAGATTGCCTTCATGTATGATGTGAAAGGCAAAGTACCCCACAATGTAGATCATAGTGATCTGCCCTACGGAGATAAAGAGGTTGGCCCGCTTGTAAAGCTGTGAGATGGTAAGTATGGTGACGATCCCCGCCACGATCTGCAGAAAGATGTACTCAAAGCTGTTCGGGACCACAAATCCCAGGATAAGGACCGTTAATACATGAACAAACAGCCCGAGGCGCGCATCGAAGAACGTCTTTAGAATCAGGGGCAGGATACAGAGGGGCACTACATAGACCAGGGTGGCGTCATACTTGACCACCAGGGTGGTGAGAAATACCATCACCAGGATATTGAAAAAGATAAAGGTGACATTGATGTTGTTCCTGAAGACCCCCGGGCGGTACTTTTTAAGGAACAGCATTAACATCATCAGCACCAGGGCGACCAGGATGGTATAGCCCGCCAGGATGAAATAGGCATTGTTCACCGTCCAAAGCTCGGATTCATATTCCCCTTTCAGGGATTCCAGGACCTTGAAATTCTCGGACTCAACGACCTCTCCATTGGCAATGATCAGCTCCCCCTGGGCGACATTGCCCCGTGTAACGGATATGTTGTCCAACCGGTTCAGGATCTCTTTCTGGGTAAGCGCTTCATCCAGGCGCACATTGGGCCGCAGAACCCGGTTGAGAAGCGCAGTGTATTTGGGCGTATAGCCATCAAGGCCGCGCTCCCCGGCCATGGAGGCAATCAGTGGCTGCAGGGTTGCCTCGCTATGGAGGAGGCTGGCGGGAATTCGCCTGGCTTCGTTGTTGCGGACCAGGTAGACCTCCCTCCCCGAAGGACGGGCTCCCTCCCCCAGCAACCCGGTGCTGTAGATACTGTCCAACATCTGCCGGCCGCTTCTGCGCAGCACGTTCCACAGTCTTCGGGAGGATTCTTCTTCCGGAAACTCCAGGGCAAATTCAGCCGAAAAAGCATCGTAGACTTCCTGGGCAATTTCCGTGTTGAAGCGGTAATAGGGGATCTGATCTTCGCGGATCGCACGCTGCTCTGCCTCGAGTTCCTCATCGGTTTTTAGAATAGAGAAGTCAAAGGGCGCATAGAGGTTCTCGTACTGCCAGAGTTTCCCTTTTTGAAATTCGTACTTGAATTGCCCGCCCCTGGGAAAGAAAAACACTATGCTGGCTACCGTGATCACGTAGAGAATGAACTTATAGATCAGGCTTTGCGATCGGTAGAAGGAATCCAGGGTCTTGGACATGGGTTCGGGTCTAGGTACCAAAAATAGGAAAATCCCGGGCTTTTAAGGCTGCCCGATACCCCTTACAGTTTTAATTTAGTATTTTCGCCCCAGAAAACTTAAGCATATGAAAGAGGTTGTAATCGTATCTGCGGTGCGGACTCCCATCGGTAGTTTTTTAGGAGCTCTGTCATCGGTTCCCGCCCCTGAATTGGGCGCCACAGCCATTCGGGCCGCCATGGCCAAAATCGATCTGGATCCTTCCCTGGTGCAGGAGGTCCTCATGGGGCATGTGGTACAGGCAGGTGCTGGTCAGGCTCCCGCCCGACAGGCGGCAATCAAAGCCGGGGTTCCGGACACCGTTCCGTGTACTACGGTAAACAAGGTATGCGCCTCGGGAATGAAAGCAGTGATGCAGGCCGCCCAGGCTATCGCCCTTGGAGACCGGGAAATTATGGTCGCCGGCGGGATGGAAAACATGAGTATGATCCCGCATTACCTTCACCTGAGAAGTGGGAAAAAATTTGGTCCGGCCACCATGGTAGATGGGATGCAGAAAGACGGCCTTGTGGACGCCTATGACCAACAGGCTATGGGCGTGTGCGCAGATGCCTGTGCCCTGGAATACGAATTCAGCCGGGAAGACCAGGATGCCTTCGCTATACAGTCCTATGAGCGATCTGCCTCGGCCTGGAAAAATGGCATGTTCTCCGATGAGGTCATTCCCGTGGAGGTTCCCCAGCGACGGGGAGAACCCCTGCTGGTCCGCGAAGATGAAGAGTATAAAAATGTGAAAATGGAAAAGGTACCCCAGCTGCGGCCGGCCTTTACCAAAGAAGGCACGGTAACCGCCGCGAATGCCTCGACCATAAACGACGGAGCGGCTGCCATGGTCCTGATGAGCGCCGAAAAAGCAGCGGAAATGGGCCTGGAGCCCCTGGCCAGGATACGTTCCTACGCGGACGCAGCACAAGAGCCCAAATGGTTTACGACAGCTCCGGCCAAAGCCCTTCCTATCGCCCTTGATAAAGCCGGCCTCAGCCTGGAGGATATCGACTTTTTCGAGTTTAACGAAGCATTCAGCGTAGTAGGCCTTGCAAATATCAAGCTCCTCGGACTTACAGATAAGAACGTCAATGTTCACGGAGGAGCCGTGGCTCTGGGACATCCCCTGGGATGCTCGGGGGCCCGGATCCTGGTAACCCTGGTCCATGTCCTGAGACAACACAATGCCAAACTAGGGGCCGCTGCCATCTGCAATGGAGGTGGAGGTGCCTCGGCCATGGTATTGGATAGATCCTAACTCACTCCCCCAATCGAATGCAATACGGCATCTGTTCCCTGAGCATGGTTCCTGTATACGAAAGCCCGGATGAGGCTTCCGGCATGGTTACCCAGCTGCTGTACGGCGAAGTGTTCAAAGTACTGGAATCCCGCAAGCGATGGTCCCGGGTGCGCGCGCATTTGGATCAGTCAGAAGGCTGGCTCAGGAATCTTCAGTGGCGGAGCATTGAGGAAGCCGAATATAAGGATCTGGCAGACGGTATCGCCTGCGGCTGTGCCTGTGACCTTATTTCGCATATCACTACAGAGGAGGGGCTGTTGCTCCCGGTATCCCTGGGTGCAAGCATTGGTGGTGCTTCAATTATGAACCATCAGCACGAAGGGGAGGTATTCCCGGAAAAGCATAAAAAAGAGGAGCTGGTCCAGACAGCGCTTATGTTCCTGAACAGTCCTGAACTGAAGGGTGGACGTTCCCCGTTTGGCATCGATGCTGCAGGATTGAGCCAGCTGGTATACAAAACTCAGGGCGTATTGCTGAAACACCAGCCACAGGAGCAGGCCCTTCAGGGTACCGCACTTAGTTTTATCGAGGAAAGCGAAGCAGGCGACCTGGCCTTCTTTGACGGCCCGGACGGGGTGATCAACCATGTGGGGATCATAATGGGTGACAATTATTTGGTACACGCCTATGGAAAGGTGCGAATTGACCGGCTGGACCATACCGGGATCTTCAACACGGAGGTTCGTAACTACACCCACTCCCTGAGGGTGATCGTCAGGGTCCTGTAACAAAAAAAGCCCCGGAATCCGGGGCTTTATTTTTGCAGTATTGAAAGAACTATTCTCCCAGTAATTTCTTGACGCGCATATAATTCTCGTTGTCTCCCAGCGCTCCGTAGATGTTCTTGAGTTGTTCCAGGATACTCTGATTGTCAGGATTCGTCTTAAGGGCGTCCTCCAAAACGGTAACACCTTCCTGGAAGAGATCATCCTTTTTCTTCTTGAGCTCTTCGTATTTAGCGATGTCCTCCCGTGAGGTACCCAATTGATTCATGTCATCGATCAGGTCATTCCCTTCGTTCACATAAGTGGTCGACAGGTTCAGCTGCGCATTGACATATCCTGGATTGATCTCAATGGCTTTGCGGTATGATGCACGTGCCGCTTCGATATCTCCCTGCTCCATGCTGATCACCCCAATATTATAATGTAGGTCAGGATTGTCCGGTGCCATGGCAGCCGCTTCGGCCATCAGCTCCTTAAATTTCTCCTTGTCCCCCATTTGATAGTAAAGATTCGCCTCGTTGAGCACGAGGTTTACATCGTCCGGATTGTCCGCCCGCGCATCCTGGTAAGCCGCAAGTGCCTCTTCATTCTTGCCGAGCTGGGTGTATATCAGGGCAATGTTACGAACGATTTCAGCCCTTTTGGACTCGGTCTTCTCATCTACCGGATTGGTGTAGGCTCCGGATTTCACCATAAGGTCCCGCTGGGTCTGGTTCATGGCTTCTTCCTCCCCCGTTTCCACATTGGTGGCTTTGTAGAGGACCTGGCTGCCGTCATATCCGACTTCCTTCAGCTCATTGTAGTAGTTCAGGGCCAATTCGTAGTCCTGGGCATTTACCGCGCTGCTGGCAGCATAATAAAGATATACGGTATCCATAGGGCTCAGCTGATATCCCAGATAGAGCTTTTCAGCCGCTTCCTTGTACTTCTGTTCCTTGTTGTCATCCACCGCAGCATTTACCAGATCATTGGCAATGGTCGACATCTGGACCTGGGCATCCTGGGTATATTTTTCCTTGCCGCTGGCCTCTTCGGTGCTCACCACCTTTTTGTAGGAGGAGACGGCCTCTTCAAATGCTGCTACATCCCCTTTACGGGCAAGATCGGCGTATGCCTGCCCCCTTACAAAATAATACTGCGCCTGAACGCGGGGGTCGGCACCGTCAATCATTCCTGCAGCACTTTCAAGGCTGGCTTTGGCAGCAGCCGCATCACCATTTTTGAGCGCTTTCTCGGCCTCTTTGATCTCGGATTTCTGTGAAAATACAGCCACGCTCGTCAGCAGGGCTGCAAAAAATAAGAACTTGGTTTTCATGTAACTCTGTTTATAAGTAATTAGTGTCTTTTTTATTTACGAAGCTGGAGGGGTTTCTGGACTATCTGTATCAAGAGCTGTGCCATCTTCAGTGTCTACCTCCATATCGAGGATATCGGTTTCGTCCAGATCCTCCTCTTCTTTCATCACCTTGGCCACCGCTGCGATGGAGTCTTTATCCTTCAAATTGATCAGCCTGACCCCCTGTGTAGCCCTGCCCATGGTCCGGAGTTCTTCCAACGGCAACCGGATGGCAATCCCGGATTTGTTGATGATCATCAGGTCGTCGGAGTCCGATACGTTTTTGATGGCAACCAAACCTCCTGTCTTATCCGAGATGGAAATGGTTTTGACCCCTTTTCCTCCCCGGTTGGTCAGACGGTAGTCCTCGATGCTGGATCGCTTGCCATAGCCGTTTTCCGATACCACAAGGATGTCTTCATCAAAATTGTGGACAGAGACCATGCCGATCACCTCATCTGTTTCTCCGGCCAGGGTGATCCCCCGAACTCCAGAGGAATTCCTGCCCATAGGGCGGGTCTTGTTCTCCTCGAAGCGGATGGCCTTTCCGGACTTCAGACCCAGGAAGATCTGGCTTGAGCCCGTGGTCAGTTTGGCCTCCAGCAATTCATCTCCTTCCCGGATATTGATCGCGATGATCCCATTTTGTCTCGGACGTGAATACTGCTCCAGGGGAGTCTTCTTCACCACACCCTTTTTGGTCGCCATGATCACATAGTGGCTGTTCACATACTCCTCTTCCTTGAGGTCCCTCGTACAAATAAAGGCTTTTACCTTGTCGTCCTGGGCGATGTTGATCAGGTTCTGAATCGCCCGACCTTTAGAAGTCCGGCTCCCTTCCGGAATCTCATAAACGCGCAGCCAGTAGCATTGTCCTTTTTGGGTAAAGAACAGCATATACTGGTGGTTTGTGCCCACAAAGAGGTGTTCGAGGAAATCCTCCGTGCGCGTGGCCGAGGCCTTTTTCCCCACGCCACCGCGCTGTTGGGTCTTGTACTGGGCCAACGGGGTGCGCTTGATGTATCCGGCATGGGAGATGGTGATCACCACCTGCTCGTCCGGGATCATATCCTCTATGCTGAGATCCCCTCCCACATAGTTGATTTCAGAACGCCGCTCGTCCCCATATTTTTTGCGGACCTCCAAAAGCTCCTCCTTGATGATGTCCATACGCCGTTCCTCTCTCGCCAGAATGTCCTTCAGGTCCTCTATGGTTGCGAGTACCTCTTCATACTCCGACCGAAGCTTATCCTGTTCCAGGCCTGTCAACTGCCTGAGACGCATCTCCACAATGGCACGCGCCTGGATTTCAGTAAGCTCGAAGCGCTTGATCAGGTTGGCCCTGGCCTCTTCGGCATTGGCCGAACCCCGAATGATTTCGATTACCTCATCGATATTGTCCGAGGCGATGATAAGCCCTTCAAGGATGTGAGCCCGCTCTTCTGCCTTGCGCAGCTCGTATTCGGACCGCCGGACCACCACTTCGTGGCGGTGGTTTACAAAATGACCGATCAGGTCTTTGAGGTTCAGCAGCTTCGGCCGGCCCTCAACCAATGCAATATTGTTTACGCTGAATGAGGACTGCAGGGCGGTGTACTTATATAAAGTATTTAGTACGATATTTGGGATGGCATCTCGCTTTAGGACATAGACCACGCGCATGCCTTTCCGGTTGGATTCGTCCCGTATGTCCGCAATCCCTTCTATTTTCTTGTCATTGCTCAGGTCGACCGTCTTGCGGATCATGTCTGCCTTGTTCACCTGGTAGGGGATTTCCGTGACGACAATACACTCCCGACCCTGAACTTCCTCAAAATTGGCTTTGGCCCGCATGACGACCCGTCCCCTTCCCGTATGGAAGGCTTCCTTTACCCCGTCATAGCCGTAAATGATTCCTCCCGTCGGGAAGTCCGGGGCTTTGATGAACCCGATCAGTTCGTCGATCTCGATATTTCGGTTGTCGATATAGGCAATAGTGCCGTCCACCACCTCGGAAAGGTTATGTGGGGGCATGTTTGTGGCCATTCCCACGGCGATTCCGGAAGCACCATTTATCAACAGGTTGGGAATGCGTGTGGGCAGGACTGTGGGTTCCTCAAGGGAGTCGTCAAAGTTGAGCTGGTGATCGACGGTTTCCTTGTCGATATCCGCCAGCATCTCGTCAGCAATCCTGCGCATCCGGGCTTCCGTATAACGCATGGCCGCCGGACTATCACCGTCTATGGACCCGAAGTTTCCCTGCCCGTCGATCAGCATGTATCTCAAACTCCAGTCCTGGGCCATCCGGACCATGGTATCGTATACAGAAGTATCGCCATGTGGGTGGTATTTACCGAGGACCTCCCCCACGATACGTGCAGACTTCTTATGCGAGCTCGTAGACCGTACTCCGAGTTCGTGCATGCCGTAGAGTACTCTTCTGTGAACGGGCTTGAGACCATCCCTGACATCTGGCAGTGCACGTGACACAATGACCGACATTGAGTAGTCAATGTAGGCCGATTTCATCTCATCTTCAATGTTGATGGGGATCAATTTTTCTCCTTCCGCCATATTGCAGTTCTTCAGTTGTTTTTTTGGGGTTAAAAAATCAAGCCAATATACGGAAAAACCTACCTTTTATCAGGTCGTGGCCTGCTTTTATTAAAGATTTTATCAACAGGAATTACCGCCTTAAAGGTTGATAATTTGAGCGTTAATTTTTTTGTAATTCCCTCTATTTTTCGTCATTTCGTTTTGATTCGACGAATATAGGTATGGTATTTGACGTTCTTAAGAATAGAATTCGTAATTTTAAATTTGATTTAAGGAGGTTATATGGATGATAATTTTTCACCAAGGGTAAAGGACGTTATTGCCTATAGCAAGGAAGAAGCACTGCGGCTGGGACACGATTTTATCGGGACTGAGCATCTGATGCTGGGCCTGCTGCGCGATGGTAACGGGAAGGCAATCAGCATTCTCGATGCCATGGATGTGGATCTGGACCATCTTCGGAGAAAGGTAGAAATCCTTAGCCCCCCCAATCCCAATTCGGGCTCACAACCGAAGGATAAAAAGAACCTGCACCTCACACGTCAGGCCGAACGCGCGCTGAAGACCACCTTTCTGGAAGCTAAACTTTTTCAGAGTTCTTCCATCAACACAGCGCACCTGCTTCTTTGCATCCTGCGCAACGAAAACGACCCTACAACCAAATTGCTTCACAAGATGAAAGTGGACTACGATGGGGTCAAGGAACAATTTAAAAGCATGATCACCAGCGACAGTGAAGAGGACTATGGAGATTCCCCTTCTGCCGAGTCCTATCCAAGTGATTCAGACGATGTTGGGGAAAGCAAGGAGAGCTCGTATTCGGGAAGCAGTTCCCAAAAGGGAAGCAAAAAGTCTAAAACCCCTGTGCTGGATAACTTTGGAAGGGATCTTACGGCCCTTGCTGAAGACAACAAACTGGACCCTGTGGTGGGGCGGGAAAAGGAAATCGAAAGGGTTTCCCAGATCCTCAGCCGCCGCAAAAAGAACAACCCCCTGCTTATCGGGGAACCCGGGGTAGGGAAAAGCGCGATTGCGGAAGGCCTTGCCCTGCGCATCATCAATAAGAAGGTATCCCGCATCCTGTACAATAAAAGGGTAGTCACCCTGGACCTGGCCTCCCTGGTGGCCGGCACGAAATACCGGGGACAATTTGAAGAACGGATGAAGGCGGTAATGAACGAGCTGGAAAAGAATGACGATGTCATCCTCTTCATAGATGAGATCCACACCATTGTAGGTGCCGGTGGTGCCACAGGAAGCCTGGATGCCTCCAATATGTTCAAGCCCGCGCTGGCCAGAGGGGAAATCCAGTGTATCGGGGCAACAACCCTGGATGAATACCGTCAGTATATCGAAAAAGACGGCGCCCTGGAGCGCAGGTTCCAGAAGGTCATGGTTGAACCCACTACCGTCGAAGAGACCGTTGAAATCCTAAAAAACATCAAGGGGAAATACGAGGAGCACCACAATGTAAACTATACGGATGAGGCAATTGCAGCCTGTGTAAAGCTGACCAATCGCTATATCACGGACCGGTTCCTGCCGGACAAGGCTATTGATGCCCTGGACGAGGCGGGTTCCCGTGTCCATATCATCAATATGGATGTGCCCAAGCAGATCCTCGAGTTGGAGAACCAGCTGGAGGAAGTCCGGGAACTCAAGAACAGCGTTGTGAAAAAACAGCGCTATGAGGAGGCTGCCAAGCTTCGGGATGATGAGAAACGCCTGGAGAAGGAACTGGCCATCGCCCAGGAGAAGTGGGAAGAGGACAGCAAGCTCCACAGGGAGACCGTGGATGAGGAAAATGTAGCAGATGTGGTCTCTATGATGAGCGGCATCCCCGTCAATAAGATCGCGCAGACGGAGAGCAATAAACTGGCAGAACTGCCGGAGCTGATCAAAAACAGCGTCATCGGGCAGGATGAAGCGGTCGCCAAGGTGGCTAAGGCCATTCAACGGAACCGTGCCGGGCTGAAGGATCCCAACAAACCTATTGGAAGCTTTATATTCCTAGGACAGACCGGGGTCGGAAAAACCCAGCTTGCCAAAGTCCTCGCCAAGGAATTGTTCGATTCCGAGGATGCCCTGTTGCGGATCGATATGAGCGAGTACATGGAGAAGTTTGCCATCTCACGCCTGGTGGGGGCTCCTCCCGGGTACGTGGGTTATGAAGAAGGCGGGCAGCTCACTGAAAAAGTACGCCGCAAGCCCTATTCTGTAATCCTTCTGGATGAGGTTGAAAAAGCCCACCCGGACGTATTCAATATGCTGCTTCAGGTGCTCGATGACGGTTTCCTGACGGACAGCCTGGGGCGTAAGATCGATTTCAGGAATACGATTATCATCATGACCTCCAATATCGGAGCGCGTCAGCTAAAGGATTTTGGACAAGGCGTTGGCTTTGGGACCTCCGCCAAGAAATCCCAGGCGGGTGCCCATCAGAAAAGCGTGATTGAAAATGCGTTGAAAAAGGCGTTTGCCCCTGAATTCCTGAACCGTATTGACGATGTGATCGTATTTAACCCGCTGGAGCGGGAGCACATTCACAAGATCATTGACATCGAACTCAGGAAGCTTTACGAGCGCATCAAAGACATTGGATACGATTTAAAGCTTTCCGACAAGGCCAAGGATTATATTGCTGAGAAGGGCTTTGACAAGGAATATGGCGCCCGGCCACTGAAAAGGGCTATCCAGAAATACATCGAGGATGCCCTGGCTGAGGAAATCGTCAATTCCAAGCTGGAGGAGGGAGATCGCATTACGATGGACCTCAACGAAGCGGAAGACAGGCTGGACATCAACATCAAGAAATCCAGTGAATCCTCCAAAGAGGCCTGAAAATTGTAAGAATTATTTGACAGGGGGAGTCCTAGAAATGGGACTCCCTTTTTTATGGGGGCTATAGGGGTTCGTAGGAATTGAAATACAAGCCCGCACAGCAACCTGCCTTATAAGTGATATTTAGGTCTTTAATCTAATATTTTTTGGTCAGCAGGGCCTTCCTTCTACTTTCGTTTCGAGACACTATAAATGTAAATGGAATGGAATTCGGACCGGCTAAAAAGACCGTGATCGTCAGGGAGTACCTCCTCGACGTCGGAAAAATACAAGTGTATGACAACTACATGGTATCTATTTTCGACCAGGGAGCAACCCTCACCCTGGAACGCGCTTATCAAATCATTGGGATCTCTGAGATCCACTTCAGGAACAAGAATTTCGGTTTTATCAGCCACCGGATCAATTCATACGCCATAGACCCTACGGTGTATACCTATCTGAGGCAACTGGACAACCTGAAGGCCTATGCGGTGGTTTCCACCAAGGAAGTGGATATGCATAATTTCCACATCGAGAAGCTCTTCTACAAGAATCCCATGAAGTTTTTCGTGGACTATCAAAAAGCGCTTTCATGGGTACGCAAGAAGGTTGTTCTGAGCAATCCTGAATAAGTACCCCCTGGCTATTCTGCGGATGGAATGTCCCCGGCGGTGTGAGCAGCAGGTGACTCGCTCTCCGGCACTGTGGTCAATTCCCTGAAAGCCCCTGAAATACCTTCGAGGATCCCCGAGGCTGTTAGCGCTTCAAAACCGGTGTTGCCCGCCATCAGGTCCCCAGCCCTTCCGTGAAGGAAAACCCCCAGCAATGCAGCCTGTTCCGGCGGATAGCCCTGGGCCATCAGGCCTGTGATCATCCCGCTCAAAACATCTCCGCTCCCGGCCGTAGCCATACCCGAATTTCCAGTGGTATTCACATAGGTTTTCACTGTGGTGAGGATCAGGGTATGCGCCCCCTTTATAAGCAGCACACACTGCAATTTGCGAACCAGCTCCCTGGCTTTTTGAAGCTTGTCAAAATCATCCGACCACGGACCAATAAGCCTTTTTAACTCTCCCGGATGAGGGGTTAGCACGCTGCCTTTCGGAACCTCGCCTAAAGCATCCGGATGCAAGCTCAGGATATTCAGGGCATCGGCATCCAGTAAAAGGGGTGCCTTTTGCGTGGATAGCCAGGATAGAAATGCGTTCTGGGTCTGCTGGGAGGAACCCAGGCCCATCCCGCACCCGATCACATACCCTTCCGTCTGCTCGGGAAAGCTGGTGTGCTGGTCTTCTCCGGGGGTCGTCCACACCATGACCTCCGGTATCTGGGCCTGCAATGGGACATATCCGCATTTTGGAACACAGGCCGTCACAAGGCCTGCACCCGTCCGGAGGGCTGCCATTGCAGCCAACCCCACGGCACCTATTTTTCCGTGGCTACCCCCCAGGATAAGCGCATGTCCGTAGGTCCCCTTATGTGAAAATTTGGTGCGGGGCCGGTAGAGCGGGACCAGGATTTCGGGAAGCAGCAGCTCATAAGATGCCTCCACCTGTTCCATAAAAGCCCTGTCCAGGCCTATATCCAAAACTTCCCACCCCTTCACATGCCTCCCGGTCTGTGGCAGGAAGAATACCAGTTTGGGAGATCCAAACGTCAGCAGGTGATCTGCACGGAGGACCGGCTGTTCATCATCCGGAATCCGGTCCAGATAAAGTCCCGATGCCACGTCGATCCCAAGAATAAATGCGCCTGTATCATTCAAGTGCTCAAAAAGGGTGCCTACCCATGCATCCGGCCTCCGGTTCAATCCAATGCCAAAAACGGCATCCACCACAAGGTCAGAAGCAGGGATCGCCGGAAGCGGACTGCCCTCATCCAAATACTCGGGCCAGATCTTCCTATCCTTCAACCGCTTCAGGTTGATCAGAAAATCCTCCGAACGATAATCCGAATACTTCACAATGTAAACCTGTATATGATACCCGTGTTCCATCAGATGACGGGCAACTACCAGGCCATCCCCTCCATTGTTCCCGATACCGCAGAAGATGTGCAGGTTTACCGGCGCGCCCTGAAGGCGCTTATGCAGCCAATTGAACACCATAGTAGCCGCACGTTCCATCAAGGCCTCGCTGGGAATCTTTTCGGCCAGGAGGGTTTCCTGATCCGCCTTATAGAGTTGTTCTTTGCTGAGGATTTTCATGGGTGGGTGCTGCGATATTCCTCTATAAAGGAACTAAATGTAGGGTTGAAACGAAAGAAATTTGGCTAAAAACTCACGTCTTGAGAATTCTGTGGAAGATATTTGGCCAACCCTCCAAATGTGCTACATTTGAATGACGCAGGGCATCCTGTTCGGCGGTGGCGGGTGCCTCCTTTCAGATCCATAGCGGGTCAGTATAAATAGGAATTGCTTTGGCGAGCAGGCCTTCCTTCTACCCCGATCCCATGCCCTTTTCAGTTTTTGAGCATTAGTGCTATGATCGTAATGAAATTTGGCGGCAGTTCGGTCGCCAGCCCCGAAGCCATCGAAAGGACCCTTTCGATCGTACGGAAAACCGAATCTCCGGTCCTGGTAGTGGTATCTGCTTTTGGAGGGATCACGGATATGTTGATAAACGCTTCCGAAATGGCCGCACTGCAGGATGAAGGTTGGCGGAAGCACTTGCAGGCGATCGAAACCCGGCATTTTGATGCCGTGCGCCATCTGCTGCCCATCGCACAGCAGGCAGGGGTGCTTAGCAAGGTCAAAAAAGAGGCAAACACCCTGGAAACCCTGTTGGAGGGCTCCTTTCTTATCGGGGAGAATACGCCCAAGCTTCTGGACAGGATCCTGAGTTTCGGAGAGCTTATGTCCGCGACCATTATCGCCTCATATTATCAAAGTGAAGGGGTGAAAGCCGTTTTCCAGGATAGCCGGGCACTGATCCGGACCGATGATTCCTATGGGAATGCACAGGTGGATCATGAGCTCACCCGTAAGCAAATCGCCTCCACCCTTGATGGCATGCATCCCGTTGTGGTTTTGCCGGGGTTTATCGCTTCGAATCCGGAAGGACATACCACTACCCTGGGCAGGGGTGGGTCAGATTATTCGGCAGCCCTATTTGCCGCAGCAACCGGGGCAAAACAACTCGAGATCTGGACGGACGTGAGCGGTATGTTCACCGCCAATCCCAGGCTGGTCAAAGGGGCAAGGGCTATTCCTTTGCTTTCCTATGAGGAAGCCATGGAATTATCACATTTCGGAGCCAAAGTCCTCTATCCCCCCACCATACAGCCCGTCCTGCAAACCGGTATCCCGCTACTGATCCGCAACACCTTTGCCCCCGATGATCCCGGTACGCGGATCGAAGCCTCGGGCAATGAGAAGGGACGCACCGTCCGTGGGATCAGCTATGTGCCCGAGATTGGCCTGTTATCCCTGGAAGGGCCGGGCATGGTAGGGATCCCGGGGATCAGCAAGCGTTTCTTTGAAGTGCTTTCTGAGGAAGGGGTCAATATCGTCTTTATCACCCAGGCCTCCTCCGAGCATTCCATTTGCGTGGGCGTATCCGAGACCCAGCTCCAGCGGGCCGCCCAGGCGGTGAACAAACGATTCTCCTACGAGATTGCCCTGGGAGAGATCAACCCGGTATCCGTGGAACCCGGGCTGTGCGTAGTGGCCCTGGTTGGCGACCAGATGAAACACCACCAGGGACTCAGTGGCAAGATGTTCAGTGCCCTTGGAAGGAACAACGTAAATATCCGCGCCATCGCACAGGGGGCCTCCGAGCGTAATATCTCTGCAGTCATCCGGGAGGAAGACGTCAAAAAAGCCCTGAACACTTTGCATGAGGCCTTCTTCGAAGAGCAGGTCAAGCAGCTGAACCTCTTCATTATGGGAGTGGGCAATGTCGGATCCCGGCTTATGGAACAGATCCGCAAACAGCAGGTACTCCTTAAAGAAGAACTCCGGTTGCAGCTTCGAGTGATCGGCATCTCAAATTCACGCAAGATGGTCTTCCAAGAAACCGGCCTGGATCTGGATCGGTGGGAAGACACCCTTAATCAGGGTCAAAGAGCTGATACACAGAAATTTTACGACCAGGTCCGAAAGGTAAATCTGAGGAATTCCATCTTTATTGACAATACAGCCAGCGAAGCGGTTTCCGGTTGGTACGGGAGGTATTTACAGGAAAGCATTGCCGTGGTAACCTGCAACAAGATCGCCTGTTCTTCGGGTTACGAAACCTATTCGCAATTGAAAAAAACAGCCCGCACCTTTTCAGCCCCATTCCTGTTTGAAACCAATGTGGGTGCCGGGCTGCCGGTGATCGACACCCTGAAGAACCTTATAATATCAGGAGACCGGGTCCACAGGATCCGGGCAGTGCTCTCAGGCAGCCTGAACTTTATCTTTAACCATTATGACGGAAGCACACCATTTGCGTCCGTGGTTCGGGAGGCCCAGAGGCAGGGGTATACGGAACCGGATCCCAGGATTGATCTGAGCGGAGTGGATGTGATGCGAAAAATACTCATCCTGGCCCGGGAAAGTGGCTATCCACTGGAGCTGGATACCATTGAAAATGATTCTTTTCTCCCAGCAGCGGCCGGGGAAGCCAAAGATGTGGAGGCTTTCTACAAAGTCCTGGAGGCATCTGAGGACCATTTTCGAAAGCATTATGATCGGGCAGCCCAAAAGGGCCACAGGCTGAAATACGTGGCGGAATTCAATGAAGGAAAAGCCCGGGTAGGCCTTGAAGCCGTTGAGGAGGGCCATGATTTTTATCATCTCCGGGGCAGCGATAATATCGTATTATTCCACACCGACCGGTACCGGGAGCAGCCCCTGGTGATAAAAGGTGCCGGAGCCGGAGCAGACGTGACGGCCTCGGGAATATTCGCCGATATTATCCGGGCAGGGAATGTTTGATCAACCAAATGAAATAGCCGTTGGGAATCCCAACAGATTATGAATAAGACCCCCATTAATGTATTCTGCCCGGCGACCATCGCCAACCTCTCCTGTGGTTTTGACGTGCTGGGACTGGCGTTGGAAAGCACCGGGGACCTCATGAAAATGAGGCTTACAGAACAGCCGGGGGTGCGCATCACACGGATTACGGGTGGAGACCTCCCGCTGGAGCCTGAAAAAAATGTGGCAGGCGTGGCGGCCATGGCCCTGCTGGAAGCCAGCGACTTCAATGGGGGCGTGGAAATGGAAATTGAAAAAAGAATCCTGCCGGGCAGCGGCATAGGCAGTAGTGCGGCCAGTGCCGCAGGGGCAGTTTGGGGGCTTAACCGGTTGTTAGAAGATCCCTTCTCCCTACCGGAGCTTGTGCAATTTGCCATAGAAGGGGAAGCCCTGGCAAGTGGAGTACCCCACGCAGACAACGTGGCCCCGGCCCTCTACGGAGGCATTACCCTGATACGGGGATATGACCCGCTGGACATTGCCCGGGTCCACTGCCCTTCCCTGCTGCATGCTGTGGTGCTCCATCCACAAATAGAGCTGAAGACGGCGGACTCAAGGAGCATCCTCAAGCGGTCCATCACCCTGGAGCAGGGAATCCGGCAATGGGGAAACGTCGGCGGACTGATCACGGGCCTTTTTACAGAGGACTACGGCCTGATAAGCCGATCGTTGAAAGACGGGGTGATCGAACCGATCCGATCGCTGCTGATCCCGGGCTTTGATCAAATGCGGCAGATCGCTATGGACGCGGGTGCCCTTGGCTTTGGGATCTCGGGTTCGGGTCCTTCGGTCTTTGCCCTGACCAAAGGCGAAAGATTGGCTCGGGATACGGAGACAGCGCTGAACAATTATTACAAGTCCGTGGGAATCCCTTATATTACATTTACCTCAGCGATCAACCAGGATGGGGTTCGGCTGTTCCCGGAATAAGGATGGCAGGAAAACAACAAGAGAAATGAAATTCTACAGTCTTGAAAACCGCGCCTCAGAGGTGACCTTCAGAGAAGCCGCACTTAAAGGACTCGCCCCAGATCGGGGGTTGTACTTCCCCAAACACATCCCCAGGTTTCCGGCAGCGTTCTGGCAGGAGGTACACCAAAGGCCCTTCCTGGATATCGCCTACGAGCTCATGCGAGAATATACTGGAGATTCACTTCCCGAGAAGCATCTGAAGGACATCCTGGAAAGCACCCTGGGGTTTGAATTTCCCCTGGTCTGGCTGGACGAGCAGATCGGGGTCCTGGAGCTCTTTCACGGGCCCACCATGGCCTTCAAGGACGTGGGTGCTACCTTCATGGCGGGCTGCCTTGGGTATTTCTCAGAAGAATCACATACCAAAACCACCGTTCTGGTAGCCACCAGCGGAGATACGGGAGGAGCTGTGGCCAGCGGCTTCCTGGGAGTGCCTGGAGTAGAAGTGGTTATCCTCTATCCGGAGGGAAAGGTCAGCAATATACAGGAGCGACAGCTCACCACTTTGGGCCGAAACATCAGGGCCCTGCGCGTGGATGGCAGCTTTGATGATTGCCAGCGCATGGTCAAAGAGGCCTTTATGGATCCGGACCTGCTGGAAAAGCGGAACCTGACCTCTGCCAACAGCATCAATGTAGCCCGCTGGCTTCCTCAAATGCTGTATTACGTCCGGGCCCTGCAGCAACTGGGACCCCATGCAGAAGCCCCTGTCTTTTCGGTTCCCAGCGGGAATTTTGGCAATATCTGTGCCGGGATTCTGGCCTGGCGGATGGGCATGCCCTGCCAGCATTTTATTGCGGCCACCAACGTGAATGATACCGTACCCCGGTACATGGATAACGGCGATTACGAGCCCGAACCGGTAGTGACCACGATCTCCAACGCCATGGACGTGGCCGACCCCAGCAACTTTGTCCGGGTGCAGACCCTGTTCCACAATAACTTCCGGGAGCTTTCCGCACGGGTGAGCTCCTTTTCTTTTGACGATTCGCAAACCCGGGATGCCATGATCCACCTGTATAAGAAATACGGGTACATTGCCGATCCGCACGGTACCGTTGGGTACCTTGGGTTACAGGAATATCGCGAAATGGCCCGTAACGGTCCAGGCATTTTCCTGGAAACAGCCCATCCCATCAAGTTCCGCGAAACCGTGGAAGACAGCCTTTGGGTTACCCTGGAGGTTCCCGAGCAGATCCGGGGCGTACTGAACCGGGAAAAGAAGTTTACCCCTATTAAGAACTACACTGAACTAAAGGAGATCCTGAGCTAAAAGGTCTGCAGAAGGCCCTGTGGGGTAAGACAATTTTCAATACTTTTGTGGGCATATTTGCAATCCCATGAAAAATACAGCCCTGTCGGCCACCCACAAAGCTCTCGGCGCCAAAATGGTCCCCTTCGCCGGTTACAACATGCCCGTCTCCTATGAGGGGGTTACTGCTGAACATCAAACCGTGCGACAAGGCGTGGGGGTTTTCGATGTCTCCCACATGGGAGAATTCCTGATCGAAGGGCCGCAAGCCCTGGAGCTGATCCAAAAGGTGACCTCCAATGATGCGTCCAAACTCGAAGTTGGAAGGGCCCAGTATAGTTGTCTGCCCAACGAGGACGGCGGGATCGTGGATGACCTTATCGTATATCGGGTCAAACCTGAAACCTATTTGCTGGTGGTCAATGCCGCGAACATTGAAAAGGACTGGGAGCATATCTCGGGGTACAACGGCGAATTCGGTGCGGAAATGCGAAATATTTCGGAGGCGTATTCCCTGCTCGCCATTCAGGGACCCAAAGCGGCTGAGGCCATGCAGGCGCTCACTTCCGTGGATCTGAAAGGGATTCCATTCTACCATTTTGTCGTCGGGGATTTTGCTGGTATCCCCTATGTGATTATCTCCGCCACAGGCTATACCGGTTCTGGCGGATTCGAGATCTATTGCAAGAACGAGGAAGCACAACAGATATGGGATCGTGTCATGGAAGCCGGTGCTGAATTCGGGATCAAGCCTATCGGCCTGGCGGCCAGGGACACCCTAAGGCTGGAAATGGGGTATTGCCTCTACGGAAACGATATCGACGATACGACTTCCCCCCTCGAAGCCGGACTGGGCTGGATCACCAAATTCTCCAAAGACTTTGTCAACCACAAAGACCTGGCTGCTCAGAAAGAAGCCGGAGTGACTCAAAAGCTCGTGGGTTTTGAGCTCAATGAGCGGGGAATCCCCAGAAAAGACTACCCCATCGTGGACGCTGAAGGGAATGCGATCGGCCGTGTTACCTCAGGGACCATGTCCCCCTCCCTGAGCAAGGGCATAGGACTGGGATATGTTCCCGTGTCCCATGCCAGGCCGGGGACAGAGATTCATATTCAAATTCGCAAGCGCAACATCCCTGCCACGGTTGTCAAACCTCCGTTCTACAAGGGGTGAAGCGGCCATTAATGCGGGAAGGGCGTGGGTGAGACTGGAAAGAGAATACTGATATTGGGAGGGAGCGGATTTCTGGGCAACGCCATCTACAAGGAAGTCTGCAACTATTACGACACCTATGGGACCTATTGTTCAGCCCGACGCAGCTTTGAGGGGAACAAGAAATTTTTCCGCTACGACATGCTGGAGGATGACGTGCACCGCCTGCTCCAGGAGGTTCGTCCCCACGTGATCATATCTGCCCTGAGAGGGGATTTTGGCGCCCAGATCCAGGCCCATGCACATCTTACCGAATACCTGCACAAACACCGGGGCCGGTTGTATTTCCTCTCTTCAGCCAATGTTTTCGACGCCTACAGCAAATACCCCTCCTATGAATTTGACAAAACGCTCTCCGAGAGCATCTATGGACGCCTGAAGATCCGTATTGAGAACATGTTGTTGCGCCTTCCGGCCCGCAAAATGGGGATCCTTCGGCTTCCCATGGTCTTCGGGAATGCCTCTCCCAGGGTCCGGGAGATCAAAAGTGCCCTGCAGGCCAATGAGCCCATAGAGGTATTTCCAAACCTGATCGTCAACGTAACCTCGGATGACAAGCTCTGTCAGCAAATCCATTACATGATCAACCGTGGCAAATATGGGGTATACCACCTGGGATCCCGGGATCTGGTGCATCACGATGACTTTATCCGCGAGATCACGGCCCACCTGAGCGACAAAAAACCCATTTTCAAACGGGTCTACACTACCAACGAAGAACGTTACCTCGCCGTCCTGCCCAGGGAAAACATGCTGCCAAAGAATCTCCAATTAAGCTATCAGGAAGTCATTGACCACCTGATCCAACAGTAGGGTTTTGTAGCTTTGTACTTTAACAATCAAAACCCCATCAGATGGAAAAATTAAGCACGGAACAAATTGAGAAGAAACTGCAGGAGCTGGATGGATGGGAACTCCATGAGAACGCCCTGGAGACCACCTTTGAATTCCAGAATTTCAAAGAGGCCTTTACCCTGATGACCCGTATTGCCTTCGAATGCGAGCAGCAAAACCACCACCCGGACTGGACCAATGTGTACAACCGCCTGCACATCCGCCTCAGTACCCACGACGCAGACGGGGTTACCGAAAAGGATTTCAAGCTGGCCCAAACCATCGAATCCCTGGTAGGAACGGATTAGGGCCGTGGATGGTCATTTGGAAGGCCTCCCAGAATTTTTATTTTTGTGGAGCCCGATTAAAACCACACCTATGGGGAGAGCATTCGAATTCCGAAAAACCAGAAAATTAAAGCGCTGGGCAGCCATGTCCAAGGCCTTCACCCGGATTGGCAAGGACATCGTGATGGCGGTAAAGGAAGGAGGTCCGGATCCGGACCACAATTCCAGGCTAAGGGCGGTGATCCAGAACGCCAAGGCCGTAAACATGCCCAAGGATAATATCGAGCGGGCGATCAAGCGGGCCTCGGACAAGTCCCAGGGGGATTTCAAGGAAGTGCTTTTTGAAGGCTATGGCCCACACGGCATCGCCATTCTGATCGAGACGGCCACGGACAACAATACGCGTACCGTTGCGAATATTCGAAGCTACTTCAATAAGTGCAATGGCAACCTGGGCACTTCAGGTTCTGTGGAATTCATGTTTGACCATACCTGTAATTTCTGCGTCAACCCGGAAGGCCTCGACCCTGAAGAAGTCGAGCTGGACATGATCGATTTCGGGGCAGAGGAGGTTTTTGT
>CBFCWO010000050.1:0-20596 GCA_965601625.1 uncultured Flavobacteriaceae bacterium | reverse complement strand
CATGGGAGAATGGGGACGAGGGAACGGACTTTTGATTTCCTGTAGTCTTTCTGGTTACATCTTTAGGGATATCCTTTGCCGGCGCTGCATTATTAGGCCTTACAAAGCGCACAATCTGTCCGTTCATATTTCTCAGACCAAAGCCCCTGCGCGTATCATAAATGGCCCACAACTCCTTTTTAAAGCGATTTCGACAATGCCTTGTTAGCAATGGCAATACATTGTATATAGGCTTGATTTCACTGTAGTGAATTCCAGAAGGTGTTTTCGAAAACTTCATATGCCTTTCCAGATATCCCTTTTCAGTTCCTACCCGCTGGGCCCAGGGGGACAGCTGCTCCTTGATCTCAAAAAGGGCTTCCCAGGAGGTTGACCCTTCCTGCATCAATAGTTGTACATATTTATATAATTCAATTTGCAGTTCTGATCTCTCGCTCAGGAAAGAAAAATAAACATATCGCTGCGTTTCAAGACTAATGCCCCCCAGGAGTTCCCATATCTCTTTTGCATCCCTCATACGGGTGGGAATGTGTTGGTGTTCCTGAAATAATAGGGATTCGCTGTGCTGATCAACAGGCTTAATCGCGTCAACGCTCAATTTCTGCAGGCGGGCTGCAAAAGCAATAGAAAGAAAACCTGGAAAGCTTCCGTCATACGTAATAAGGATACCTTTGCTCATAGTGTTTTGGATATACGCCAAATATATGGAAATAATCCATTATATGGAATATATCCGCATAATATTTTGGAATATGTCCATATTTTGTATCTTTGGAAGACAGGCCAAGGCCTTTAGCAACTGATTAATATGGAAAACGAGTTGGTCATTAAAAGATTCACGGACATCCGCAGGGATTTGGGATATACCCAGGCTGAATTTGCAAAAAAATTGGGAATCCCAAGTACTACCGCCGACATTGAAAGGGGTAGGACGCGGTTGACCGGGAAGGTAGTTGCCGAATTGCTGAGACAATTCAAGATCAATCCCTTATGGCTTTATGGGGAAAGCAACAAACAATATCTGGAAACTTCCTCCGTAAGTGTGATGCCCAAGGTGGTAACTGTGGATAGCTCCGAGAAGGAGAATATTGTCCTGGTCAATGCCCGGGCAGCTGCCGGATATCCGCAGAATATCCAAGATACCAGCTGGTACCGCCAGTTGCCAGCTTTTGACCTCCCCCTGCCGCAGTTTCGCAACGCTTCCTATCGCGGGTTCCAGGTGGAAGGGGAGAGCATGATGCCCAATCTTAGGCCGGGCGACTGGGTGCTGGCAAGGGGAGTGGATAACTGGGAGGACATAAGCCCCAACCGCATGTACGTCATAGTGCTCCACGACGCGGTGATGGTGAAAAAAATTGAAAAAATTCCAGGTGGCGATCGCATGCGATTAATATCCCTGAACGAATCCTATGCGCCCTATGAGATTGAAACATCACAGGTACAGGAGATTTGGCAAGTAAGCAGCAAGATCACCTTCGGCCTGGAAGCGACCACAGAAAAAGGATTGCTTCGGCAACTGCAGCAGTCTATGGACGAATTAAAACAGAAGCTGGGCAATGCCTGAGTACGGGGTATTCTGGGAAAAAGCAATACCTGCCAGAAGTTAGAGGGGCCATAAACCCTTAATCCGTTTTCTACGTCAATATCCTGCAGCCGTATCATCCCCTCTGGGATCGGCTCCACCTTCGAGACGTCCGTCAGAAAGGACACGAATGGCATCCACCTTGCCGATAATCGGGGTACGGTTGGCATTGATTTGATAGCCTTTTTCCTTTAAACCTGCTTTGAGTTCATCCGAAAACCCCTCAGGTTCAAAGGTGATGACATCGGGAAGCCATTGGTGATGAAAACGAGGCGCATTTACCGCTTCCTGCATGGATAATCCATATTCATAGACATTCAGGATGGTCTGGGTTACCGCAGTGATGATCGTGGATCCCCCGGGCGTACCAACCACCATCCATAGCTTTCCATCCCGCTCTACAATGGTAGGGGTCATGCTGCTCAACATCCGTTTCTCCGGAGCAATGCTGTTGGCTTCAGCCCCTATAAGGCCAAACATATTAGGGGTTCCAGGTTTAGAACTGAAGTCATCCATTTCATTGTTCAGGAAGAATCCCAGTTCGTCGCAATACAGCTTGGACCCGTAGGCCCCGTTTAGGGTCGTGGTCACGGATACGGCGTTGCCCTGTTGGTCTACTATGGAATAATGGGTTGTTTCATCACTCTCAACCACGCTGACCTCTCCATGGGACACCTCTTCAGAAGGCGTGGCTTGCTCAAAGCTAAAGCCTTTCATTCGTTGGGCCAGATAGTCGTCACTCAAAAGAACATGTAGCGGTATGTCCACAAAATCGGGATCCCCCAAGAAGTAGTTCCGGTCTGCATAGGCGCGGCGAGCCGCCTCTGTGAAAAGCTGGATACTCTTTGCCGAATTATGCCCATAGGCTTGCAGGTCATAAGGTTCCATCATCTTGAGGATCTGGTTCATGGTAACCCCTCCGCTGCTTGGCGGGCTCATTGAAATGATCTTTAAATCCTTATAACCGAAAACCACGGGATCTCTCCATTTGGCCTCGTATCGGGCAAGATCTTCCTCTGTTATGTACCCACCTTTTTCCTGAATAAACCGAGCGAGGATCCTGGCGGTCTCTCCCTTATAAAACTCATCCCGGCCGTTCCTGGAAATCCTCCGCAAGGTGGCACCAAGAGCAGGGTATTTCAAGGTATCCCCAGGAGTACATTCATTATAGAACAGGGTGCTTTCCCCATTGACTTCAATGATTTGATCCCGGACACGCTCCAGACGGGCAGCCTGTTTATCGGTGACCTCCACGCCTTTTTCCACGAGTTCAATAACGGGTTCCATGATTTCTTCAATCGGCAGGGTGCCAAACCGCTCATGTACGGCAAAGATCCCGGCAATAGTCCCCGGAACCCCTACACCCGTTGCCCCAATGGTGCTCTTTCCGGGTATGACATTCCCAAGGGAATCCAGATACATATCCTTATGGGCGGCCAAAGGTGCTTTTTCCCTGTAATCCAGGGCGCCATAGGTGCCATCGCTCTTTCGATAGACCATAAATCCGCCACCCCCCAGGTTCCCGGCGAATGGATAGGCTACCGCCAGAGCTAGCTCCGTGCCGACCATGGCGTCAAAGGCATTACCCCCTTTTTGCAATATGGCCACGCCGATTTCAGAGGCCTCCCTCCGGGCCGAAACCACCATGGCATTATCTGTGACCAGACCAGTTGGGGGAGGGGGAGCTTCACGGCAATGGGTTAACGAAAGCAGAAGCACCGTTAAAAGAAATCCAAATCCATAGGATCTGGAGCTGAAGAAATTGGAAAGGGATGAGATCATAATTCGGTCAGTTTCTGACGTGAAAAGATAACCAATTCATCGAAAAATAAAGTGAACTCCTTTTCAAATTCGTCATAGAATTTCTGTAGGTCGACAATGGCTTCACCCATGCCGCTTTTATGACCCGTCCTACGGTCCATCCCAGTAAGCACCCGTTCTATGCCCTCCAGCTCCCTGTAATTGAGCAGCCAGTTATCCGAGATCATATAAGGCGCCATGCGCTTGATCCCTTCAGGCATCCAGTCTAGGTTCTCTTCCAGTAAGGCATAAAATGAAGCGGTATACTGCGAAAGGGGAACCCCCGAATAGTTACCCCAGTTTCCTGCCAGGAAATGATCGTAATAGATGTCCACAATGACCCTGCTGTAATGGCTGTAACGGGAATGCAGCCTTTTACTGCTGATTTTCGGGATGGGATGGGCATCGGTGTAGGTATCGATTGCCCGATGCAGTAGTACCCCTTTCTGTATCGCTTCCGGAAAATCCAGGTATTGTTTGCCCTTTATGGAATCTCCCATGAAATTGCCCAAAGTAATTTCAGGATCTCCAAAGGAAAGGTAGATATGAGCCAGGAAATTCACAGCCTAAAATTAGGCAGAATACTTTTAAGAAGTTGAGGGAATCCCTGTGCGAAGATTATATTTGTGTACCAAAGATCCATTTCATGACATTGATCAAATCCATTTCGGGCATACGGGGCACCATAGGCGGACCCCCTTCGGAAAACCTGACCCCTTTAGATGCCGTCAAATTTGCTGCAGCCTATGGAACCTGGCTCAGGGAATATCGCCAAAACTCGGAACTTACCGTGGTTATCGGAAGGGATGCGAGGCTTTCAGGACCCATGATCCAGCAATTGGTCAGCGCTACCCTTACCGGTTTGGGCATAAATGTGCTCGACCTTGGGCTCTCCACGACACCGACAGTTGAACTGGCCGTGCCGCTGGAAAAGGCCGATGGCGGGATCATCCTTACGGCAAGTCATAACCCAAAGCAGTGGAACGCCCTGAAGCTCCTCAATGAAGAAGGGGAATTCCTGGACGCAGCGGAAGGTGCACGAATCCTGGAGATTGCGGAATCCGAGGGCTTTGACTTCGCAGAGGTAGACGCATTGGGTGAGGTCCGGACACTGGACAATTATATCGATATCCATGTTGAGAAAGTGCTGCAACTGGAGCTGATCGACCCTGAGAAGATCAGGAAGAAGGCTTTTAAGATCGTGGTGGATGGTGTGTGCTCATCTGGGGGGATCGCCATTCCCAAGCTCCTCAGGGCACTGGGCGCCGAGGTTGTGGAGCTGTATTGCGAGCCTACGGGGCATTTCCCCCATAATCCGGAACCCCTTAAGGAACACCTCGGGGACCTGTGTCAGAAAGTGAAGGAAGAAGGAGCTGATTTGGGGATCGTAGTCGATCCCGATGTAGACCGGCTTGCCTTTATTACCGAGGAAGGGGAGATGTTCGGGGAAGAATATACCCTGGTGGCCTGTGCGGATTACGTGCTGGGAAAAACCCCGGGCAATACCGTCTCCAACCTGTCCTCAACACGGGCCTTAAGGGATGTGACGGAAAAACACAACGGTTCATACGCCGCATCTGCAGTGGGCGAAGTGAATGTAGTGGCCCTTATGAAAGAAACCGGGGCTGTTATAGGCGGAGAAGGAAATGGAGGCATCATTTATCCCAGCAGTCACTATGGGAGGGATGCCCTGGTTGGAACGGCCCTGTTTTTAATGCTCCTGGCGGAAACCGAACTGAAAGTAAGCGCCCTCAGGGCTACGTATCCTGCATATTATATGGGCAAAAAGAAAATTCAACTCACTCCGGATTTAGATGTGGATCGAATCCTGTCTGAAATGGCAGGCAGGTACAAGGATGAAAATATCTCAACGATAGACGGGGTCAAAATAGATTTTGAGGAGGGATGGGTACATATGCGCAAATCCAATACGGAACCCATTATTCGGATTTACACAGAGGCCCAGAGCTCCGGGCAGGCAAATGCCCTGGCCGACCGGTTCATTTCAGAATTAGAGGAACTATCCAGGTCATAGCATGTAATATTGCTGTTAATAAAGAATTTATGATTCTTTTCGAGCCATGAATTCCTCAGGAACCTTGTCCCGGTGTTTCCAGCGCTTATGGGTCCAGAAATAGAATTCAGGGGCTTCACGGATCGAATGTTCCACCTCCCTGAAAAACGCTTCGGTGAGTTCAAAATCAGGTACTTCCTTTGGGTTTTCTGCCAGCAGCTTAAAGCTACCTTCGTAATATCCCCTTGCTGGTTTTCGAACCCTTAGGTAGACTACTGGAAGATCCAAACGCTTGGAAAGAGACTCGGCCCCCACATGCATGGGTACCATAACCCCCATAAAGGGGGCCCAATGCCTGGCTTTACTGGGCATCGGAGACTGGTCACTAAGGATCCCGTAGGTAGCCAGTTGACCTCTTTTTTTATTTTTCAGAATGATCCCGGGAGCCTCTTTGGTCTGGATCAGTGTCGTTCCCAATTTGGCGCGGACTTCCCGCAACCACTGGTCAAAATACTTGTTGTTAATCCGCTGATAGATGGCATAGCCCTTGCTTCCTACATGAGGATCCAGCGTCATGGTCCATTCCCAGCTGGCATAATGCGGAAACATCAACATGATGCTTTTGTTCTGAAGCTCTAAATCCTCCAGAATATCAAGATCGGAATAGGTAAACCGACGCTGCATTTGTTCCTGGCTCATCCCCATGGTCTTGACCATTTCAAGGAACATGTCACAGAGGTGGGCGTAGAACTTCCGCTCAATTGATCTGCGCTCCTCCTCAGATTTTTCCGGAAATACCAGCAACAGATTCTCACGTACCACTTTTCTGCGGTACCTGATCACCCGGTAGAGCAGAAAAAAAACAAAATCCGACATCCAGTAAAGCAATCGAAAGGGAAGTTTTGAAATCCCCCACAGGAAGGGGTAGGCCAGAACGAATACGAGTCGCTGCATGAGTATCAATAAGGGCAAATATAGCTATATTTGACCCCATACAAGTTGCCAGAATGAATTTGCATATTGCAACCATCGCTGTGATCGCAGCCAATGTACTGGTTTCCCTCAGAGGTTTTAAGGACTATGCCTTTTTTGAACGTTATAAGTTCAATATCAGCGCAATACAGGCAGGTCAAAAGGATCGGATGTTTACCTCTGGTTTCCTGCATGTGGACGGTTCCCACCTTTTGCTCAACATGTTCACCCTATACTTTTTTGCCGATGTGGTGATCCGTTGGTTTGGGGCGGGGAAGTTTCTGATCATCTACCTGATCAGCCTGGTGGCGGGCAGTTTGCTTGCCCTATCGTTCCATAAGAAGGAGCCTTTCTACAGTGCGGTTGGTGCCAGTGGCGCCGTTACCGGGATTTTGTATGCCGCCATCTTGTTGCAGCCCGATATGCGCCTGGCCCTCATGTTCATCCCTATTCCCTTTCCCGCATACGTTTTGGGGATTGCTTACCTGCTTTACTCCATCTATGGCATGAAAAAACGATTGGGAAACATCGGGCATACCGCACACTTTGGGGGTGCTGTCGGGGGCTACGTATCCACCCTGATATTTATGCCTTCCATCGTTACCACACACCCGGTGATGGTCTTGCTCCTGGCCCTCCCCATAATCCTGCTCTTTATCCTTGAGAAAATGGGAAGGCTGTAAATACTGGATGCCAGCAAGATAGATACATGCCATAAGGTTGATTCCCACCTTAAATTCTCGCCTGGATTTATACCAAAACCCGTTCCATTTCGTTAGAGGTATACTTTAAGGTACTTGTGATGAAACAATGGACGAAACTTTTTATCGGGATCGGATCGCTGGTTTGGATCGGTTGTGCAGATGAAACAACGGTCTATAACAATGTGGATGAGAATGATCCGTTCATCATTGAGAACGGTTCAAATCCCAGCGGTGCTGTTAGCTTTAAAGCTTCAGGTGTGCTGAGGCTTACGGACAGATCCCTGCCCATGAGCCCAGCGGATAGTGCTGCTGGAGATTATCCGTTAACATTGGTCGCCAGCATCATCCCGCCTACCCGTGAAGATGGCTCCATTTTCACTGCCTCCCATGTGGATGTCGAAGGAGATTTTGCCTATGTCTCCTACAATACTGCCGGGGATGTCTACGAAGGTGCCGTTGATATCATCAATATTTCCGACCCCAATAACCCCACCGTGAGTTCGCGATTGATCTACCGGAATGCAGATGTAAATGCAGTAGACTTTGACGGCGGATTCCTCTATGCTGTGGGTGCGGTGGATTCAGAAACCTCTGCCAGCGCCATTTCCAATTCCTTTGTCGCACGTATCCCGGCTATGGGGGGTGTGCTTGAGACCGATGGAATTATTTACGGATTTCAGCAAGGCTATAACGCCACCGGGGTAGTGAGCCGCTCGGACCGCCTGCTGGTGAGCAGTGGGAAAGAGGGGAGTATCGTGGCCTACAGCAAAACGGACTTGTCGGTGCTTTCAGAAATATTTGTGGCCGATGCGAGGTCCCTGGCACCATCTGCAACCGGTGTTGCCGTTCTGGATGCCGGAAGCGGTGTTCGGATGCTGGAGTCGGACCTGACCGAAAGCAATCTGATACCGGTTTCCTCTGATCTGGGTGAAGAAAGCAAAAAGACATTGGATACCTGGGATGCCTGGGTGATTGTGGCGGAAGGTGCCAATGGAGCCGGGATTTATGAAACCTCCACCGGTACATTGGTCCAAAACCTGCCCATCCCTTCGATACCGGAGGGAGTTGACAGTCAATACGTAGTGACCAATGCGGTTTCTGTAAACGAAAATGCCATATTTATGGCCAATGGGGGAGCGGGACTGTCCCTGGCCGAGCGCGAAGGCAGTGGGGCAACCACCATGGGGACTATAGAACTCGATGGCTCCGTGAACTATGTGGTTTCCCAGGATGACTTTGCCTTTGCCGCCTCCGGCAGCAACGGACTTCATATCATCAAACTCAACAGGCCTGCAGATAGCCTGGATACACGATATCTGGACCTTCCGCTTTACGAAGGCACTTCCAGGCTGATTGTCAATAGTGGTGTATCGACTGCTTTTCGAGGGTCAAAGAGCCTGGAGCAGGTAAAGGTGAGTGGATCCCTGCGTTTAGGCGGTTCCTGGACGGTTCACGAGGACGTAACGGTAGCTCCCAATGGACAACTTGAGCTGCTGGGCAAGATGGCTGTCGGGAGAAATGACCACAGAATGCAGGTTGTAATTGGATCCGGTGCCACGCTTCTCGTGGAGGGCAGCCTGACCATTTATGGAGATCTCATCCTGGAAGAGGGTGCGAGCCTCAAATTCCGGGGTTCAGGCGCTGTGGCAGACGTTTTCGGTCAGGTACGACAGGAGGGAGATGCCTCGATACAAGGTACCTTCCGCGATGTCAGGGGAGCATTCAAGTAGGGGAGCTAACCCCTGGCCGGGCCTATTGGTCCTAATCCCTAGGGAAGCAATTCAGCTATTTTGGCTTCCAGAGCCTCACCTCTGAGGTTTTTGGCAACAATCACGCCATTGGCATCTAAAATAAAACTGGCAGGAATGGCCGAGACGTTGTAGAGCTCTGCGATTTCATCAAAGTACCGGACATTCGAAACATGATGCCAGGTAAGGCCATCATCCTCAATCGCTTTTTTCCACGCATCTGCATTTCGATCCAGGGAGACTCCAAGGATACTGAGACCCTTGTCCTTATATTTTTGGTAAACCCTAACCACATTGGGGTTTTCTGCCCTGCAGGGCCGGCACCAGGCCGCCCAAAAATCAACCAGGGTAACCTTTCCGAGTACCTCATTGAGAGCAAGCGGTTGCCCCTCAGGAGTGGGGGCGCTGAAATCTGGCGCCCGTGAACCGATGGAGGTCCTTTTGGCTGATTCCAGTTTTCCTGCAATACTCTGGCCTATCCGGGTTTTCTTTATGTCTTCAGAGAGGCCCGCATAAAGCGCTGCTATCTCCTGGTTCGGCAGGCTCTGCATCTGCATCATCCGATTGATCACCAGGGAAGAAATCACGGCATCAGGATGGGATTCTACAAAGGTTTTCTCAAACGTCAGGCCTTCTTCCTGCAATTCAAAAAACTCATCCCTGAGGGCATTCATGTTTGCAGAATCCTGGGTCATCATGGCAGATCGCATTTCCGCATTGATGGAGTTGCGCCTTTTGGCTAATACCCTGGAGCCCTCAAGAAATTCAGCGTAGGCTTCATTCTGAGGGGTTCCACTCACCACAGCGGCATTCAGGCTGTCCTTGTGGGCGGTGATTTTCACCTCCCCATCTTCCAGGATCAGCGGGATGCCTCCCCGGGCCCCCTCTATGAAAATATAGTGCAGCTGGGGTTCTTCGATATCACCTGTAAAACTGAATCCTCCCTGGGAAAGTACTGTACTGTCCGCTCCTGCAGGCTGCAGATCGGCGTCACTCTTCCTTAAATATACTTTGGTGGTATCTGCAAGATCACCGGCGATAAGACCGCTAATCTGATATCCTCCGGCAGTGGGTTCCTTGCACGAGAACGCCAAAATGGTGATTAAAACTAAGGCAACTGCTTGTTTCATTGATTATTATTTCAGGATTCGGGCGCAAAGGTAGGCATGGGGTTCCACATATAAAAACCCTTAACAAAAGCTTATGCACGTGGTTCAGACCTGTCAGGGTGCCCTAAAACTGGTACCGGATACCCAGGGCGAGGTCAAAATCAAAATTATTGGAAAATCCATCGTAACCGACAAGGCCCAGCTCCGGCCTTAGGTCAAGGGACAGCAGCAGGGGGATGTCAAAATTGTATTCCACCCCAATATCACCAGCGATCAGGACAAAGAGGCCGCCATTGGCATCTGTATCAAAATCTTCGTCGAAATCGACACTCCCAAGGCCTCCGCCAACCCCGTAATACCAGTTGAAGTTGCCTTCCAGTTGGTGAACCCACTGGTAGAGGCCGGTAATCTTGAACGCGTTAAAATCCCGGGAATCCCGCCAGCCCAGGTTGGCTTCAAGCCGGCTGTATCTTCCCAGGGATTTCTGATAGGAGATTTCCGCCCCGAATCCATCACTGTCGCCCAGCCTTAATCCAAGGGCGTGGTTGGCGATTTCCTGTGCATTTACGGCAGTAAGTGATATCAAAAAAAGCAAAAGGATTAAATACGTAGGTCTCATGGATCTTTAGGGTTTAATGCAGATAATTCGCGCTGGCACGATGGCCTTCAGTCTATAAAAACTTAATTTTACCACTTAAAATTGTGCCTTGATCCAAAACAAATCGCTTTCAGAACTCTCAGAACGCCTTATGGGCGAGCTGCACTGGGATGATCTGCACAAGAAGCTTTACGCCACTGATGCCTCTGTATACCGAATGTTGCCCCTGGCGGTGGCTTATCCCAGCAGCGAAGCTGACCTCAGGGAACTCGTCGCTTTTGCAGATACCCACCAGATAGGACTGATTCCCCGCACTGCAGGCACATCCCTGGCTGGTCAGTGTGTGGGGGAGGGGATCGTAATTGACCTTTCCCGCCATTTTACCGAAATCCTCGAATTGGATGTGGCCAGGCAGCGGGTCCGGGTACAGCCCGGGGTTATTCGGGATGAGCTCAATCAGTTTTTGGCTCCCCACGGCCTGTTTTTCGGGCCGAACACCTCCACTTCCAACCGATGTATGATCGGTGGCATGGTCGGGAACAATTCAAGTGGGACCACCTCTATCCGCTATGGGGTTACTCGAGACAAAGTCCTTTCCTTAAGGGTTGTGCTTGCTGATGGCTCCATTGCCGAGTTCGGTCCTGTGGAACTGACTGAAATCGAGTCTATAAAGACAACTAATTCTTTTGAAGCTTCGATTTACAATAATATAGTTAAAGAACTATCAGACAATACGATAAAATCAGAAATATCAGAGCATTTTCCCAAACCCGAAATACATAGGAGAAACACGGGATACGCCGTGGATGCCTTATTGGAATCCACCGCGTTTGAAGGTGGGGGCGAGCCGCTGAACCTGGCCAAGCTCCTCTGTGGGAGTGAAGGCACTTTGGGGCTGACCACAGAGATCACCCTGCAACTGGATCAGCTGCCTCCGGGAGAAACAGCCATGATTGTGCCCCATTACCGCACCCTGCAAGACAGCCTGTCGGATGTTGTACCGGTGATGGAGCATCCGCTGTATATGTGCGAGATGATGGATCGCATCATCCTGGACTGCACCAAAGACAACCTGGAGCAAAAGGAAAACCGCTTTTTTGTGGAAGGGGACCCGGAGGCGCTTTTAATGCTTGAGGTGCGGAGTGAAACACCCGAGGGGTTGGAAAAGGCAATAGCTGGCGTCCAACAGACCCTAAAGACCAGCGGTCGTGCCTACGCCGCCCCGGTGCTAAAAGGATCCGATATTGGAAAGGCCATAACCCTAAGAAAGGCCGGATTGGGCCTGCTGGGAAACCTGATTGGCGACAAAAAGGCCGTAGCCTGTATCGAAGATACCGCCGTAGCCCTGCCGGACCTGAAGGCGTTTATCGGTGAGTTTACACAAATCATGAAACGCCATGATCAGAAAGCGGTTTACTATGCGCATGCCGGAGCCGGAGAACTGCACCTGAGGCCCATTCTGAACCTCAAAAAATCAGGGGATATTTCCCTTTTTCGTCAGATTACCACGGAGGTGGCAACGCTGACCAAGAAATACGGCGGTTCCTTCAGCGGGGAACATGGGGACGGGATCGTTCGGGCCGAATTCATCCCTTTGATGATAGGCAAAAAGAACTATGAGCTGCTCAGGCGCATTAAATCCTATTTTGACCCCAGGGGTATTTTCAATCCCGGGAAGATCGTGGATGCCTATCCTATGGACAAGGCCCTGCGATACGAACCAGACCGGACCGAACCGACAATTGCCACCCTTCTTGATTTTTCAGACAGCCAGGGCATCCTCAGGGCCGCAGAAAAATGCAACGGGAGTGGAGACTGCAGAAAATCCCATAAAATGCCCGGGGCCATGTGCCCCAGCTATCAGGGCACAAAAGCTGAAAAGGATACCACCCGTGCCAGGGCGAACGCCCTGCGCGAGGTCCTAACCAACCCCCACGGGGATAATCCATTTAACGCTGAGGAACTCAAGGAGGTTTTTGACCTGTGCCTGAGCTGCAAGGCATGTGCAAGAGAGTGCCCGAGCAATGTGGATGTGGCCACCCTCAAGGCTGAATTCTCCTATCAATACCAGGAATCCAACGGATATTCCTGGCGAAACCGCTTGTTCGCCTATAACACCAGGATCAACAGCTTGCAAAGCCGGCTGGCTCCGGTGGCTAACTTCCTGATGCACAATAGATGGACTTCCTCCCTGATCAAAAAGCTCCTTGGGGTGGCTCCGGCCCGTTCGCTCCCGTCCGTAAGCCGTGTTGATTTTCAAAAACATCTGGACAGCGTCAAAATACCTGGTAAGAAGTATGTAGGCCAGGTGGTGCTGTACATTGATGAATTTACCAGATACCTTGACACACATCTGGGCCTGGACGCCATCGAATTGCTGGAAGGCCTGGGATACGATGTCGGCCTTTACATGGCTGAGAGCGGACGCGCCTTTATCTCAAAAGGCTTTCTGAACCAGGCCAAGGCACTTGCCCATAAGAATGCTCCGGCCCTGCTGGATTTCTCGCGGACAGGGATCCCGGTGGTTGGACTGGAACCATCGGCCTTGCTGACCTTCAGGGACGAATATAAACGCATGGGACTACCAGAGGAAGATGCCGAGGCCATTGCAGCAAACTGCTTCCTGGCAGAGGAATTCCTGGCAGCGGAAAAGCAGGCTGGACGTATCGGTCCGGACCAGTTTACCAGAGAGCACAAAGAGGTTAAAATCCATGTACATTGCCATCAGAAGGCACTTTCCGACCAGAAGACCACCTTTGATATCCTGAGCATTCCCCTGGGATACAAGGCGACCCTGATCCCTGCAGGATGCTGCGGAATGGCGGGGTCTTTCGGGTATGAGAAGGAGCATTATGCCTTGAGCATGAAGGTCGGCAGCCTTAAGCTTTTCCCCTCCATCCTTAAAAGTGACCCCGGTGTAATCCTGGCCGCGGGCGGTACCAGTTGCCGGCACCAGATCAAGGATGGCACAGGAAGGATTGCTTCGCACCCGGTTAGTATTCTGAAGGAGGCCTTATTGACCTGAAGGTTTTTCCTTTTCCTTTTTGGGAACGCCCTCTTCGGGAGTGGGATCCACGATATTGGATATCAGATCATTAATATCCATTTCTTTCAAGTCTTCGTCTGCAAAGAAGGGTGAGAGCTTATCTTCATTGTACCGATAGATCTTCCACCTTTTAAAATGGTATTCCAGGGCCGTAAGGTTTCCAACCCAGTCTCCGGAATTTAGGTAGACACAACTGCCAGCATCAGTCTCGAACCACTCTTTCCCGGGGTGGTGGATGTGGCCGCAAACCACATAATCGTACGTATTGCGGATCGCAAGATCTGTGACCGTTTTCTTAAAATCAGCAATATACTGATTGGCCTTTGGACTTTGGGCAATCTGGCTGGCAAGGGATATTTTCGGCTTGCCATTCTTGCTAATCCAGCGGTTTACAACCCTGTTCAGCTTCAGTAAAATGCTGTAACCCCTGTTGCCGAGCCGTGCGATCCACTTTGTATTTTGCAATGAAAGATCAAAGACATCCCCGTGAAAGATCCAGGCCTTTTTGCCATCAAGATTTAGCAATAGTTTGTTTCGGATATGAAAATGACCCATGGAATGGTTGTTGAACTTGCGGAGCATCTCATCGTGGTTGCCACAGATATAATAGACCTCCGTTCCGTTGGCAGCCATACTGAACACTTTTTTGATCACCCTGAAGTGGGCAGGAGGGAAGAAGCGCTTGTCAAACTCCCATCCATCAATAATATCACCATTTAAGATCAATTTCTTGGGGCGGATACTACTCAGATAAGCCAGCAATTCCTCCGCATGGCAACGGCTGGTACCCAGGTGCACATCGGATATTACTGCTATTTCGATTCGGCGTTTCTTCAATTCAGTGGGAATTTCCAGCAAAATTAGAACGATGGGTATAATGGACTGACACCTTTAGATCAAGGTTTGAATACTTAATTGTTAATTGAACTTTAAGGCCCTGCTCCCAATGTTAATTCAATATTAGGCAGCAGGCTTGGCCGACAAGTGCGTAAGGGCTACCTTTACCAACGGAAATAACAGACCCATAACAAGAGAACATGGCCGGAAATTCCTTTGGCACCTTATTCAAGTTGACTACTTACGGAGAGTCCCATGGTAAAGGCCTCGGTGGAATCATCGAAGGATGCCCCGCCGGGTTGCAGCTCGACCTGGATGCCATCCAAAAAGACCTGGACAGGAGAAGACCCGGGCAGTCTGCCATCGTAACCCAGCGAAAGGAATCAGATCAGGTGGAGTTTTATTCCGGTATTTTTGAAGGCAAAACCACAGGGACGCCCATAGGGTTCCTGATTCCGAACACGAATCAGAAATCACGGGACTATTCCCATATCAAGGATTCCTACAGGCCGTCCCACGCCGATTATGTGTACGATCACAAGTACGGTATCCGGGATTACCGCGGTGGTGGGCGAAGTTCTGCCCGTGAAACGGTATGCCGTGTGGTCGCAGGGGCCGTGGCCAAACAGCTGCTGGATGAGGTACGCATACAGGCTTATGTTTCACAGGTGGGAAATCTGGCGCTCAACAAATCGGTAGATCAGCTCGACCTTACCCAAACCGAATCCAGCCCTACCCGTTGTCCGGACCCTGAAACTGCCAGGGAGATGGAGCAATTGATCAAAAAAGTCCGCAAAGAAGGGGACACCATTGGAGGGGTGGTCAGCTGCCTGGTTCAGAATGTTCCCATTGGATTGGGGGAGCCCGTATTCGATAAGCTCCACGCCCGGCTTGGCCAGGCAATGCTCTCTATCAACGCTGTTAAGGGCTTTGAATACGGAAGCGGATTCCAGGGCGTGCGTATGAAGGGTAGTGAGCACAACGATGCCTTCAATGCAGATGGCAGTACCAAAACGAACTACAGCGGAGGTATTCAGGGAGGGATAACCAACGGGATGGATATATATTTTCGGGTAGCATTCAAACCCGTAGCCACGCTGCTTCAGGGCTATGAAACCATCGACCGGGAAGGGGAATCTGTAACCCTTCAGGGAAAGGGCAGGCATGACCCCTGTGTAGTGCCGAGGGCCGTTCCCATCGTAGAGGCGATGGCGGCACTTGTTTTGGCGGATTTCTACCTCCTTTCCAGAGTCTCTAAATTGTAAGGACCCCATTAGGGGGGTTCCACCTAAAATAGTATCTTCCACCTTAAAATCTTTTTCCATTTATGAGGAAAATTGAACTCCACTGGCAGATCCTGATCGGAATGTTAATTGGAATCCTTTTTGGGTTCGTCATGACCTATCCGGATTGGGGCGCCGGATTTGTACAGGATTGGATCAATCCTTTTGGCACCATTTTCGTAAAACTGCTCAAGCTGATCGCCATCCCACTGATCCTGGCATCACTGGTGAAGGGGATATCGGATTTAAAGGATATCAGCAAATTCAAGAATATCGGGGTGCGCACGATCTCGATCTATATCGTCACCACGATAGTTGCCATTTCCATTGGCCTGATACTTGTTAACCTCCTAAAACCAGGAGATGGTATCTCTGACGATACCATCGCAAAGCTTACCCAAACTTATGCCTCCGATGCGGGGGTAACCTCCAAGATTGAGGAAGCCAGCAAACAGAAAGAAAGCGGTCCGCTTCAATTCCTTGTGGATATGGTACCCGATAATGCGTTCAGGGCCGTAAGCGATAATGGGCTGATGCTGCAGGTTATTTTCTTTACCATCTTCCTCGGCATTTCGATGTTGTTGATCGGTGAGAAGGCTTCCCGTCCCCTGAAAGAGTTTTTTGATGCCCTGAATGATGTGGTCCTCAAAATGGTGGATCTGATCATGCTTACTGCACCCGTGGCCGTATTTGCCCTCCTCGCCAACGTGGTGGTGTCCTCCGGGGACCCGGACTTGCTGCTCGCCCTGTTGAAGTACAGCGGAGTGGTAGTCCTGGGGCTGATGTTAATGATTGTTTTTTACTGCATTGTAGTCTCGGTGTTTACCAAATACAATCCATTTACTTTCTTAAGCCGAATTAGCCCCGCACAATTGCTGGCATTTTCCACCAGTTCCAGTGCAGCCACCCTGCCGGTGACCATGGAACGGGTGGAAGAGCATATCGGGGTGGACAAGGAGGTCTCCAGCTTTGTTTTGCCGGTGGGGGCTACCATCAACATGGATGGCACAAGCCTTTATCAGGGCGTGGCTGCCGTTTTTATCTCTCAGGCGCTTGGATTCGAGCTAACCCTTGGTGGACAGCTCACGATAATCCTAACGGCTTTATTGGCCTCCATTGGTTCAGCTGCCGTCCCAGGGGCTGGCATGGTGATGCTGGTAATTGTTTTGGAATCCATTGGGTTCCCGTCAGATAAACTTGCGATCGGGCTGGCGCTGATCTTTGCCGTTGACAGGCCACTGGATATGCTCCGGACCGTAGTGAACGTGACCGGAGATGCCACCGTATCAATGATGGTCGCCAAATCCGTTGGAAAACTAGGAGAACCGCGTGTGAAGAACTGGGACGACCATTTGGAAGAAGTAATCCAAAAAAAGGATAAATGAATATTTGTTTTTTGATGTATCCTTGGGAGGAAATAGACCCCGCCAACGATACCAGCCTGGCGCTTATTCATGAATGTGTCCGTCGTGGACACGGAGTGGCCCTGTGCACCCCTGCAAACCTGACCATTCGAAACAGCGTAACCTCTGCATTCTGCACGGTGATCAACCGTCCTGAAAAGGTGTCTTCAAGCCTGAAGACCTTTTACAAGAACACCAAACTCCGGGAGGAAATGCTTCCCCTGGCCGGTTTTGATGTACTGTTTATGAGGGCCAATCCTCCTTTGGACCCGCTGATGCTGAATTTCCTGGATTCCGTGAAGGACGATGTGTTTATCGTCAATTCACTTCAGGGGCTCAGGGAGGCAAACAACAAGCTGTATACCGCAGCCTTTGGGGACAGTCACAACAACATCATCCCGGTCACCCATGTCTCGAAGAACAAAAAATACCTCATCCGTCAAATAAAGGAAAGCAAGTCGGATAAAATGATCCTGAAACCCCTGAATGGTTTTGGGGGATCAGGGGTCATCCTGATTGAGAAATCAGCCATGTCCAATATCAATTCCCTCCTCGATTTCTATATCACGACAAAGGATGGGAGTTCGAATTATGTTATCCTGCAGGAGTATATAGAAGGAGCGGAAAAGGGGGATATTCGTATTCTCCTGCTGAACGGGGAGCCCATTGGTGCCATGAGGCGCATTCCCGGGGAAGAAGACCATCGATCCAATGTGTCCGCCGGCGGGTCCGTTGCCAGGCACAGCCTCACCAGGGAGGAAAAAGCACTCTGTAAGCAAATAGGCCCCAAACTGGTCAAGGATGGACTGTATTTTGTGGGCATCGATGTGATCGGGGGCAAGTTGGTGGAGGTCAATGTGATGTCTCCGGGTGGGATCACCTACATGAACAAGGTATACAAGACCAAGATCCAGTCCAAGGTCATCGATTTTGTGGAAAGCCAGGTCGTGGAACAGCTAAAGGCGTTTGACCGCCGCTCCAGGTTGCGTAAAGAAGTGGAAGATGCATAGGATGCGCCCTGAGGAAATGGTGGCGATGATCCAGGCTGAAAAGCCCTTTGAAGGGGTATCAGCGGACTATTCTTTCAGGATCAAGATCGAATATTACGCGCCCTATATCTGTGGGGCCGTGCACGACGGGCACCAGTTCAGGAAATCCCTCTGGGAATACTGCACCCACACCCAGTATGAACGCTGGTACGAGGAAGATCCCTGCACCCTGCAGATGGTAGCCTCACACCCCGTAGTTATCGCCGGCTGTGACAGTCGGTTTGAATACGATTTGAATCGCCCTCCGGAACAGTGCGTTTTTGAAGATGCCTGGGGCAAACCGCTCTGGAAGAAAAAGCTTCCGGAATCTGAAAAGATCCAAAGCCAATCAAAACACCGTGCTTTCTATGAGGTAGTCGATGCGCTGGTGTCCAAAATCGAATCGAAGTATGGCCGTGCCCTGGTCATCGATATGCACAGCTATAACTGGAAGCGCTGGGAACGTGAAGTACCTACCTGGAATTTGGGAACCACCAATATCGACAACCAGCGTTATGGACATTTGGTGGAATCCTGGAGAACGCGTCTTGCGGATATTCAGTTGCCACATAATATCCCGGCCACTTCCCGTATCAACGATGTGTTCTTCGGAAAGGGGTATTTTCTGAAATACATCACCCAGAACTTTGACAATACCCTGGTCATGGCCACTGAAATTGCAAAGGTGTATTGCGATGAATTAAGTGGTGTGATCTATCCTGAGGTCGTGGCTTCAGCTTCCCGCCAATTAAAAGAATTGATACCTTTGCAGCTTACCGAATTTCAGGAATCCAAATGATCGATGCAGCAATCAGGCCGGAACTCAGGGCAAAATACCGGAACGTATTTGAAATTGACGCACACCTCGACAGGCTGGTAAAGCGGATCGAACTGCTCAGTTATATCAATCCGCTAAATGCCGAAAAGGAAAAGCACCGCTTTTTTGCATCCAAGTATACAGAGGAGCCCCAATTCAAATATCCAAAAGTAAAATTCGATGCCTATAAACTGAACCGGCTTCTTTTGTCGCATCGGATTGACCGAATTGAAGATGAGGTAATTCGAGAGCTGTACAAGGAAGTTATTTACTTCTATGCAAATATGGTTCAGTGTATAGAAGCCATAGGAAGCAAAAATAAATTCTATTACAACTCCCTAAGGGTCTATGGGACCCCAAGGGAGCGAGATGTTGAAAACGCCCGCTTTATCCTGCATTTCGAAGATGAGCCGGCCTTTGCAAGCATGGAAAAACGGCATAGCCCTGAAGATGCAAAGGACTATTTTGAATCCTTTGCAAAAGACTATGCCTTTCCATTAAAGGTTCGTTTTTCCACGCATATCTCCGCAGATGCCATGGTGAGCAACAGCAATCAAACCTTGCTGATCAAGCGCAATGCACGGTTTAGTGATAACCAATTGCTCACCCTGGCGCATCATGAGATAGGGGTGCATCTGGTCACGACCTATAATGGACTGGCACAGCCTCTAAAGATCTTCTCCAATGGATTGCCGCAGAATGTAGAAACCCAGGAAGGTCTGGCGGTGCTTAGCGAATACATGGGTGGTGCCCTTACCTTAAAAAGGCTCAAAGAATTATCATACAGGGTTTTAGCATCGGATAGCTTAAGTAAAGGTTATGGTTTTGCAGCTACCTTTGACCTGATCCATAACCAGTATAAGCTGAATAGGGAGGAGGCCTTTGGCATTACCTTGAGGGCCCATCGCGGCGGTGGTTTCACCAAGGATCGCCTCTATCTGAGCGGGCTTAGCAAGATCTACAAGCGCTATCTGCAGGAACAGCCCATGGACCGCTTGCTGACGGGTAAAGTTTCCATGGACTACGAAAAGCAGATCGCCTATTTGCAGCGCCTGGGATTGGCAGCTGATGGTTTGCATCCATGCCTCTCTTTTTCAGAAAAAAACAACACGAATTCTACCCTGGATTTTATCCTGAACAACCTGAAGTAAGGCCTCAGGAGGTTTCCAGGAACTTTTTGCGAAGCTCAGGGGTCGGGATCATGCATGCCTCCTGCTTTCCAAAGACCCGATACCGGTTACGGGCAACCAAATCGTAAATCGCATCGCGCACCTTGAGAGGGATCCATCCGAAAACCACAGGGATAAATCCATATCCCTTAAGATCCCTGGCAATTTCCAGGGCAGCCTCGGATTTGATGTAGTAAGCCATTCCGGGGTCGATGAGGATTATGGAATCTACCTTCCCCGTGTCGATATGCCTGGCCGCGGTAAGGGCCTTCCCCACCTCGCCCTGCAGGGGTGCAAATCGAAACGTATCCTTGCGATCCCGCCGGATGATCCAGTTCACTGCCCCATTGCAGAGGTTGCATACCCCGTCAAAAAGGATAACCTTTTTTCCCTTTGGTAGTTCCATGTGGTAAAGATACGACGGGTTTGGTTTGTAATGAAGATGCAGGGTCAATGCAGGGTAAAGAGGTAATTTGGCTGTGGGGG
>CBFCWO010000049.1:0-20839 GCA_965601625.1 uncultured Flavobacteriaceae bacterium | reverse complement strand
AAATCTAGGATTCTTTTTATTGATCACATACAACCGTCCCTTCCGGCGAACGATCTTGCAATCAGCACTTCTTTTCTTTATGGATGCTCTAACTTTCATGGTATCCGTTTTCTTAGTATCTGTATGTAATTCTCGCCTTGGTCAAATCGTATGGGCTCATTTCGAGCTTTACCCGGTCTCCGGGAAGCAGCTTGATGTAGTGCATCCGCATTTTCCCTGAGATATGTGCCGTAACCACGTGTCCGTTTTCCAATTCTACCCTAAACATGGCATTGGAGAGCGCCTCGATGATGGTTCCGTCCTGTTCTATAGGTGCTTGTTTGGCCATACGATTATGCTACTTTTCTGTTTTTACCTGTTTTCATAAGCCCGTCGTAATGACGGTTCAGCAAATAGGCATTCACCTGTTGCACCGTATCGATGGCTACCCCTACCATGATGAGCAGGGAGGTACCTCCGTAGAACAGTGCCCAACTCGCCTGAATATTGATCAATTTCACGACGATCGCCGGGAATACGGCCAGGATAGCCAGGAAAACTGAACCTGGCAGCGTAATAAGTGACATCACCTTGTCCAGGAAATCCGCGGTTTCCTTTCCGGGACGGATCCCGGGTATGAACCCTCCGCTGCGCTTCAGGTCATCCGCCATCTTATTGGTGGGAACTGTGATCGCCGTGTAGAAATAGGTGAAAATAATGATAAGGACCCCGAACAGGATGTTGTAGGCCAGGCCAAAAATGTCCTGGAACTGAACTTCCATCCACTGGCCCACGGCCGTGCTGTTGAATGTCCTGCCCAATAGGCCTGGAGCAAACATGATCGCCTGTGCGAAGATGATGGGCATAACCCCTGAAGCGTTGAGCTTCAATGGGATGTATTGACGGGAGCCCATGACATTCTTTTCATACCCACCGGAGGCGGTCCGGCGTGCATACTGCACCGGAACGCGACGAATCGCCATAACCAGCAACACACTTGCCAGGATCACCAAAAACCAAAGGATAAGCTCTACCAGGATCAGCATAGGACCTCCGTTCCCATTAAGTCGGGAGGCTGCTTCCTGAACGAATGCCTGAGGAAGGGTGGCAATGATCCCGATCATGATCAGCAGGGATATCCCATTGCCAATCCCCTTGTCTGTAATTTTTTCACCGAGCCACATCGCAAATACACAGCCTGTGACCAGGATAATGACAGAAGGGACGACAAAGTTCAACCCTTTTCCGAGCAGGAACGCACTGTCAGGCACGCCCAACGCTCCCAGGCTGTAAAGGTAGGCCGGAGCCTGCACGATACAGATGGCGATGGTCAGCCAACGGGTAATCTGCGTTTTGGTCTTGCGACCGCTTTCTCCCTCTTTATCGAGTTTCTGCAGGTAGGGAATCGCAATACCCATCAACTGCACAACGATGGATGCAGAGATATACGGCATAATCCCCAGTGCGAAGACGGAAGCATTGGCGAACGCCCCTCCCGTAAATGCATTTAGGATACCGAGAATTCCCTGTTCCGTATTGGATGAAAGCTCGGCCAGCTGGGTCGTATCTATCCCGGGCAGGACTACCTGCGCCCCAAACCGGTATACCACCAGTAACCCGAGGGTTACGATGATGCGGGACCTCAGCTCCTCGATCTTCCAAATATTCGTTATGACCTCAATAAATTTCTTCATAAAGCTTGCGCTTATAGAGCTATGGCTTCACCACCAGCAGCTTCGATAGCAGCTTTTGCGCTGGCCGTAAATTTATGTGCCGTTATTTTCAATGGGGCCTTCAATTCTCCACGGCCCATGATCTTAACCAGGTCGTTTTTGTGCGCCAGGCGCATCTCAACGAGCTGCTCAAGGGTGAGCTCCTTTTTTACGGCTCCGCTATCCACCAGGCTCTGAAGGGTATCCAGGTTGATCCCGCGATACTCCTTCCGGTTGATATTGGTAAATCCGAACTTTGGAACCCTGCGCTGCAAGGGCATCTGACCCCCTTCGAATCCGATCTTCCTGGAGTATCCGGAACGGGATTTGGCACCCTTGTGCCCACGGGTAGCGGTTCCGCCTTTTCCGGACCCCTGTCCGCGCCCAACGGTCTTGCCTGCTTTGTGAACAGACCCTTTTGCCGGTTTTAAATTCGATAAATCCATACTGCCTTACTTTGTAGCTTCTTCCGTAGAAACCAAATGTTGTACTTTGTTGATCATCCCCAGGATGCTTGGCGTGCTTTCGTGCTCCACCTGTTGTCCTATGCCATGCAGGCCAAGGGCCTCCAGGGTCCTTTTCTGATCCTGAGAACGCTTGATGCTGCTTCGTATTTGCTTTACTACAATCTTTGCCATGGTCCTGTTACCTTATCCGTTGAAGACTTTATCCAGGGAAATCCCCCGCTGTTTTGCCACTGTTTGGGCATCCCTGAGCTGAAGCAGGGCATCAAAGGTGGCTTTCACCACATTATGCGGGTTGGAAGAACCCTGGGATTTGGACAGTACATCCTGTACCCCAACGGCCTCCAGTACCGCCCGCACGGCACCACCGGCGATCACCCCGGTACCGTGAGATGCAGGCTGGATATAAACCCTTGCTCCTCCAAATTTTCCTTTCTGTTCATGTGGAAGGGTTCCTTTGTTCAGCGGAATGCGAACCAGGTTCTTTTTGGCATCTTCCACGGCCTTGGCGATAGCAGTTGCCACTTCTTTGGATTTACCCAATCCGTGACCGACTACACCATTCTCGTCCCCAACCACAACTATGGCAGAGAATCCAAATGCACGCCCCCCTTTGGTTACTTTAGTAACCCGTTGAACAGCCACCAGGCGGTCTTTCAGTTCCAGCCCACCGGGCTTGACCATTTCCACATTTTTGTATTTCCCGTACATAACTCCTATTAAAATTTAAGTCCGCCTTCCCTGGCTCCGTCGGCCAGCGATTTTACTCTTCCGTGATACTGGTAGCCACCCCTGTCAAAGGCAACAGCTTCCACGCCGGCTGCCTGAGCCTTTTGTGCGAGTACTTTTCCAACTTCAGCGGCCAATTCGGATTTGGTTCCCTTCGCATCCTTCAACGCTGCGTCGCGTGAGGAAGCAGAGGCAAGGGTTTTACCGCTCGTGTCATCGATGATCTGAGCGTAAATCTCTTTGTTGCTGCGGAAAACAGACAGACGAGGCCTTTCCGGTGTCCCGAAGGAGTGTTTCCGGATGCGTCTTCTGATCTTGTTTCGTCTTTCAGACTTGGTTAGTCCCATGATTCCTTTAATTAAGCTGATTTACCTGCTTTTCTTCTGATTTGTTCCCCTACGAACTTGACTCCCTTGCCTTTGTAAGGCTCAGGCTTGCGGAATGCGCGGATCTTCGCTGCAATCTGCCCAACGAGTTGCTTGTCGTGAGAGGTCAGTTTTATCAGAGGGTTCTTTCCTTTCTCGGATTTCGTTTCAATTTTAACCTCGGGCGCCAGTTCCAAAACAATGTTGTGGGACATTCCGAGGGCAAGCTCCAGTTTCTGACCCTGGTTGCTGGCCCGGTATCCAACCCCGACCAATTCCAGTTCCTTGGTCCAGCCCTGGGTGACCCCGTGGAGCATATTGGCGATCAGGGAACGGTACAGCCCGTGCTTGGCCTTGTGTGACTTCAATTCAGAATGCCGCTTGACCACTACTTCTCCATCGGCTACTGAGATTTCCACCTCAGAATATTCCTGATGCAACTCTCCCAGTTTGCCTTTCACCGTAATCATATTGTCAGAAACCTCTATAGTGGCTCCTTCCGGGATGGTGATGGGGTTATTACCTATTCTTGACATGCTGCTGGTACTTTATTGTTCTTCTAATACACGTAGCAGAGAACTTCTCCGCCCACATTTTCTCTTTTGGCCTGTTTTCCTGTCATCACCCCATGAGAGGTGGAAACGATGGCGATCCCCAACCCGTTCAGGACCCGGGGCAATTCCTCAGAACCGGCATACTTCCGCAATCCCGGCTTGCTCACCCGCTGGATCTTGCGGATCACAGGCTCTTTGGTATCCTTATCGTACTTCAGGGCGATTTTGATATTGTCCTGGGGTCCGTTCTCCTCGAACTTGTAGCTGAGGATGAACCCCTGGTCAAACAAAATCTTGGTAATCTCCTTCTTCAGCTTTGAGGCTGGAATTTCCACAACCCGGTGCCCTGCCCTGCTGGCATTGCGGACTCGGGTCAAATAATCTGCGATTGGATCTGTAAACATTTTTTCCTCTATTTAAGAAATTACCAACTTGCTTTCTTTACGCCCGGGATCAACCCCTTATTGGCCATCTCCCTGAACATCACCCTGGATACTCCAAAGGTTCGCATATATCCCTTGGGCCTCCCGGTGAGCTTGCAGCGGTTGTGTTGCCTGACAGGAGAAGCATTCCTGGGCAATTTCTGCAGGGCTTCATAATCGCCGGCCTCTTTCAGGGCCTTGCGCTTTTCTGCATATTTTGCTGCCAGTTTAGCCCTTTTCCGTTCACGGGCTTTCATTGATTCCTTAGCCATACTAATTCTTTTTAAAGGGTAATCCCAGTTCGCTTAACAGTGATTTCGCTTCCTTATCTGTGTTGGCGGAAGTCACAAAAGTGATATCCATACCGTTGATACGGTTGATCTTGTCGATGTTGATTTCAGGGAAAATGATCTGTTCGGTTATCCCGAGATTGTAATTCCCACGGCCGTCAAAACCGCTGGCCCGGATTCCCTGGAAGTCCCGAACCCTTGGAAGGGCAGAGGTGACCAGGCGGTCCATGAATTCATACATACGCTCTCCCCTGAGGGTTACCTTGGCTCCGATAGGCATGCCTTTTCGAAGCTTAAAGGCCGAAACATCTTTCTTTGATATCGTGGATACCGCTTTCTGACCAGAGATCATGGTGAGCTCATCCACTGCGTGGTCAATAAGCTTTTTATCCGCAACAGCAGCGCCTACGCCACGGCTCAGGACGATCTTCTGCAGCTTGGGCACCTGCATGACACTCTTGTAGTCAAACTCTGACATCAGGGCGTCTACCACGCGCTCTTTATATTCTTTCTTTAATCTGGGTACGTACGACATGACTAAATAACTTCATTGGATTTTTTGGCGATCCGAACTTTCGCACCATCCCGGGTCTCAAAGCCTACACGGGTGGCCTCCCCTGACTTGGGGTCGATCAACGAGAGGTTGGAAACATGGATGGGGGCTTCCTTCTCCACAATTCCTCCCTGAGGATTCTGAGCACTGGGCTTCTCGTGTTTTTTAACGGTGTTGACCCCTTCGACGATCGCCTTGTTCTTATCGCGAATAACGCGTACGACCTTGCCTTCGCTTCCTTTGTGGTCGCCGGCTATTACGCGAACGGTATCTCCTGATTTAATCCGAATTTTCATTTTTCTATCCTTTATAGTACCTCGGGAGCCAAGGAGACTATTTTCATAAATTGTTTTTCACGCAGTTCCCGTGCAACGGGTCCGAACACCCGTGTTCCGCGCATCTCACCCGTAGGGTTGAGAAGCACACAGGCATTGTCATCAAAACGGATGTAGGATCCATCAGGCCGGCGGACTTCTTTCCTGGTCCGCACAACCACAGCAGTGGATACAGCTCCTTTCTTGATCGTTCCGTTCGGCGTGGCCTCCTTAACAGTCACCACGATCTTATCTCCCAGGGAAGCGTACCTTCTTTTGGTTCCCCCCAGCACGCGGATGGTCAAAACTTCTTTGGCCCCGGTGTTATCTGCTACTTTGAGTCTCGATTCTTGTTGTACCATGATTATTTGGCTCTTTCAAGGATTTCTACCAGTCTCCAACACTTGGTTTTGCTCATAGGCCGGGTTTCCATGATCTTCACGGTATCCCCGATTTTGCAATCATTGGTCTCGTCGTGGGCCACGTATTTTTTGGTCCTCAGTACGAATTTCCCGTACATGGGGTGCTTTACCCGCTTGACCTCAGAAACCACAATGGACTTCTCCATCCTGTTGCTGGTCACAACGCCTATTCGTTCTTTTCTTAAATTCCTATTTTCCATAAAGCAACACCAATTATTGGTTTTCCCTTTTCGTTATTTCAGTCGCCAAACGAGCCACATTTCTTCTTGCTTTGCGCAGTTGCAGTGGATTCTCCAAAGGAGTGACTGCGTGAGCCATCTTGAGGTCTGCATATTGCTTTTTCAAGTCTGTGATCTTCTCCATCAGCTCCTCATTGGACATAGCTTGTATCTCTGCCTGTTTCATGATGCTTTTGTATTATGAGGGATCGTAATCCCTGGCCACTATAAATTTTGTCTTAACCGGCAATTTCTGAGCCGCAAGCCGAAGCGCCTCCTGGGCAATATCCTTGGGTACACCACCTACTTCAAACATCACACGGCCGGGTTTTACGATAGCAACCCAGTATTCAGGGTTACCCTTTCCCTTACCCATCCGAACCTCAAGGGGCTTTTTTGTAATGGGCTTGTCCGGGAATATCTTGATCCACAACTGACCCTGGCGTTTCATATAACGGGTAGCCGCGATACGGGCTGCTTCAATCTGGCGGGCCGTAATAAAACTCGAATCCAGGGATTTGATTCCGAACATTCCGTTGGAAAGCTGATGCCCTCGCTGGGAAATGCCTTTCATCCTACCCTTCTGGGCCTTCCGGAACTTGGTTCTTTTTGGCTGTAACATCTTTTCTTGACTTCTTTATTTTATTTTCTGCGACGTTTCTTGGCGTCCCGTTTTCCAGTCTTTCCAGTACCCTTGCTCATGCCGATCAGCGGGCTCAGCTCGCGCTTGCCATAAACCTCTCCTTTCATGATCCAGACCTTTATGCCCAGGCGGCCATAGGTAGTATGCGCCTCGTGCAGGGCATAATCGATATCCGCACGGAATGTTGAAAGGGGAATACGTCCATCCTTATAGGTTTCAGAACGCGCCATCTCAGCTCCGTTCAGACGACCTGAGATCTGAATCTTGATACCCTCTGCGTTCATCCGCATGGCAGCTGCAATAGCCATCTTGATCGCCCGGCGATAGGAGATACGGCTCTCAACCTGCCGTGCAACGCTGGCTGCTACCAGGTTGGCGTCGAGCTCGGGGCGCTTGATCTCAAAAATGTTGATCTGAACTTCCTTGTCCGTGAGCTTTTTCAGCTCTTCTTTGAGCTTGTCCACTTCCTGTCCTCCTTTTCCGATAATGATACCGGGGCGGGCAGTGGTGATAGTCACCGTAATCAGCTTTAGAGTTCTTTCTATAATCACCCGGGAAACGCTGGCCTTGGAAAGACGCGCGTGGATGTACTTCCGGATCTTGTCATCCTCCGCCAGTTTGTCACCGTAGTCGTTTCCTCCGTACCAGTTGGACTCCCAGCCGCGGATGATCCCGAGACGATTACCTATTGGATTTGTTTTCTGTCCCATAATTCTTTCTAGATCTAGCTTTCTGCGTTATTTCTGGCTCCCAGGACCAGGGTTACATGATTTGAACGCTTCCGGATTCGGTGTGCCCTCCCCTGAGGAGCCGGGCGAAGCCGTTTCAGCATCCGTCCGCCATCCACACGAATCTCTTTGATGAAAAGCGCTGCATCCTCGATATCTGCATCTTCGTTCTTGGCCTGCCAGTTGGCAATGGCCGAAAGCAGAAGCTTTTCAAGTCGCTGTGAAGCCTCCTTGGTGTTGAACCTGAGGATCGCAAGTGCCTTTTCAACATCTTCTCCCCGTACCAAATCGGCCACCAGCCTCATTTTGCGAGGCGAAGTAGGGCAGTTGTTCAGTTTGGCGTACACCAACTGACTTTTTTCTTCCTTGAGCCTTTCAGCCATCTGTCTTTTGCGAACACCCATAGCGCTTATCTTTTACCTTTGTTTTTCGCTCCGGCATGTCCCCGGAACGTTCGGGTTGGGGAAAACTCTCCCAATTTATGTCCGACCATATTCTCCGTAACATAGACCGGCACAAACTGGCGTCCGTTGTGCACTGCAATGGTCAGCCCGACGAAATCCGGAGTGATCATAGAGGCCCTTGACCAGGTCTTAATGACGCTTTTCTTGCCGGATTCCAGGCTTTGCTGGATCTTCTTCTCAAGACTGTAATGAACGTAAGGTCCTTTCTTTAGGGAACGTGCCATGTGTCTTTGCTTTTATTTCTTTCTGCGTTCTACAATATATCGGTTGCTGTCCTTGGTACGGGAACGCGTCCTGTATCCTTTGGCCGGGATGCCCTTGCGGGATCTCGGGTGCCCTCCGGAGGCGCGACCCTCTCCACCACCCATCGGGTGATCTACCGGGTTCATGGCCACAGGACGGGTACGCGGCCTTCTTCCGAGCCAACGGCTGCGTCCGGCCTTACCGGAAACGATCAGCTGGTGGTCAGAATTCGAAACGGCTCCAATGGTTGCCATGTTCTTGGCCAGCACCATGCGTGTTTCACCGGATGGCAGCTTGATCGTGGCATATTTTCCTTCACGGGCCATCAGCTGGGCAAAAGTACCTGCGCTGCGGGCCATAACCGCACCCTGTCCGGGACGCAGTTCAATGCAGGAAATGATCGTACCCAGGGGGATATCCGAAAGGGGGAGTGCATTTCCGATTTCCGGAGCTGAGCCGGATCCCGACTGCACCTTCTGTCCAACCTGCATTCCGTTTTGTGCAATGATGTAGCGCTTTTCACCATCCGTGTACTCGACCAGGGCGATAAATGCCGAACGGTTCGGATCGTACTGAATGGACTTCACTTCCGCAGCTACGCCTTGCTTGTCCCTTTTGAAATCGATCAAACGGTACCGCCTCTTGTGACCACCGCCTTTGTAGCGCATAGTCATTTTTCCCTGGCCATTTCGTCCACCGGACTTCTTCAGTGGCCTCAGCAGGCTTTTCTCAGGCTGGTCCGTCGTGATGGCATCGAAACCATTGACGACCTTAAAGCGCTGTCCTGGCGTGATCGGTTTTAACTTTCTAACTGACATGCCGTGTCTTTATAGATTACTGTAAAAATCAATTACATCTCCATCCTCAACATCCACGATAGCCTTCTTGTAGGCATTCGTCTTTCCGTGTTGTATACCCGTTTTGGTGTATCGGGTCCTCCGGTCAGGACGATAATTCATGGTGCGCACCGCGGTAACAGAAACCCCATAAGTGGCTTCTACGGCCTCCTTGATCTGCAACTTGTTAGCGGACGGGTTAACCACAAAACCATAGCGGTTGTACAACTCACTATCAGAGGTCATTTTCTCGGTAATGATTGGTTTTATCAACACACTCATGATTTCCTATTTCTTAAGGTTGGATTCAATTCCCTCCAGAGCACCTTCGCAAAACACCACGTTATGGGCGTTCATTATTTTGTAAGTGCTTAATTCTGAATTGGTTATAACTTCAGATCCTGTCAAATTGCGCGACGACAAATATACGTTATTATTTGTACCGCCCAACACTATGAGGGACTTTTTGTTCTCAAGCCCAAGCGCCTTCAAAACTTCCTTGAATTCCCTGGTCCGTGGCTGCTCGAAATTGAAGTCTTCCAACACCATGATAGCGTTGTCTTTAGACTTCATGCTGAGCGCCGATTTCCGGGCCAGTCGCTTGACGTTTTTATTGAGTTTCTGGGTGTAATCCTTGGGCCGTGGTCCGAAGATTCTCCCCCCGCCCCGAAAGATGGGAGACTTGATGCTGCCCGCACGTGCAGTACCTGTACCTTTCTGCTTCTTGATCTTGCGGGTACTTCCGACAATCTCGCTCCGTTCCTTGGATTTATGGGTTCCCTGGCGCTGATGTGCCAGATACTGCTTCACATCCAGGTAGATAGCGTGTTCGTTGGGTTCTATTTTGAAGACATCATCCGAAAGTTCCACTTTCCGACCGGTGTCTTTGCCTTTAATATCTAATACTGCTACCTTCATTACTTCTCAATTGTTATATAGGAGTTCTTGTGACCGGGAACACATCCCTTAACCACGAGCAGGTTCTTTTCAGGCACCACCTTAAGCACGCGCAGGTTTTGAACCGTTACGCGTTCGGAACCCATTTGCCCTGCCATTTTCATGCCCTTGAAAACACGGGCAGGATAGGAAGCCGCTCCGATGGACCCGGGAGCTCTCAGGCGGTTGTGCTGTCCGTGGGTTGCCTGTCCGACACCCCCGAAACCGTGGCGCTTGACAACCCCCTGGAATCCCTTTCCTTTGGAGGTTCCCACCACATCCACAAATTCACCTTCCTGGAAGAGATCCACCCCAATGGTGTCTCCCAGATTATACTCTCCTTCAAAATCCCGGAACTCGACGACTCTTTTCTTTGGAGAAGCGCCTGCCTTTTTAAAATGGCCTTTCTCAGCCTTGTTGGCACGCTTTTCTGCCTTGTCATCGAAACCGAGCTGAAGGGCACTGTACCCGTCAACCTCTTCGGTTCTGACTTGGGTAACGACACATGGCCCTGCCTCGATGACGGTACATGGGATATTCTTCCCATTCTCGTCAAAGATGCTGGTCATGCCTACTTTTTTTCCGATTAACCCAGACATACTAGTTTACATTTAAATTTAACTGCTGAGGAGAGATTTTAGATTTTTAAAGAAGCGCTTTTGCAATCGCCTCAAAACCGAATCTCCTGTCTCATTTCTTTATTATTCTATTTTACTTCTCAATTTTCCGACAAAAAAACAGGGCCAAAAATAATTCGACCCCGAATGTATTTTTGTTTCCGTTTTTCCTTCGCACGTAGCTCCGGACATGTCAGGAAAGGCATTCCGCCCTCCCATGGGCCTTATCAGACCTTAATTTCGACCTCCACGCCGCTGGGAAGCTCTAGCTTCATCAGGGCATCAATGGTTTTGGAGGAGGAACTGTAAATATCCAGCAACCGCTTATAGGAGCTTAACTGGAATTGCTCGCGAGACTTTTTGTTCACGTGTGGTGAACGCAAAACCGTAAAGATCTTCTTGTGCGTGGGCAAAGGGATGGGCCCTGTAACCACCGCTCCGGTTGTCTTAACCGTTTTTACAATCTTCTCGGCAGACTTATCCACCAGGTTATGGTCGTACGACTTGAGCTTTATTCTGATTTTCTGACTCATTCCAAATTCGAATTAAGCGGTTACGCCTTTAGTTGCTTTTATTACTTCCTCTGCAATGTTCGCCGGAGTTTCTGCATAGTGCGAAAATTCCATAGTTGAGGTCGCACGTCCGGATGAAAGGGTACGCAGCGAAGTCACATAACCGAACATTTCAGATAGCGGCACATCCGCCTTGATCACTTTAGAACCTGCCCTGTCGGACATATCATTGACCTGTCCGCGCCGGCGGTTAAGGTCTCCGACGATATCACCCATGTTTTCCTCAGGGGTCAGTACCTCTAATTTCATGATGGGTTCCATAAGCACAGGACGGCAATTGCTGGCGGCTGACTTATAACCGATCTTCGCTGCCAGTTCAAAGGAAAGGGAATCGGAATCCACCGGGTGGAACGATCCGTCTTTCAGGGTTACCTTAAGGCTGTCCATTTCAAATCCTGCGAGTGGACCGTTCTTCATGGCTTCCTTAAATCCTTTCTCTACAGAAGGGATGTATTCTTTAGGGATGTTACCCCCCTTGATCACATTGACGAACTCAAGTCCCTGGGCACCTTCTTCCCCGGCAGGTTCCATCGTAAAGATGATGTCGGCGAACTTACCACGACCACCGGTCTGTTTCTTGTAAACTTCCCTGTGATTGTGCGCGGCTGTGATCGCTTCTTTGTATTCCACCTGCGGTTGTCCCTGGTTGACTTCCACCTTGAACTCGCGTCTGAGGCGGTCCACGATAATGTCCAGGTGAAGCTCTCCCATTCCGGAGATGATGGTCTGCCCGCTGGCTTCATCGGTCTTGACCTGGAAGGTTGGGTCCTCTTCAGCCAGTTTGGCCAGTGCAATGCCCAATTTATCGACATCGGCCTTGGTCTTGGGCTCAACGGCAATACCGATCACCGGATCAGGGAAGTCCATGCTTTCCAGCACGATGGGGTTCTTTTCATCGGAGAGGGTATCCCCCGTCTTGATGTCCTTGAATCCCACAGCTGCTCCGATGTCCCCTGCAGAAATGGATTCAATCGCATTCTGCTTATTGGAGTGCATCTGGTAGATCCTGGAAATCCGCTCCTTGTTTCCGGAACGGTTGTTCAGGACGTAGGACCCTGCATCCAGTTTCCCGGAATAGCAACGGAAGAAAGCCAAACGTCCCACAAAGGGGTCTGTGGCAATCTTAAAAGCAAGGGCCGCAAACGGCTCCTTGGGATCGGGCTTCCGGCGAACCGGCTCTTCTGTGTCGGGGTTTATACCTTCAATCGCATCCTTGTCCATGGGTGAAGGCAGGTAGCGGCATACACAGTCCAAAAGGAACTGTACTCCTTTATTTTTAAAGGCAGAACCACATACCATCGGGATGATGCTCATATCCATTACAGCAGCCCGAAGCGCAGCATGCACTTCGTCCTCTGTGATGGAATCCTCATCCTCGAAGAATTTCTCCATCAGGGTATCGTCGTACTCTGCAACCGCCTCGATAAGCTCCGCCCGGTACTGGTGCACCTCTTCCTTCATCTCCTCCGGGATGTCCACTACATCAAAGGTGGACCCCATATCCTGCTCATGCCAGATGATCGCCCGGTTCTTGACCAGGTCGACAACCCCTTTAAAATCAGCCTCATCCCCAATCGGAAGAACGATGGGAACGGCATTGGACTTCAGCATATCCCGAACTTGCTGGCACACAGCCAGGAAGTTGGAACCCTGACGGTCCATCTTGTTCACAAATCCCATACGAGGGACCTTGTAGTTGTCCGCCAGACGCCAGTTGGTCTCAGACTGCGGCTCCACACCGTCAACGGCACTAAAAAGGAAGACCAGTCCGTCCAGAACACGGAGGGAACGATTTACCTCCACGGTGAAATCCACGTGGCCGGGGGTGTCTATAATATTGAAGTGATAGGGCTTGGTCTCCGGAGTAGCCTGACCGTTGTCCAGGGGAAACTGCCAGGTACACGTAGTGGCGGCCGAGGTAATGGTAATTCCACGCTCCTGCTCCTGCTCCATCCAGTCCATGGTGGCCGCACCGTCGTGAACTTCGCCAATCTTGTGACTTACCCCTGTGTAAAACAGGATACGTTCCGTTGTGGTCGTCTTTCCCGCATCGATATGCGCGGCAATCCCTATATTTCTTGTATATGATAAATCTCTCGCCATTTCTGCTAGAATCTGAAGTGAGAAAATGCTTTGTTGGCCTCCGCCATTTTATGCGTATCGACCCGTTTTTTAACCGCAGCGCCTTCCTCCTTTGCAGCAGCCAGGATTTCAGCGGCCAGTTTCTGAGCCATGGATTTTTCGTTTCGCTTACGAGCGAAGGTGATCAGCCATTTCATGGCCGTGGAGATCTTGCGATCCGGACGGATCTGCCTGGGGATCTGAAAAGTGGCACCTCCAACGCGTCGGCTGCGCACCTCTACGTGTGGCATTACATTGGAAAGTGCATCCTTCCAAAGTTCCAGTGCACTTTTTTCCTCATCTGTTTTCTTCTGCTCTACAACATCCAGGGCATCGTAGAAAATTTTGAATGCCACTGATTTTTTGCCATCCCACATCATCATGTTCACAAAACGCGTTACCAGCTGGTCGTTATACCTGGGATCTGGCAACAGGGGACGTCTTTTTGCCTGTCTTTTTCTCATTGCTACTGCTTAACTCGTGAAATTATTTTTTCGGGCGTTTTGCTCCATACTTGGACCTGCGCTGCGTCCTTCCGGCCACTCCGGCCGTATCGAGCGCCCCACGGACGATGTGATAACGTACACCCGGCAAATCTTTCACCCTTCCGCCTCGTACCAATACTATCGAGTGCTCCTGGAGGTTATGTCCTTCTCCCGGGATGTAGGCATTCACCTCTTTCCCGTTGGTGAGTCGTACACGGGCCACCTTCCGCATGGCGGAATTAGGCTTTTTAGGCGTAGTGGTATACACCCTTGTACACACTCCCCTTCTTTGAGGACACGAATCCAAAGCAGCCGATTTACTCTTCTTGGTAATGGAGGCCCTTCCTTTTCGTACTAATTGTGAAATTGTTGGCATAAACTGTCAAATAAAAAATAAAGCCCTGTTTAAGGGTCGGCAAATGTAGCAATATTTCACTACAATTCAAATCCAGCCTGCTTAAATTTTTGCGAATTTCCCCGGGGCGGTTTAGCACCATTTCGGATCGCGTCCTTGTACAACTTCACCACAATTGCAAAACCGGTCATATTTCAGAATCTTCTCAAGTGATTTTCAATGAAGCTAGCCTCTAAAATGAATACGAAAATGGTAAGTCCCATCATAGGCCCAGGCCGTTGTGCTAACTCTTAAAAAGTACCGGAATTATACCTTATATATATATTATACTTAAGAGTTTAAAAGGGAAGACTGTTCAATTTAGCAAAGCCCACAATTTTTCTTCTTTGAATTCCGTACTCTGCCTGAATTGAATCCGGGTCCAATCGCAACCCTAATTAATTCGGCAAGTGCAGCCGGAGGTCTGATAATTAGATATCTGCAAACCGAGATAGGCGATATTAAGAAATTGATAATATTTCGAGGGCGTAGTCAGAGAACCTTAATTAACACCACCCCGCTTAAAGTTTTATTAAAATAAGTTTGGATTATTAACATGAAATTAAGATTTTCGCATTTAGCTAATTCAAATAATTAAACAATGAAAACAAAATTGAATGGAATCTTGACGCTGTTACTGGCGTTTATTGTGCAGATTTCCTTTGCACAAGAAAAGACGATTTCAGGTACGGTCACCGATCAGGATGGCCTCCCTTTGCCTGGAGTTAACATTGTTGTTGAGGGCACCACTACAGGTACCCAATCCGACTTCGACGGTAACTACTCGATTCAGGCAAGCCCTGGTCAGGTACTCCTCTTCTCGTACATCGGGCAGAGGGACGAACGAAGGAATGTCGGTGCAGGTGATGTAATCAATGTCCAAATGGTCGAGGATGCACAGGCCCTGGAAGAAGTAGTGGTAACAGCCCAAGGTATCAAGAGGGAAAAGAAAGCCCTGGGATACGCCGTTTCTTCTGTAGGTGCTGATGCACTTGAGCAACGAGCAGAAGGAGATGTCGCCCGGGTACTTGCCGGTAAGGCCTCCGGGGTGCAGGTTGTTGCAGCAGGAGGTATGTCCGGTTCCGGTACCAACGTAACGGTTCGGGGTCTGAGTTCCTTCAGCGGAAGTAACCAGGCGCTCTTCGTTGTGGACGGGGTTCCATTTGCAAATGATACCAACAGCCCAGGAAGCTTCCTCACAGGAAACACCGGTTCTTCCCGTTTCCTGGATTTGGATCCGAACAATATCGAAAGTGTTGAGGTATTGAAAGGTCTGGCGGCTGCCACGCTTTACGGTACACTCGGTAAGAACGGGGTCATCCTGATCACCACAAAAGCCGGAGCAGGCGGAGAAGGTGCCAAGAAGACGGAAATCACCGTTCAGCAATCTTTCTTCACCAATGAGATGGCTTCCATACCGGATTATCAAAACGAATACGGTAACGGTTTCGACCAGTCTTTCGGGTGGTTCTTCTCCAACTGGGGGCCGAGCTTCAACCGTGATGGTGTTGCAGGATGGGGCAACCAGTCTGCCATCGATGACAACGGAACTCTTGAGCACCCTTACTCTACGACTTCTGTACAGAAGACCAGAGATGCCTTCCCGGAGCTGCAGGGGGCGCGTTACCCATGGAGGCCTTACGAATCCGTGGATAATTTCTTCCGCCCTGGATTCGTTTCCAACACAAACATCAATGCAGCTGGAACTACCCAGGATGGAAAGACCAGCTTTAACGTAAACGTTGGTTACCTGGATGACAAAGGATTTACACCCGGCAACTCCCTGAATCGTTTTAACATCTCCATCGGGGGACGCTCTCAACTGAGCAACAAGTTTACGGTTCAGGCGACTGCCAACTACTCTCGTACGGATTACCGCACGCCACCGATTGCCTCCTCAAGGGGTAACGGAACAGACGGTCTTTCCGTATATGGTAACGTTCTGTTTACACCGCGTTCTGTGGACCTGATGGGGCTTCCATTCGAAAACCCAATCGACGGTTCCAGTGTCTACTACCGGAATGGTAACGATATCATCAACCCGCGATGGACTGCGAAGAACGTTACGTATCGCCAGCTGACCAACCGTATCAACTGGACGGCACAACTGGGCTACGATATCAATGAGAATTTGAATATGACCTGGAGAACAGGTCTTGATTTCTACAACGAGCGGAACATCAACGGATCCAACAAAGGTGGGGTTGAATTCAACCAGGCCATCTTCGGATTCTATCAGACGTATGACAACAACAACACGATCTGGGATCACTTCTTCTCTATCAACGGAAACTACGACATCACTGAGCGACTGGGTCTGACCTTTACGGTTGGTGCCAACGCCCGTCAGGATTTCTTTGATCAATCCGGGGTAAACAGTACCGGGCAGATTGTATTTGGAGTGAAGCGCCACTTTAACTACGAAAACCAAACGCCTATACAGTTCTCTCAAAAGCGGAACATTGTAGGTCTGCTGGGGCAGGCGACGCTGGATTATGCGGATTTCCTCTTCGTTAACCTTTCTGCACGTTCTGACTGGGTTTCCAACCTTTCGTCTGAGAACAACAACAGGACCTATCCTGGGGTGAGCGTTTCCTTCCTCCCGATCAACGCGTTTGACGGAACCTGGAATGATGCGATCCGCATGAACTACCTCAAGCTGCGCGCCAGCTACGGTACTTCAGCAACCTTCCCTACGGGATATCCTACAGTGAACGTGATCGAGCAAAACACACAGCGTTTTACCGATCCTTTCGCCGGAGCACCTATGACGGTTAACCAGGTGGATAACTTCCGGGCGAACCCAGACCTGAAGCCTGAGCTTCTCGAAGAGTATGAAGTCGGACTTGAAGCCCGGTTCTTTGACGCCAGACTCCAGTTCGAAGCCACATACTTCAACAGGGTTACCAATGACCTTATCGTAACAGAGCCACTTTCTCCCTCTACCGGATTCAGCTTTACGCAGAGTAACATCGGTGAGATCCAGAACAAAGGATGGGAAGCGGATCTTGGAATTGATATTTTCCGAAGCGAGAACTTCTCCTGGAACTCCCGGGTGAACTTCTTCACCAACCGTGAAACAGTTACCGAGCAGGAGCAGGACTTCATCGCTTACGCCGGTAGTTTGGCCGAAGGTGGTGGTCTTTTCCGAGGCTCGAATGCAGCTATCGAAGGAGAGTCCCTGGGTACCATAGTAGGTACGGCCATCGCACGGGACGAAAACGGGAACTTCCTGGTCAACGACGGTGGTAACTACGTAGTTGCAGAACAAGACGCAAATGGAAACGTGCCAATCGTCGGGGATGCGGTTCCTGATTACGTGATGAACTTCATCAACACGCTCAGGTACAAAAACTGGAACCTGAACTTCCAGATCAACCACGTGAGCGGAGGAGACATGCTTTCCAGTACGGTTGCCGTACTGCTAGGTCGTGGTCTGATTGTTGAAACTGCTGATCGTTTAAATACATATGTACTCCCAGGAGTGAATCAAACCACTGGAGAGCCTAACAACAAGCAGATCAACAACTCAACCTACTTCTTCAGCAACTTGCTGTTCGGGCCTACAGAAACTCGTATCTACGATGCTTCTGTAATCCGCCTGCAAGAACTTTCACTGGGATATACTTTCCCAAGCAAGTTCCTGGATAAGACGCCATTCGGTTCCCTGAGCATCACCGCTCAAGGTTTCAACCTGTGGTACGATGCCTACAACATGCCAGCCGGGGCAAATTTTGACCCCAACGTACAGGGTGTAGGTATTGGTAACGGACGAGGATTCGACTTTATCAACGGTCCGAGTTCGCGTCGATATGGAGTTAGTATCAAAGCGTCCTTCTAATAAAAATTGTTAATGATATAGTAATTATGAAAAGTTTTATAAAATATATTACGATTGTCTTTATCACAGGAGCTTTGCTTAATTCCTGTGAGACGACAGACCTGGACTTGAGAACGAGTCCTAACGCCCTGGCATCCGATCAGGCGGACCCTAACCTGCTGCTGAATGCCATCCAGTTGGCATACGGAACCAACATGCAGGTAATGAGTGACCTTTCTGCTGAATTGGTCCGTATCGATTATATGTTCGGTAGGGATTACTTCAACAACTACCCAGGTTCTACCCTCAACGGGGTTTGGGCCAGGACCTATAGTAGTGGTGGAAATGGTGTAGGAGATGGTGTTTCGGTAGGTATGTTGACTAACATCCAGAACCTGGAAGCCCTGAATGAAGATCCGGATACCGATCTTTCCTTCCACATTGGTGTAGCCAAAACATTGTACGCACACCAACTGATGCTGCTGGTGGACTTTATCGGTGAAGCTGCCTTTAGCCAGGCAGGGAACCCGGCTGAATTCCCGGCACCTGTGTTGGATAGCGGAGAATCGGTTTACAATGAAGCATTCAATCTTCTTGATGAAGCAGAAGCCTTGCTGGCTGGAGATCCAAATCCCTTCGGTGCCACGGACATCTTCTACGATGAAGACACCACTAAATGGGTTAAATTGATCAACACCATCCGTCTGAAAGGTTATTATACTACAGACAACCGGGCAGCCTTTGCCCAGGTGATTGCCGGTGGCAATTTCATTCAAGAAGCGGAAGATGATTTCTTCCTGCAATATGGAACCAGTGAGCTGCAACCTGATAATCGTCATCCTGATTTTGCGGCGGATTACACCCCATCAGGGGCGAACATCTACCAGTCTAACTGGATCATGGAAACCATGCTGAACAACAACGACCCAAGGATTCGGTACTATTTTTACCGTCAGTCAAGCACTACTCCGGGTGCAGATGCTCCGCCGGATGAGGAAACCTTAGCTTGTTCCCTGGCTCAGCCACCACAGCACTATGTGGATGGTGGATTCACCTACTGCTCCGTACCGAACGGGTACTGGGGACGTTCTCACGGGAATGATGAGGGTACTCCTCCCGATAACTTTACAAGGGCTGCCGTTGGTGTTTACCCAGCAGGGGGTCGTTTTGACGACAACACCTTTGGCAATGTTGGCCTTGGCCTTGGTGGTGCCGGAGCAGGAATCGAGCCCATCATTATGTCCTCCTACGTGGACTTCTGGAGAGGTTATCTTGCCGAATCAGATGCGGCGCGTAAGACTTTTATGCGGGCTGGATTGGTAAAATCAATTGCCACGGTACAGACTTTTGGTTCTCTAGATGCTAATGCTAGTACTGACCTTGCCCCCACAGAGGCTGATGTGACTGCCTATCTGGATGCAGTAGATGCTGCTTATGATGCGGATGCTGACAACACCTTTGCTGAGCAATATTTCATAACGCTCTATGGAGGTTCCACTGAAGCCTGGACGTACTATCGCCTCACGGGCTTCCCGAACACTCTGCTGCCCAACTGGGAACCAAGTCCGGGTCCATTCCCGTCGAGCTTCCTGTTGCCGCAGAACGAGGTGATCACCAATCCTGGCCTTGAGCAGCGTACATCACTGACTACTGAGGTATTCTGGAACCCAGGCGGATGCCCAACTTGTTATTAATCTATAAAAGGAGTTAGATGAGAAAAGTATATAAATTAGGTCTTTTCGCAATATTCTCCCTGGCACTCCTTTTTGGATGTAAGGACGGGGACACGGTATTCGAACAGATCGTAGATAATGAAACGCGCGGAGCAGCCCTCCGTACCGTAGAACTGATCTCGAACGAACTTCCCATTGGAGTAGCGGATGCAGGTTTTTCCGCTGTCCTGGAGGTACAGGATCAGGAAAACGGCCAATTAGCCGAATTCGTGGAAGTCTATATCGGGTTCCGTGACAATACGGTAGAAGATGGAGAGGCCGATGGCGATGTCCCCGAGGCTCTCTTCGAGACAGTGAATTCCTCTGAATTTGAAACTGGGGAATTTGGTTTACCCAGGTTCCTTTACGAAGTGTCTCTGGCAGAAATGCTGACATTCACAGGAGTCAATGAGGCTGATCTGTTAGGAGGTGACCAGTTTGAAATTCGCTTCGAGCTTGTACTTTCCACAGGACAACGATTCTCTTTTGATGACAATACAGGAACATTGACGGGATCTTTCTTTAGTTCACCATTTCTGTATACACCAACCGTGGTGTGTCCGGTTGGAGAAGAGTTATTTGTGGGAACTTACACGATCGAGACCATTACTCCTGGCGTTTTCGGGGACCCTGTATTCGTTGAAACAGAGGTCGAACTTACCCTGGGAGAAACATCGACGCAGCGTATTTTCGCAGCCACCTATTATGTTGATATAGGTCAGGGAACAAGGGAATTCAACTTCGACTTTGTTTGCGGTAATATCATCCCTGGTGGTGACCAGGCTGGAGGCCTTGCCTGTACAGGTGGGCCCGGATTGGCGATAGGACCACCGCAGGACGGCGTAGATCCAGGAACTTATTCCTTCCCGGATCTGGATGACAGTGTCTTTACCATTGTATTTACGGATAATGTCCGTAGTGACTGTGGTGGTGGGCCTGTTACTTCTGAAATCCGTCTGACAAAGCAATGATGAATCACATGACTGGCTTTTGATTTTCAAAAGCCAGTCATTCTATCCAGCAGAAGATTTAGTCATTAACTGCTGGGAGAAATCCATAGTCCCATTGCGACCAACTAATTAAACTAGAATAATGAAATTGCAAACAAACAAATTTCTGATCGCCATTGCAGCCTCTCTTGCAGTTTTTTCCTGCTCAAAAGGTGACACTGTCTTTGACAACATTGTCGACAACGAAACCCGAGGAGCTGTATTGAGGACTGTAGAAGTGCTCTCGAATGAGATCG
>CBFCWO010000048.1:0-21648 GCA_965601625.1 uncultured Flavobacteriaceae bacterium | reverse complement strand
ATTTCACTGGATTACGCCTTCGGCGTGATCCAGGGCTTCCCGCTCCTGCAAATAGAAAACCCAATCCGGCATGGCCGGATTGTTGTTTTTTGCGTTTCCTGCCCGAAAGCTCAAGCGAGCTTGGCTTTCTCCCCAGAAACGCAAAAACCCCGCAACTTCCGTTGCGGGGTTTTCTGCTTGATGTGGGATATACTGGATTCGAACCGGTGACCTCTGCCCTGTCAAGGCAGCGCTCTAAACCAACTGAGCTAATATCCCGCAAAGGGTGCGCAAGTTCGTAAAAATTACCAAAGGTTAAAAGAAGGGGCATGAATTTCTTTGAATAAGTAAAAAGCCATAAAATGGCCTTCGTACTGATCTGGATCATTTCAAACGGATACCCAAGCAAGTAAATTCGCGGTAAATAAACGGATTGTTTAACCTCAAAATTCCATGCCTTATGACTTTAGTGAAATTTAAAAGGAGACCTTTTGGAAGCCTTATTAGTCAGGACTTCTTTGATTTGGACAACTTTTTTGACGACCGTATGTGGAAGACAGGAATGATGAATGTGGATTTCTGGAATGGAAAAACCGTTGAACCGGCCATGAACATTAAAGAAACCGAAGATCATTTCGAAGTTGAATTAGCTGCTCCAGGGTTTGCCAAAAAAGATTTCAATGTGACCATTGAAGACGGATGCCTGAATATCTCCGCTGAAAAAAAACGTTCCAAAGAGGAAAAAGAAGATGAGTTCACCCGTAGGGAATTCAATTACACCTCTTTTGAAAGATCGATGATGCTTCCTGAAACCGTTAAGGAAGAAGAAATCAAAGCGAAGTATGAGGACGGTATCCTAAGCTTCAGGCTCTTGAAAAAAGAAGAAGCCAAAAAAAGGCCTCCAAAAATAATTGAAGTAGGCTAAAACACCTCTTCGATTCAAAGGACCCCGCAATGCATATTACTCAATGTCCATAGGTGCTGCAATGCGGGGTTTCTTATGTCTTGCCTGAACCTGGGATCAACCCCGAAGCGGCTTCTATTTGCCGGCAGGCTTCCTCATATCCAAGCTGGAAAATGGCGTCCAGCTGCTTTTCGAGAAAGGTATTATACTTTCGCAACTCCCGTGGGTATATCAACAAATCACAAAGTTCGAATTTTCTAATGGAGTCCGTAGCCGTCTTAATCTTTAAAACCCGTTCCAGGACATGAACAGAGTGACGGACTGCCTTCCGGTCAATCTGCTCGAAAGGATTGACGTAAACCCCGATCAGATAATCGGTCTCATCACGCAATAGATCTACCGGGAAGTTGTTAAGCACCCCGCCATCCACATAGTACCCTTCCCCGATTTCCACAGGGGCAAAAACACCGGGGAAGGCTGCCGATGCCAGTAAAGGTCGGATAAGGGGGCCCTGTTCGAATACCTTCAGTTTTCCGGTCAGGATATTGGTGGCGGTCACTTTCATCGGGATGCGGAGTGCCCCAAAGTCATCTTCGGGCAACAACTCGCTGAAGGCATCGTGAAAATTATCCGGATCCACCCACCCGGGTTTACCAAAGGCCAAATTCCCAAAACTGAGCAACTCCAGGGTCTTGATAAAGGAAAGCATCTTCCCTGTCGGGATACCCTGGGCATAGAGTGCGCCAATTGCTGCCCCTGCACTGGTGCCTGCAATGACATCGGGTACGATATCAGCCTCTTCAAGCGCCTTTAAAACACCAATGTGAGCTATGCCCCTGTACCCACCTCCGGATAACACCAAGCCTGTTTTCATGAATCCTGCTTTTTGCAACTTTAAAAGTAGGGCGATACACGCCCGCTCCGCATGATCAATGTCATAAAACAGGCCGGGCATCCCTAGTACCTTTATAATAGAATCTCCGGATCCCGCGGAAGCTTCATGTTATCAATACTTCACGGAGATGGCACATCCTTTTGCAAAGGAATAATTGGATATTCCATTTGGAGAAGCCAGGACAGCCATGTGGACTGCGGTTGACAGATTGGCCTATGAGCAGCACTATTGCAAATACAGAGTTCCTGAACATCCTTTTTGAACGCAGCAGGGAGGCGGTCCTGGTATTGAATGCAAATCTGGAGATCACAGCTGCAAACCCAGCGTCTACCTCACTCCTAGGGGAGCAGGAGGTCCCGGTTATTGGAACTGGCATAGACAACTATTTGGACAATGGCTTTTCCAGGAACGCCTTAAACCGGGGAAGCTTTGCCAGCACAGGGATCAAAGGCGGTATTAAAGGCATTGAACTTGAAATTGAGTCCTATCCCAGCAGAGAAGGGAATTCCTGGGTGTTGCTGCTTAAGCCTCGGAAAAGATCCGCTGATCTGGACTCCCTGGGCTTGTGGAAGGCGGAAAAGATCAAGACAAATGCGCTGCTCGAGGCCATCCCTGACACCATTTTTATTCAGGACTTTCATGGGAATTTTCTGGATTACTATCCCTCCATCAGCAAGGGGCTGCTCCCGGAGGAGACCAAAATCAAAGGCCGAAATATGGCCGAAATCCTCCCCTCCCCTGTTCAGGATCTCTTCAGGGAGGCCATCCAAAAAATCAAGCAGGAGGGGAAAGCGCAGTATTTGGAATTTCATCTGGACGATAAGGATCCGAAGCATTACGAGGCCAGAATTGTCCCGATGAATGCACATATGGTGCTGACCATTGTACGGGATGTCAGCGAACGGGTGGCGGATAAAAAGGCCCTGCAGCATGAACAGCACCGCCTGCGTCACTACCTGGATTCGGCTGCGTCCCTGTTTGTGGTGCTCAACCCGGATTTTCGCATAGCCCTGGTCAATGAAAAAGTGTGCAAAACCCTGGGCTACACCCGTGAAGATCTGGTAGGCCAGAACTGGCTTTCCTTTTTGGGCGAACCGGAAGAGCGCAAAAAATTACAGGTCCTGTTCCGGCGCACCATCAAAGGCTCCAGTACGCTTTCATCGTACTTCGAAAGCTACCTCAGCACTGCAAAGGGCCAGAAGCGGCTGATCCGGTGGAGAAATGCCCTTTTGAAAGACTCGGCAGGACAGAATGTGGGGCTGGTCTGTTCCGGGGTGGACATTTCAGACCAGAAAGTTGTTGAAGACAAGTTGCGCAAAAGCGAGTCTACCAAAAAGGCTATTCTGGAAGCCATCCCCGATGTGATCCTCCTGCACGACAGAGCGGGCCGTATCCTGGGGGTCCAGGATGCCATTTCCACAACGGATTTCTTTAAGGGCGATAGGATCACTGGAGGGCTGGTAACAGAAGTGTTTCCCGAGGAAATAGGAACTGAAATGCTTCGAAAAATCCAGGATTCCTGTACAACAGGTGAAGCGAAGGAGTTGGAGATTAGTACAATGACAACGATCGGAAGGCAGGCATTTGAACTCCGTTATGTTTGTATGGACCCCAATCGGGTTCTGGCCGTAGCGAGGGATATAACCCGGGCCAAATCCACCCAGCAAGTGCTCGATCTTCGCAACAGAGCCCTCGAGACGGCGGGGAACGGTATTTTGATTGCGGACGCCAGGCTTCCGGATCTCCCTGTAATTTACTGTAACAAGGCCTTTACAAAAATCACCCAGTACCAAAGGGAAGAGGTCCTGGGCAGGAACTGCCGTTTCCTGCAGGGGGCAAAAACGGATCCGGAGAAGGTGGCCATCATACGCAACGCCCTTAAAAAGGGTCAGGGGTCCCGGGTTGTCCTAAGAAATTACAGGAAGGACGGCTCGCTTTTCTGGAATGAACTCACCATTACGCCCATTACCGATCAGCATGAAACGGTGACGCATTTTATAGGGGTTCAGAATGATATCAGTGACCTCATTTTCGAAGGGGAACGCAAAGACCATACCCGTAAGATCCTGGAGGCGATTTCCCAGGATCATCCCCTGGAAGAGATCTCAGCGTCCATAGTGCGTTTCCTGGGCGAGCAGCTGCCCCACCTGTGGATACAACTCGCGCTCTGGAGTTCAGAGAAACAAGTACTTGAAAGCCTGGCGAATTTCCAAATGCCGGAAACCCTGCAGTTGAAATTAGAACGCATCCATATCACTGATGAAAGCCAGTGCCCATGTGCTGAAGCTGTCAAGACCCGGGAAGCCAGCTTTATTGAAGACATCTCTTCGGAACGCGTTCCCGGAGATTTCCTGAAAGCAATGAAGAAAGAGGGAATTCAAAGTTGTTGGTCCTACCCGATCCTCTCTTCGGAAAAAACCGTCCTGGGCACCTGTACCTTCTTCAGCCAAAAGGCCGGAATCCCGAAAAATGGTATCCTGGACCTTCTGCAGGATGCCATGCAGCTTACAGGACTGGCCATTGAACGATATCAGACCCGGTATCGGCTGGAGGAAACCAACCGTCAACTTCAGGCACAAGCCAGAAACCTGGAAAAGGATGTTGCAGCGCGTACCCTCGAAGTGGAATCCACACTGCAAAAGCTCCTGCAGTCCAACAGGAACCTGCAACAACAAATTCAGACCACACAAAGAGCTGAGGAGCGCGCATTGGCAAACCAGGCACTTTTTGGGGCAATTGCAAATAATTTTCCAAAGGGGGTCATCATGGTTTTCGACAGGGATTGCCGGTTTGTACACCTGGAAGGAGAGGAACTGGACAGGATGGGCCTGAGCAGGTGGGATTTTTATCATCAACATATCCTGCAAATTCCGGGAATGATCATGGGCCGGAGGAAAGATCTGGAATCCCGGATCAAAGAAACCTTACGGGGCCAGCACCTGTCCTTTGAGCTTCAGCACCGGGACCATACTTATTCAGTGAATTCCACGCCCCTGCAAATCAGCGAGGCCTCCGGTTGGGCGTTGCTGGTGCTCAGCAATGTCACAGAGCAGAAGAAAGCCGAAGAGGACCTGCTCAGGGCACTGCGGATCGAACAGGAGATCAATGATCTCAAGTCCCGGTTTATTTCCATGGCTTCTCATGAATTCAGGACCCCTCTGAGTGCCATCCATTCTTCTGCCATTCTCATCGGCAAACAGAATGAAGCCGGAAAGGAGCAAAAACGCCTTCGGTATTTGAAGCAAATCAAGAATAACGTAAGGAACCTCGTGGTGATCCTGGATGATTTCCTCTCGCTCAGCAAACTGGAAGAAGGAAAGATCAGGTGCCATCCAGAGCACTTCGATGCCCTCAAACTGATTCGTACCGTACTGGAAGAATTGGAGAGCAACCTCAAGGTAGGCCAGCACTTTACAGAGGACTTTGAAACCGCCACCCTCGAGGTACTCCTGGATTCGAAATTGGTGCGAAACGCCCTGGTGAATTTGCTTTCAAACGCGATCAAGTATTCCCCGGAAAACAGCGCCATTCTAATACACATCCGCACCCAGGGTGATTGGCTCGAAATTGCCATTAAGGACGAAGGGATTGGAATCCCAAAGGAAGAACAGGAACAACTCTTCAGCCGGTTTTTCCGTGCCCGCAACGCATTGAACATCCCTGGTACAGGGCTCGGCCTCCACATCGTTAAACACTATGTGGAGCTGATGGGTGGGGACATCTCATTCAGTAGCGACTTAAACAAGGGCAGCACGTTTCGCATGAGGCTTCCCAGAACCCTAAATCCGTAAGGCCATGAGAAAAATCCTAATCATTGAAGACAATGAAGACGTTCGGGAAAACACCGCGGATCTGCTGGAATTATCCAATTACCAGGTAGTTACCAGCCCGGAAGGAAGGTCCGGGATCCAAAAAGCCCGGGACTTCAATCCGGACCTCATCATTTGCGACATCATGATGCCCGAAATGGACGGGTATCAAGTCCTGGAAGCCCTGCTGGAGGACGAAAGCATGGCTGGCATACCCTTTATTTTCCTAAGTGCCAAAGCAGACAAATCGGACGTCCGAAAGGGGATGAACCTGGGCGCCGATGACTATCTGACCAAGCCTTTCGAGGAACACGAATTGCTGGAAGCGATCAAGACACGGCTAAAAAAACACGATTTCCTGCAAAAGGAATTCAGCAGGGATATCCGCGGCATAAATGAATTTATTGCACAAGCCGCTTCCTACCTGGATGCTGAACATATCGAGCGCTCTTATCATTCAAAGCATTACGCGCCAAAGGACCTGCTTTTCATGGAGGGGGATGCCGCCCATCATTTGTATTATGTCAGGAGTGGGCTGATCAAGACCTACAAATCCACGGAAGGAGGCAAGGAGTTGGTTACCGGAATGTTTAAGGAAGGTGATTTTCTTGGGCAATTATCGCTGATCAACCCCAAAGGCACCTATCTGGAATCCGCTATGGCTACCGAACTCTCGGAGATCTACAGCATTCCAAAAATGGACTTTATGCACCTTTTGGAGGAAAACCGCGAAGTATCCAGCAAATTCATGGAGCTGATCTCTTCCGACCTCATCGATGCACAACAGCAACTGGTCAATCTGGCCTACAGCCCGGTCCGCCAGCGGTTGGCAGGAGCGTTGCTCAAACTGCAGCAGCGGGGGTTGATCCAGAACGAATCCCATGAGGGAATCGATATTCCCAGGGAAGACCTTGCCGGCATGGTAGGTACCGCTACGGAAACCGCAATACGGACCTTATCCGACCTGAAACAGGAAGGGATTATCCGCATGGGCAAGTCGCGAAGGATCATCATTGCGGACCCAAAAAAACTGGAGCATATCGCAACCTTCGGTTAGTAGTACGGGGGTAGTTCAGGACGCAGTTTCCTTCTCAAATCGCGAAGCTGGCTCAGCATCCAGTCAATAGCCATGTTTTGAAGGGCTGGACGAAGGCTTTTTTGCCATCCTTCCCTTAGCATCTGTCGAGGGCTGTCCCTGAGTTGTAAACGCAGCCTTTCCACACTTATCTGCCTTTGCACCCGCAGGATTTCCAATTGGGTGTCTATTTCCTCGAATGACGAAAAAGATCGTTCCATGCCTTTGAGTTCAATGGGTATAATACAAATCTGAAAAGGATCTGAGGATCCGCGTTTCTATGCGCCGGCGCAGCAGATAAGCAATCCCGCCGGCCAGCAGGTAACCCCCACCGACATACAGGAAAGCCAGGGCATAGTCTTCCAGCCAGGCTCCCAGGGCAAGGGAAAGGGCTACAGAAAGGAACAAGAGCGAAAGAACGATCAAAACGCCCACTGCCGCAGACTTCGCCAAGGAAGTAAGCAGGCGCATGAGCGTTTTGAACGTTTGCAGACGGAGGTAATCCGTACTGGATTCCACATAGGATTGAACCTCTCCCACAGCTTTCAGTACTGGTTCTTTAAGCACAGGGGCAGCCATAATACCTATTTCTGGAGTTGTGCATTCTTTTTGCGAAGTTCTTCCAGTTTGTGCTCCAGACCAACGATGATATCATCAGCCTTATAGCTCATATGGCTTAGGGTGTCTTCCAATTTGTGTTCAAATTCTTCTCTTTTCTCCTTGGCAGAACGGGTAAGTTCATCCTTGGCATGTGTCAGACGCTCGGCCAGATCACTACCGGTTTCCTCTACTCTTTTCTTAATCCTTCTACGTGTATTGGATCCCTTGTCAGGGGCATAAAGCACTCCCATCCCGGCGCCTAGCGCTGCTCCGGTAAGTACTGCGAGCAATACAGTTCCACTATCAGTTCTCATAGCTACAGGTTTTTAGTTTATTATTCCTTTTCTTATGATTTCGGACCTTTACATCCTTTGAGTATCAAATCTACCATTCAAGTGGGGCAACCGAAATGATTTGGATCATTTCGGCCTGTATTTCATCTAATAATTTTACTGCTGCGCATCCCGAAGCGCCGCTGTAGATCCCGGGGAGATAGATTCCGAACTATGGTATGGCCCGACTGATATAGATCATTTTTTTCCGACTAAAGAATTGAGATCTTGGGATAGAACCCACAAAAGGAAGGCGTCATGGAAAATACCCAACACTACGATCAACGACAGGCCCAATTCCATCGGTTTGTCAACGAGAATTATCAGACTCTGTTAAGGCTCAAAAAAGAAGACAAGGGGAAGGCCTTCAACGAATTGCTGATTAAACTGCTCCCGGATCTCAAGCGATATCTTACCCGGGGTCTGCGCATCGCCATAAGCAAAGGCATGATCCCTCATAACAAATACCGTCCGGAAGACCTGTATGATCAACTGATCATCGAGGTTAACGACCACCTGGAGGAAGTGGGGAACCCGGATGATTTCCACAGCTGGCTCTTTCAGCGGGCTGTACGGATCCTTGAAAACCTGGAAGTAGAAGAAGAATTTGAGTCTTATTTCTACGACAACATCGACGATTATTCCAAAGCGGAACTCGACAAAATGAAAGAGGACTTCAGCACAGACGGGGATGGGGACCTGATCCTGATGACCGATCTGGACGATATCTCCTATAAGGACCATCAATACCTGCTAAAGAATATTTATCTGGACGATGCCCATGAGGACCTGATGGCAATGATGGATTCACGGGAAGGTGTGGGCAGGACCCAGCACCATCTCGATGCCATGCTTTTCAGGCTGCCACCTACAATGCGCTCTGTATTTGAACTGGCTACCGAACAGCTCTTTCCCGCAGGTGAGATTGCAAGGATCAAAGGAATGACCACGGACCATGTAGAGACCATGCTGGACAGGGCGCGGGAGCTCCTCCGTGATTCCCTGAAAGACCGATTGTACAAATCTTAAATGAACTTGAAAAATGACAACAAAAAAATTGGCTTCCACCACCGACTATCTCCTGCCACAGAGTTTGGAAGGACTGCATTATGAAAGTCAGAAATGGCTTGAAACCATCGCCTTCTGGAAAGACGAATCAAAGTTTTTTGCCTCCCTTCTGGAACGGCAGCAACAAGGGGTGCCTGAAGGTGCCGATTATGCCGAAATGCTCAGAAACCTGGATCGGCTGCACGAAATGCTCTATGAGTACCTGAACGATGAGATCATGGAGCACGAACGGCTGCTCAGCGAGATCGAGAAAGGCACGGAGGGCATCGCAGATCATGCCTATCGGCACCAACACCGTCAACTTGACGAAAAGATGGAAGTTTTCACGGAAGACTTCCGCAAATTCAAGCTGATGGTCTTCAGCTATGCCAAAAAATGGTAGCCGCCTCCCCGGGCAATATCAGGACTTAGCGGTGATTACCTGGTAGGACTGCCGGGCAATTTCGAGCTCCTCATCCGTGGGAACCACCCATATCTGAACCTTGGCACCTGCAGCGTGAATGGGTTGTGCCCCTGCTGCGTGTTGTTCATTTCGCCGGGTATCCAGGTGAATGCCCAGGAAATCCATCCCTTCACAGGCCATTTGACGCAACAGGGGGGAATGCTCCCCTATTCCAGCTGTGAAGATCAGGGCATCCAGACCGTTCATGACTGCGGCATAGGCCCCTATGTATTTTCGGATCCGGTAGGCGACCATGTCCATGGCGAGCAGGCAGGCTTCCTCCCCCCGGGCCGCTCCCGCCTGAACATCCCGAAAATCCGTATATCCGGTAAGGCCCAAAAGACCGCTCTCCCGGGTCAGCAAGGTATTGACGGCTTCCAGGGAATACCCGAGTTCCGTGACCAGGTGAAAAATAATCCCATGATCCACATCCCCGCTTCGGGAACCCATGATTAGTCCGTTGGACGGGGTAAACCCAAGGCTGTGATCCAGGCTTTTTCCATCCCTTATGGCCGTTGCACTGCATCCATTGCCCAGATGCAGGCTTACCACCCGGGCACCCTTTGGCAGATTAGGAGCGACTTCCTTATAGACATATGCATGGCTCGTACCGTGAAAGCCGTAGACCTGTATCCCGTGTTTGTCGTAGAGCATATTGGGTATGGCATATTTGCGGGCCTTCAGGGGCATGGTGCGGTGGAACGCGGTGTCAAAGACCGCCACCTGTACCGCCCCCGGAAACAAGGTTTCTGCGAGCAGGATCCCTTCCAGGTTGTGCGGGTTGTGCAGGGGTGCCAGATGGGAAAGTTCCCGGATCTGTTCCTTTACGGCAGCATCCACGATGGTCGTTGCGGAAAACCGCTCTCCTCCATGCACCACGCGATGCCCGACCGCATCGAGCTCAAAATCCCGGCCAATATTTCCAAAACGGGGTTCACCCAATAGTTGTGCGATCCGTTCCAGAGCCCCTTTATGGGTAACATCCCCCAGCTTTTCATCCGTTTCTTCCTGTTTCGATCGCACCTTCAGCCGGGCTTTCCCGGAACCCAGGCGTTCTGCCATCCCATGGCAGCGGATTTCCTCCCCCGGCATTTCAATGAGCTGAAACTTCAGGGAAGAACTCCCGGAATTCAATACGAGTATCCTGTGTTGTGCTTTTTTGCTCATGGTTCGGATTACTGGTCTTGTGCCTGAATGGCCGTAATGATCACGGTATTGAAAACATCATCCTCCGTGCATCCCCGGCTGAGATCGTTTACAGGTTTGTTCAATCCCTGCAAGACGGGTCCTATGGCCAGGGCGCCGGTCTCCCGTTGTACGGCCTTGTAGGTATTGTTTCCCGTGTTCAGGTCCGGGAATACAAAAACCGTGGCGCGGCCGGCAACTTCGGACTCCGGGAGCTTGCTCTTGCCCACCTTGGCATCAACGGCTGCATCATACTGGATGGGGCCCTCCACCTTGAGGTCCGGACGTTTCTCCCGGACCAGGCGGGTCGCTTCCCGGACGCGGTCCACATCCGCCCCCTGGCCGGAACTCCCGGAAGAATAAGAAAGCATGGCTATCCGGGCCTCCAGGCCAAAGGCCATGGTCGTATCCGCAGAAGAGATCGCAATTTCCGCAAGTTGCTCTGCACTGGGATTCGGATTTATGGCGCAATCCCCGAAGACGACCACACGGTTTTCAAGGAGCATAAAAAAGACAGAAGACACCAGGGAGACTTCAGGTTTGGTCTTGACGAATTGCAGGGCCGGGCGGATGGTATGCTGGGTGGTATGGGTAGCCCCCGAAACCATCCCGTCTGCATGCCCTTTATAGACCATCATGGTACCATAATACGCGACGTCCTCCATCAGGTCACGTGCCGTGGCAGGATCCATGTTCTTGTGCTTGCGCAACTCATAAAGCGTATTTGCATAGTCCTCAAAATCCTGGGAATTCCGCGGATCAATGATCTCTACCTTATCCAAATCAAAATCCAGGCCCAAAAGCTGGACCTTCTGCTGAATCTCATCCCTGTTGCCCAGCAGGGTGATATCCACCACCGAAGCGTTGACCAGGTCCCGACTTGCCCTGAGGATCCGTTCATCCATACCTTCAGGCATTACAATGCGCTTTCGGTTGGAGCGGGCTTGTTTAAGCAGGTTGAACTGAAACATCCTGGGGGTGATCCCCTCGGCCTTAAATGTTACCAGGCGTTCTGCCAGGGCATTCTCAGGGACAAACCTGGAAAAATCCTTGATGGAATAACGGATCTTCTGATGGTTTTCAGGATAAATCCGCGGCCGGACCGCTCCAATGCGGTTGGTGACCGAATAGGTCCCGCCCTGAGCCGAAATAATCGGAACTACCTCGGATAGTCCTTCGATCAGGCGGATGATAGTGTCCTCCGGGATCAGTCCGCCGGATAAGACAATCCCGGAAACAGAGGGATAATTGTTCGAAATGTTCGCTTGCAGTGCTCCCAGGATGATGTCCGCACGATCCCCCGGGGTAATGACCAGGGCATCCTGCCCCATATGCCCCAGGTAATTGCGCAATTGCATGGCGCCTACCCCAAAATGTCCGGCCTGATTATCCAAATGCTCCGCTCCAAAGAGGACCTTTCCCTGAACAGCGTCCACGATTTCCCTGATACTGGGCTTCGCCAGATTCGTATTTATGGGAATCGCGCCAAGGAGCACCTGTTCGGGCAAGGCATTCCCGAGTTTGTCGAGCACCTCTTCCCTGTTTTCTTCCTGTACCTTATTAGCCACTACCATGAGCACCTGTACCCCGTGATCCGAAAATGAATCGAAAGCAAGGACGATTGAGTTTACAAACTCCTTCATCGACTTGCCCTGGCCGGTGGAGATAATCAGGGTCGGGATCCCCAGGTTTTTGGCGATGAGCACATTGAAATCCCACTCTATGATCACCCCTTCCCCTTCAAAATCGGTACCCTCCACCAAAACAAAGTCAAACCGGCTCTCAATGGCCTTGTATTTGCTTATGATGGCATCCAGTACCTCATCCTCCTGATTCCGACTGTTTTTCAGGACCACCTCGCTCCGGGTACAGGCATAGGCTTCCTCATATTCCATGGGGATCTCAAAATAGGTCAGGACGGTTTCGATGTGGTTGTCCTTTTCTCCTTCGGGGTAGTCGTTGATTATAGGCCTGAAATACCCTACCCGGGCCATTTTGCCCAACAAAAGATGCATCAGTCCGAGGGTTACCAGGGATTTCCCGCTATTGGCCTCAATGGTGGCGATGTAAATGGCTTTATTCATGTTTTTACCTTCAAAATACTCCCTGCAAAAGTATGGGTTTCCCCCAGGAATAGCCACTTTCAGCTACTTTAATTGTGGGTTAAATAACCTGTTCAAATTCTTTTGCTCAGGGCATCGGGACTGACACAAATCATTTCACTGCCCAAAGCTGCGAAGTACCTTTAAACCAATAAATAAACTCCTATAAAACCCATTGCAATGAAATCAATCCTGTACGCTACCGATTATTCCATGGCTTCTGTAAGTGCACTCAGATATGCCCATGACCTGAGTAGAATGCTCGGGATGAGACTGGTATTAACCCATGTATATGATCTGCCAACGGTCCTCGGCACCCAACTACATGCTCCTTTCCCTGATCTGCGGAAAGACGCCATTGAACACGAGCGAGAGAAACTTTCTGATTTCTATGAAACCTATATCGCTGCCGACGCGGTCCACCCGGAACAAGTAATGTTCGAGCCGGTGGAAAACATGTCCGTACTCTCAGGAATTATTTCCAAGGCAACGGATTGGCATGCACGCATGATCGTCGTGGGAATGAAAGGGGAAGGCGCCCTGAAAGGGCTGGTAATGGGTAGTACTGCTAAAAAACTTATCGACAAAGCCCCCTGTCCGGTACTTACGGTTCCCGCAGATCATCAGTTTGAAAGACTGACCGATCTGGTCTATGCCACGGACTTTGAGGTAGAGGATCTCAGGGCCCTGGAGAAGGTCGTTGAAATGGCCAAATTCTGGGATGCCCATATCCGGGTTGTCCACGTGACCAAGGATAAAGCGCATGCCGGCAAAGACCAGATGGAATGGTTCGAAGAAATGGTGAAGCAAAAGGTGGATTACGACAAGATCCATTTTGAGGTTCTGGAGTCCGACAATATCATCCACTCCCTTGAAGATTATTCAGAAAAGAGTCATGCAGGCATGATTGCCATGCTGGAAAGGATCCAGAAAGGAGCGGCAAAAAGCCTCTTCCGTCAGGATATGGTGAAAAAAATGGCATCCAGGAACCGCCTCCCGCTGTTAAGCTTTAACGAGCGCAATCTTCAAACCATGTTCTTCTAGGAGGTTTACAGGAACTGAGGCAGAATCAAAAGTGGTACATGCGAGTCAAATGCGATTCGCCTGGCCACTTTTTCTCGTGTAAGGTTTTCCAGGAAACTGTGTTTATGCTGCATAAGGGCTATAAGGTCTGCCCTAATGGAATCGCTGTATCCCAGGATGGTGTCAGAGACGCGTTTGTTCAATGGGACCTCAGTCCAGCGCACATCCAGGCCCGCCAGACGGGTTTCCAGCAAGCTCCGGTTGGATTCCTGGGTGGGATTCAATTTGAACTCCCGTGCTGCATAGACCAGATGCAGGGTAGCTTTCCATTCCCCTACCAGGTCGATCAACGGCTGCAGTTCGAAAGGCTCGTAATAATGCATGTAGTCCGTGGGAAAAACGACATGTTTCAGCCGCTGAAGATCAAAGGCTTCAGGCACCGTCAGGATTGGTTTGTTCTGGATATGCTTTAGCAGGTGGACCGTGTTGCTTCCCAGCAGGATGCGGTCAGCCCCGGTAGCTCCCTGTGTCCCCATAACGATCATATCCACAGGATGCTTTTTTATACATCTTCGCACCTCCACAAGGAGGTCCCCTGCTTTCACCAAGGTCCGGAAGGCATGCCTCGGATTGTCGTGGTGTGTTTTTAGGTAATCCACGATCTCTTTCATCTTTGCCCTGGAATCTTCATCCAGGGACTGAAAGATGTCATCCAGTGATTGTTGTCCCTGATCCCCTACCACGCTGCCAAGATCCAGTTCATAGGTGTGGAGCAGCAGGAATTGACACTGCTGGTCATAGAAAAGCTTCAGGGCCGTGAAGAGGGCGTTCCAGGCATTTTTCGAGAAATCAGTAGGTATCAGGATCGTTTTCATGGGGCATTTTATTCATTGGTTTCGGCGGTATCCGGTATGACTGCGAAAGGTATCTGAACATGGAAACCGATCTGGTCGATATTCTGGCGGAGCAACAGCCTTTCAAAGAAGGAATGCCTGCGGTTCATCATGACCAGCAGATCAACCGGATGTTCCTCTATATAGCGCAACACGGCATCGGGCATAAGCTGCCCGTCGAGTTCCACGGTTTCGTACTCCAGTTCTTCAAGATGCCTTTCCAGATGTGCCTTGTGGTCCTTCTGGGCGGCGCTTAGACCTTCCTCCTCATTGACGTGCAAGAGGGTAAAACGGGCCTGGTGTATCCTGGCCATTTCCAGGATGGGCTGCAAATCTTCCGGCTTGTACCTGGTGAGGTAATCACTGGGAAAGAGAATGTTGCGAACCGGGTGGTATTTCACTTTTTCAGGAATGGCCATAATGGGTGCTGCCGCCTTTCGGATGGTGAAGACCGTATTCGACCCCAAAAACACCTCTTTGGCCCCGCTTGCGCCCTGGGTGCCCATGACCACGAGATCAATATCCTTTTTGTCCACCAGTTCCTTTATTTCGTCCGTCAGGGTATTGAAGGAGGAAACGACTTCATAGGAATGATTGGGGTTGTCGTAGGCTTTTTTGACATCTTCGACAGTCTTTTCCAGGCCCATGAGGGATATATCCACCCCCACATCGGGAATCGCGCTGAAGCTGGGTCCTCCCACTACATAATCCATTCGGTAAAAGGCCGGTGAATAGGTATGGAGGAAATAGAAGGTACACTTCTGATCTTTGAAGAAGTTCATGGCATATGAAATGGCATGCCAGGCATTATCTGAAAAATCGGTGGGTATCAGGATTGTTTTCATGCTGGAACAAGGCTTATAGATTACTTAAAGGTAGGCCGGTCGCCCGGAATCCGCTATGACATCCGTCAGTTCACCTGCCGGCTCCCTCTCTGCTGAATCAGCTAATAATTCATATCTTTAGTTCAGAGCAAACGCCCTGTAGCGCCATGGCCATAGCCCGGTATATAGACCACACCCAGCTCCACCCGGCTGCATCCCTGACTGACATCCACACCCTGTGCCAGGAAGCCCTTGATTTTGATTTCAAGGCCGTCTGCGTCCCGGGTTCGCGCCTGGGAATTGCCCGGGAAATGGTATCGGATAGCGGGGTCCGATTGGCTGCAGTAGTTGGTTTTCCCCACGGGAATGCCTCTACTGAAGCCAAATGCTGCGAAGCTACGGCCTATTTGCAATCCGGGGCCGATGAACTGGACATTGTGGTGAACCTTGGATGGCTGAAGTCCGGCAAACTTGAAAACATGGCTGAGGAATTAAAACGGCTCAGGGCTATTGCCCCTGACAATGTACTGAAACTGATCCTGGAGACCTGCTACCTGGAAGAAGGTGAAAAGGTACTGGCCTGCGAGCTGGCACGTAAAGCGGGATGGGACTTCGTGAAAACCTCGACTGGTTTTGGGACTGGCGGAGCTACCCTTTCAGACGTAAAGCTGATGAAAAAGACCGTGGGGGACACGGTGCAGGTTAAAGCCTCCGGAGGGATCCGGGATTACCAAACAGCCCTGAAATTCCTGGAAGCAGGAGCCTCCCGAATCGGCACCTCCTCAGGCCCGGCTATCGCAAGGGGAGAAAACAAAGAAACCGCATGAGTTTACACATAGCCGCCAGGCCTGGTGAGATCGCTGATTTTGTTTTGATGCCCGGGGACCCCCTGCGGGCGGCCTGGATTGCCGAAACCTTCCTGGAAGAAGTGCACTGCTACAATCGCATCCGCGGAATGCTGGGGTTTACGGGTACCTATGAGGGGAAACGGGTATCCGTACAGGGCAGCGGCATGGGAATCCCGTCTGCCCTGATCTACTACACCGAATTGATAAAGGAATACGGGGTAAAAAAGATCATTCGGGTGGGCACGGCCGGAGCCCTGCAAAAAGATCTAAATCTCAGGGACCTCATTATTGCACTGTCGGCCTCCACGACCTCCGGGGTCAACCAGGAGGTATTTTCTTACGGAGATCTTGCCCCAACCGCCGATTTCGGGCTGCTGAGCAAAGCCATGGAAGGAGCGGCAAAGCTCAAACTGGCCTACAAGGCCGGAAATATCCTGACCACGGATTCCTTCTATCCTGCAAGGGAAAACGCATACAGCCCCTGGGTTGATCACGGCGTGCTTTGCGTGGAGATGGAAACGGCCGGCCTGTATTCCATTGCAGCCCGGTACGGGGTGGCCGCACTTTCCATCCTTACCATCTCGGATTCCCTGCCCAGGGAGCAGCGTACCCCTGCATCCGAGCGGGAACGGTCCTTCTCAGACATGGTAAACCTGGCCCTTCAATGCAGATAATCCCCGTATGGCCGGTTATCAGCACCTTAAAATGATTCCCAATTGACATAAGTCATTTCCCCTGATCCAAAAAAGTAGCACCTTTAAGAGTGAACCCAAAAAGGTATTACTATGTCACTAAATTTTAATCAATACGCAAATGAGGGCCATGCCTTCCTGAAAGATTATACGAAACACATGGGCTTTGGCGAGGACCAGGATAAAGCCGGCAGAGTACTTACCTCAACCCTGCACGCCCTGAGGGATATTATCCCTTTTGCCGAGTCCCTGCAGCTTATCGCCCAGTTCCCGATGTTCCTTAAAGCGGTCTATGTAAACGGATGGACCACCCGGCGCAGACCTGCACGGATGAAGCATATGGAAGAATTTATCGAGCTCGTTAAGGAACACGATGGTGTTGCTGCGGTCAATGACTTTGGATATGAGGAAGACCTGGCTGAAAAATACATTCAGCTCACTTTCACCTTCCTGCGCAAGCACGTTTCCCTGGGTGAACTGGAAGACATCAGGGATTCCCTTCCCAAGGACCTCAAGCATATGATCTACTCCAACCTGATGTTCTGACCTCAGGATGGAAAAAATGGAACGCCTACCTCCCGGAGAAGCACCTCATCTGATTCCGGAAGGTGGGCTTTTTTATCCCAACCCGGTCCCTTTTCGGTAGGATCTGCCGATGCCCAGTCCTGTCTTCGGATCAAAACAGGACACATTCGTGCTCCTCCCCCGGACATTTCCCTCCGTTTCATGCCGCACTTCCAGAAAAATCCCATCACAACCGATTTTAATATTGAGGTATTATTAAGATATTGCAGGGGAACAACCAAACCATCCGGATCCCCCAAAGGCCAAATTCCGGCAAGCTGATGAATCTGAAAACCAACAACAGGCTATCCGTCAGGGAAAAGATTGGGTATGCCCTTGGGGACGGGGCGGCCAATATAGCCTGGCGGGGCGTAGCCACCTTTCTCTTTGTATTCTATACCGATGTTTATGGCTTAAGCCCCGCTTCTGTGGGCTTACTGATGCTGATCGCACGCTCCAGTGACGGGATCAGTGATGTGCTGATGGGCATTGTGGGTGACCGCACTACCTCCAAATACGGGAAGTTCAGGCCCTGGATCCTGTGGACCGCCATTCCCCTGGCCGTTACTTTGTCCCTTTTGTTTACCACCCCGGACCTGGGGAGCACCGGCAAGATCATCTATGCCTATACCACCTATATCCTCTTCACCCTCCTGTATACGGCCAACAACATTCCATACGGGGCACTGATGGGCGTGATGACCGGAGATGACAAGGAACGTACCAGCCTGGGGTCCTATCGGATGGTTGGCGCCTTTGCGGGAGGCATGCTGGTGCAGGGAGCCATGCTGTTTCTGGTGGCCTACTACGGGAATGTGGATCCCCGGATTTCCGTCAGCCCGCTAGGGGAGGAAACCTATAAGGTAACCGTGCTCTCCACATCCGACGTGGAAAATGCCAATATCAAAACGGAGGACGGGATCGCCACTTTTGCCCTGGAAGGCTCCGGCGAAGCGGCCACCCGGAGTGTGAGCTTTGGAATGAAGGCCGACCAAACCTATGCCTTTTTGGTCGAAGGAGAGGCCGGTCTTACCGCCGCGGATATTTCATTGATCAACCAAAAAAAGGGGTATAGCAATGCCATTTACCTCATGTCTGTGTTCCTCGCCTTTTTTATGATCCTCACCTTCCTGAGCACCAGGGAACGGGTTCAGCCCCCAAAAGCGCAGCAGAGCAACCTGAAAAAGGATTTTGGGGATCTGATTCGGAACAGGCCCTGGTTGGTGCTGCTGATCATCGGGTTGTTTTTTAACGTGTACAACTCCATCAAGCAGGGCATCACCGTGATCTACTTCACCCACTACCTGCACGATCAGTTGTTGTCGGCCTCCTATCTGGTCGCCCTGATGTTCGCCTCCATCGCCGGGGCGATGGCCACCGCGCCGATAAGCAAGCGCATTGGAAAAAAACGCCTCTTTATTTACGCCCTGCTCTTTTCCGGGGCGGTGAATGCCCTGCTCGTATTCTGTGGGCCGGACAACACCTCCGGAATCTTCATTCTGGGCATCACCTCCGAACTGGCAGCCGCCGTTTTTCCCACCCTGTTCTTTGCCATGCTGGGAGATGCCGCCGATTATTCCGAGTTCAGGAACGGGAGACGGGCCACCGGGCTGGTGTATTCCGCAGGTTCTTTTGCCACCAAATTCGGAGGGGGACTGGCAGGGGTGGTTATCGGGGCCGTCCTGGCAGCCTTCCATTACAGCGGTCAGGACCAGACGGCCATTGAGGGTGCCATTCCGGGGATCATCATGCTGATGAGCTGGATCCCGGCCATCATTGCGGGAATCGCGGCAGCCATTATGCTGCTATACCCATTGAACCAGCACAAAATGGACGCCATTACGGCGGAGCTGAACAGGCGAAGGGAAAAAGACCTGGCCATGCCTTCCTGAGGATGGCCCAAAGTGGAACACATAACATAGCATATTATGAAATTTGGATATTTTGACGATCAGAACAGGGAATATGTAATTACAGATCCCATTACCCCCTGGCCCTGGATCAATTACCTGGGAAGCGAGGACTTCTTCTCCCTGATCTCAAATACGGCAGGCGGCTATACGTTCTACAAGGATGCCAAGTTCCGAAGGCTGACCAGATACCGCTATAACAACGTTCCCATGGATAGCGGGGGACGCTATTTCTATTTAAGGGATGGAGATACGATCTGGGCTCCCGGCTGGAAGCCCTGTAAAACCCCACTGGATCATTATGAGTGCAGGCATGGGATGAACTACACCCGGATACGAGGGGAGAAGGATGGTATTGCGGCAGAGGTGCTCTTCTTTGTCCCCTTAAAGACCCATGCAGAAGTACAAAAGCTCACCCTCAGCAATACGACCCAGGGCACCAAAAAACTAAAGCTTTTTTCATTTGTCGAATGGGCTTTGTGGAATGCGGCCGCGGACATGGAAAACTTCCAGCGGAACTTTTCGACGGGGGAAGTGGAGATCAGCGGTTCTACCCTGTACCACAAGACGGAATACAAAGAACGGAGGAACCACTACGCCTTTTATTCCGTGAATTCTGAAATTCATGGCTTTGATACCGATCGGGAATCCTTTATGGGCCTGTACAATGGTTTTGAAGCCCCTCAGGCGGTTGTGGAAGGACAGGCCAGGGGAAGCGTGGCCCACGGTTGGTCCCCCATTGCCTCCCACTATATAGAGGTTGAACTTGAGCCCGGGGAATCCAGGGATTTCGTTTTTGTGCTGGGCTACGCAGAAAATGCAGAAGAAGACAAATGGGAGTCCAAAGGGGTCATCAATAAAACCGGGGCCCTGGAAATCATCGCATCCCTGGATTCAAGTGAGAAGGTAGATGCGGCCTTTGCGGCCCTAAAAAAGTACTGGGAAGGCCTGTTGGGTATTTACAGCCTTGACTCCGGGGATGAAAAGCTCGACCGAATGGTCAACATCTGGAACCAGTACCAGTGCATGATCACCTTTTGCTTCTCCCGTTCGGCTTCCTTTTTTGAGAGTGGGATCGGACGCGGGATGGGGTTCCGGGATTCCAACCAGGACCTGATCGGATTTGTCCACCAGATTCCGGAACGGGCCAGACAGCGGATCATAGACATTGCCTCCACCCAGTTTCCGGACGGCAGCTGCTACCACCAGTACCAGCCCTTGACCAAACGCGGCAACAACGACATCGGCAGTGGCTTCAATGACGACCCGATGTGGCTTATCCTCGGGACCACGGCCTACCTGAAGGAAACCGGGGACTTCACCATACTTGAGGAAATGGTGCCGTTTGACAACGACCCCGCCCTGGCCAAAACCATGTTCGAACACCTGACCATCTCTTTTAATTTTGTGGTGGAAAACCTGGGGCCGCACGGGCTTCCCCTGATCGGCCGGGCAGACTGGAACGACTGCCTGAACCTGAATTGCTTCTCAGAAGACCCGGACGAATCCTTCCAGACCACGGAGAACAAGACCACAGGGTCAAAGGCTGAATCCCTGATGATCGCCGGATTGTTCGTGGTGTATGGCCGCGAGTATGAAGCCCTGTGCCGGATTTTGGGGAAAGAAGAGGAAGCCATACGTGCCAGGACCCATATTGAACGGATGGAGGCCTCTATCAAGACCCATGGATGGGATGGGGCGTGGTTCCTGAGGGCCTATGACTACTTCGGCAACAAAGTCGGAAGCGATGAGAATGAGGAAGGGAAGATCTTTATCGAATCAAACGGATGGTGTACCATGGCGGGCATCGGGCTGGAAGAAGGGATGGTGGAGCAGGCCCTGGATGCGGTAAATGAACATCTGGACTGCGAATTTGGGATCGTCCTGAATCATCCGCCCTTCACCCGATACTATATCGAATACGGGGAGATCTCAACCTATCCAAAGGGGTATAAGGAAAACGCCGGGATCTTCTGCCACAACAACCCCTGGATCATGATTGGAGAAACCGTCCTGGGCAGGGGGGACCAGGCATGGGAGTACTACAAAAAAATCTGTCCGGCCTACCTGGAAGACCTCAGTGAATTGCATAAAACCGAACCCTATGTCTATTCACAGATGATCGCCGGAAAGGATGCTGCAAAACCGGGAGAAGCCAAGAATTCCTGGCTGACCGGTACTGCGGCATGGAACTACTACGCCATCACCCAGTATATCCTGGGAGTTCGACCAACCTATGACGGGCTGCTTATAGACCCATGCATTCCAGGAGACTGGAAGGGGTATTCGGTGACCCGTAAATTCCGGGGGGCCCATTACCGAATTAAGGTGACCAATCCTCACGGGGTCAGCAAGGGGGTGAAAAAGCTTATGGTGAATGGCGAAGCCATGGAATCCAATCGCATCCCGGTATTGCCCGCGGGAAGCTATGAGGTAGCGGTTGAATTGGGATAAAAACAACAATATGATGAATAGACCTATGTGCAAAAAAACAATCCTGGCG
>CBFCWO010000047.1:0-22147 GCA_965601625.1 uncultured Flavobacteriaceae bacterium | reverse complement strand
CCTGGACCTGATTGGCGCCTATATAAGGGAACTCGAAAAGATCAGCTGGATGCTCAACGCCTGGACGCAAACCACGGAGAAAAAGGCTGAAGGGGCCCTTGCTTAATAGGGACCGGAAGTGAATTCAAAGCGCCCCAAGTGGGCGCTTTTTTATTCAAACAAGTCTGAGGAGAGGTACCGGTCTCCCCGGTCACAAACAATCGAAACGATCACCCCTTCCCTGAGCTCTTTAGCCAGTCGCAGGGCTGCCGCTGTGGCCCCACCACTGCTCATCCCTGCAAAGATGCCTTCACGTCCTGCCAGCTCGCGAGCCGTCTTTCGCGCCTCCGTCTCGCTTACCTCCAAAATGCGATCTACGCGGTCCGGATCAAAAATCTTGGGAAGGTATGCTTTGGGCCATTTGCGGATGCCCGGGATCCTGGATTCACCGTCTGGCTGCACTCCAATGATCTGAATTTCCGGGTTTTGTTCTTTAAGATAGGTGGAGGTACCCATGATGGTTCCTGTGGTTCCCATGGAGGACACAAAATGTGTTACCGTGCCGCCGGTGTCTTTCCAGATTTCCGGGCCTGTCGTTTTGTAATGCGCTTTCCAGTTGTCCGGGTTTGAAAATTGATCCAGCATGATGTCTCCCCGTTCACGCACCATTTCCTCGGCATAGTCGCGTGAGCCTTCAATGCCCTTATCTGCCGGGGTCAGGGTCACACGGGCGCCATAAGCCCTCATCGTCTGCACGCGTTCCCTTGTGGCATTCTCTGGCATGACCAGTTCTATTTCCAGATCGTAAAGGCGTGCAATCATGGCCAGGGCGATCCCCGTATTGCCGCTGGTGGCCTCGATCAGGCGACTCCCTTTGGCAATGGTGCCCCGCTCCAGGGCGGCGCGGATCATATTTAAAGCTGGCCGGTCTTTGACGCTGCCCCCGGGATTCTGTCCTTCCAGCTTGAAATACAGGGTAACCCCAGGCTTTACCAAAAGGCTTTTAGATGCAACCAGGGGGGTGTTGCCAATCAGTCTCAACATCTCAAAGGACATTTTCCTTGGTTTTGATGTGGATTTCCGGATTGTGGTAAACCTTTGAATTGGGAGGCACAGAGGCGGTGAGCCAGGCATTTCCCCCAATGACGGAGTTCGCCCCGATGATCGTTTCCCCTCCGAGGATGGTGGCATTTGCGTAAATCGTCACATTATCCTCTATGGTCGGGTGTCTTTTGACCTTTTGAAGGTCCTTGGCCACATACAGGGCACCAAGGGTCACCCCCTGATATATGCGTACGTTGTTGTGAATTACGGTGGTCTCCCCAATGACCACCCCCGTGGCGTGATCGATAAAGAACGATTCCCCAATGGTCGCACCGGGGTTGATATCCACGCCTGTTTGGCGATGGGCATATTCAGTCATCAGCCTGGGGGCCATTGGCACCCCTATCAAATACAGCTCATGCGCCAGCCGATAGATGGCAATTGCGTAAAATCCGGGATATGCCAGATAGATCTCTTCCAGGGAATTCGAAGCCGGGTCGCAGGCAGCGATGGCCGCCGCATCCAATTTCAGCTTTCGCAAAATCCCTGGGAGCGCTCCCATATAGGACTTCCACAGCTTTCTGCAGGGCGGGTCTGATTCCCAGCCACATAGCAGGAGGAGTTCTTCAAATTGATCTTCCAGGCCCTCCAGCTGTTCCCCTACCGGGGTTTCACTGTCGAAAAGGGTCAGGAACAAATGATCGGTAAAGGATTCTGTCAGGCGTTTGAGGCGAAACCGAAGTGCCGGCTCAGCCTTGCATTTTTCAATGCTGCTAATGACTTGTGCTTTGTTCATAGGTTCAAAATCAAGCTATTCAAAGGTATCCAAATATGGCGTGGAGAACTGCGGTAAAAGCGTTAACTTTAGCTTAAAGCCAACGCCGGAGGGCATTTAAGACGTCTCATCCTATTGAAAGTCGCATGGAAGCACCAATCATTACAGCACAGGCACTGGAATTTTTAGCCGGGCTCAAGCAAAATAACAGTCGCGAGTGGTTTGATGCCCACCGGGATGCTTATAAGCAGGCCCGTGTAACGGCTTCGGATTTTGCCGAGGGATTGCGTCAAAGGCTAGAGGTCCATGATCGGATCGATCGCGTAAAAATGTTCAGGATTTACAGGGATTTGCGGTTTTCCAAAGATAAAACCCCCTACAAGCCTCATTTTGCCATTTCGTTTTCCCGGGAAGGGGCGGATCGGAGAGGAGGGTATTATCTGCGAATCCGCCCGGGGGAATCCTTTATTGCCTGTGGCTTCTGGGCTCCTGAGAAAGAGGACCTGTTGCGCATTCGCAAAGAGCTGGAAATGGATGCCGGGCCCTTTCGCAGGGTGATTGAGTCCAGGGAACTAAAAGATGTCTGGGGAGATTTGCAGGGCGAGGCCGTTAAAACGGCACCCAAGGGTTTTGATCGGGAGCACCCGGACATCGACCTTATCCGAAGAAAGCAATTCATCTTCACCCGGTCTTTTTCGGATTCTGAAGTATTGGCCTCCACATTTATGACCGCGATCGACGATTCCTTCCAGGCGATACGGCCCTATTTCGATCTGATGAGCGACATCCTGACTACCAACCTGAATGGGGAATCCCTATTGGATCAATGAGGCCTCCAGGAGTTGCAGCTGATCCTTCAGCCGTTCGATGACCATGTTCATCATCCTTTTGTTCAGGGCCGAGGAGCTCTGGATATAGCGTTCATACTCTTCCAGGGTAAACTGGCCTATGATCATGCCCTTCAGGGAATTCCGGAACTTGACATCCTTTTGGATGGCATTTTCGATGTACTTCAGCTTTTTCTCCTGTCCCAGTTCAAAGAAGTACCCTTTGTGCTTAAAGACATAGTTCCGAAAAGCCGCCACCAGGAGCTCATTCTGGAGCTTGATTACGGGCCTTAGGGTGTTGTTCTGGAAAAACTCGTCGGTGGATGCTTCTGCAGCAATCTGGACTTTGCGAAGCTCCGGCCTGATCCGGATCAGATCGGTGGAACGGGAACTCATAAACGAAAGTTTCTATAAAATTACCGAAATCCCCTGCGGCGGTAGCCTGGGGATGCAGAAGTTGTTAACGGGGTTATAAACAGCGTTCCTGGGCCTGCAAGGCAAAACATGTCGAAAGGGCTGGGTGCAAAGCGGGGGACTAAAACCTGTTGTATTGCCTATCTTTAAGCATACCACAAATCCATTTAAAAGCAGGTCATGAGCATATCCAGAAATCCCTTCTCCGGAGAAATATTGCGCAGGTTTCCAACACTTTCGGGAGATGCCCTGCGCGAAAAGATAGACGGGGCATATGATGCATTTCTTCAGTGGAGGGAATGTTCCATTGAGGATCGGACCCGTCTTTTGGGACAGGTTGGAGAATTGCTGATCGAGCAAAAAGAATCGTTGGCCGAAACCATTACTCAGGAGATCGGGAAACCCATTTCCCAGTCCCTGTCTGAGATCGAAAAATGCGCCTGGGTATGCCAATTCTACGCCATGCAGGCCGAAGGCTTCCTGTCGCTCAGGGAGGTGCCTACCGAAGCCTCCAGGTCCTATGTCCGGTACGATCCCCTGGGTCCCGTGCTGGCCGTTATGCCCTGGAATTATCCTTTTTGGCAGGTTTTCAGGTTTGCAGCCCCTGCCCTGGCCGCGGGTAATGTCTGCCTCCTGAAACACGCCCCGAATGTTTGGATTTGTGCAGCGCGCATGGAGGCATTGTTTGAAGAAGCCGGATTTCCCCAGGGCGTTTTCCAAACGCTTTTTATCGATACCTCTGAAGTCGAAGACGTTATCGCCTCTCCAAAGGTGCGGGCAGTTACCCTGACCGGCAGCACCGGGGCCGGATCAGCCGTTGGCTCCCTTTGCGGGAAATACCTGAAAAAATCGGTAATGGAGCTGGGCGGCAACAATGCTGTGTTGGTTTTTCCGGATGCAGATATGGAAGAGGCCTTAAAGACCTGTGTGGAAGCCCGTTTTCAAAACACGGGTCAAAGCTGTATTGCAGGGAAGCGATTGCTGCTACATGAAGCGATTGCGCGGGATTTCCTGCCTGCCTTAGTGGAACAGGTGGGTCATCTCATTTGCGGGGATCCTGCGGATCCGCAGACCTATATTGGCGTGATGGCCCGTGAGGACCTGGCAAAAGCGCTGGAGGATCAAATGCGCACCTCCCTGGAGATGGGAGCGGTCCTGGAGTGCGGGGGGCAGCGGAAAGGAGCCTTTTTTCAACCTACGATCCTCTCCGAGGTCACCTGTGAAATGCCTGTTTTCAGGGAAGAGACCTTTGGTCCGCTTCTCGCCGTATGCACGTTTTCCTCAGAGCAGGAGGGTCTGAAACTCGCCCAGGACTCCGGGTACGGCCTGGGTGTTTCTGTATTCACAGAAGATCAGGCTCGAATTGAACGGCTTGTGCATTTGTTTGATGAAGGCGCAGTTTTTATCAATTCCCTGGTGAAGAGTGACCCAAGACTCCCATTCGGAGGGGTGAGGGATTCAGGCCTTGGACGGGAGCTATCCATTGAAGGCATTCGTGAATTTGTAAACATTAAAACGGTGTATATCAAGTAATAATATACTTTTTAATGCGCTACTTTGTGCCTCCTGCCTGCCTGTAGGGTATATAGACTATATCAGGTGCTGCAGCAGCACCAGGGCTAAAAGAATTAAAAATTTGACAACGATCTGCATGGCTTGTTTATTACGGTCTATTTAAAATTACAGGAAAGCGAATAAAGGGGGAGGCTATTTAGCAAAAGTTTATTCTATGCTTAACAAATTTTAGGATTTGAGAATAATGCAGGTGCTAGCGGCTTCTTTGCTGCGCGCCAGCGGATAACCCTGTATCTTTGATATAAATTCTTCCTCCTATGCGTTTTCATACCAGGAAATGGATAAAGCCTGAGGATCTCAATGCCAATGGGACACTTTTTGGCGGACGGCTGCTGGCCTGGATCACTGAGGAGGCGGCGCTTTACAGCATTATTCAACTTGAGAATAAGAAGATCGTACTGAAGTATATGTCAGAGATCAATTTTATGCATTTGGCCACCCAGGGGGATATCGTCGAGATCGGAATCCAAGTTGTGAGGTTTGGTTCCACTTCCCTTACCCTCAAATGCGAGGCCCGAAATAAAATGACACGGGAAACCATAGCGACCGTGGATCAATTGATCCTGGTAAACCTGGATGATGAGGGCAAGCCAAAGCCGCACGGCAAGACCCGGGTAGAGTACGTCCGGGATCGTTTAGTCTCCGATCAATCCTGATCCCAGCTTGCGGCTACCTCCTGCACTTCATCCAAAACCCGAAGGAGGTTTCCACCCCATAGTTTGGATATTTCCACTTTGGTATAGCCCCTTTTGACCAATTCCAGGGTGACGTTTTGGGTTTCGGAGGCATCAGACCAGCCTTGTATCCCACCGCCTCCGTCAAAATCTGAACTGATCCCGACATGGTCGATGCCAATGAGTTCTACCAAATAATCGATGTGGTCTACAAAATCCGCAACATCAACTGCCGGTGGTACATCGTTACGTTTCTCTGCCAGGCCATCCGCAATGGAGAGGACCTTGTAGTAGTTTTCCATAAAGGCCTCCCGCTCAGCATCACTCAGGCTGCGGAAGGCAGACCGGTCGTACCAGGAAACCCCCAGGGAATCCGCCACTTCCTCCCGCAGGGTTTTCATATACGCGGCCCGGGCCTCGTGCTTTTCCGTATTCAGATAAGCGCTGAAGGCAACTGTCTGCACCACACCTCCATTTTCCTTTAGCCTGAGCAACTGTTCATTATCCAGGTTGCGGCTGTGATTGCACAACGCCCTGGCAGAGGAATGCGAGGCGATAATTGGGGCTTTGGACAATTCCAGCATTTCCATGACCGCCTCCCTTGAAGGGTGGGAGATATCTATCATAATACCTACTTTATTCATTTCATTTACAGCTTCTTTGCCTAGATCACTTAAACCATTATGCAGCCAAACGCTGTCTGCTTCACCTGTGTTTGAGTCGGAGAATTGGCTATGTCCGTTATGTGCAAGGGATACATAACGGGCCCCCATGTCGTGATACTTCTTGAAGTTGGACAGGTCTTCCCCCATAGGATAGGCATTCTCCACCCCAATCATGGCTACTTTCCTTCCGGATTCATAGATTTCCCGTGCTTCGGCTGCTGTCATCGCCAGCCCGATTTGCCCGGGGGCAATTTCTTCGCATAGCTTATGGATGGCTTCAAATTTGGCCATTGCATTGGCTGATGCCTTCTCATACCCGGCGGCATTCAGGGAATCCTGCCCGGTATAAACGATGAACCAGGCTACATCCAGCCCGCCTTCATTCATTTTTGGGAGATTGACCTGGGTGTTCAGGCGCTGGGTATAGTTGACGCTATCTGTGAAGTTGCGAACATTGATGTCCACATGGGTATCCACGGTCATGACCTCCCGGTGCCACTCGAGGGCCACTTCTTCAGGACTTGATTCGGTCATAGATTGCTCTTTTTGTTTACAGGAAATCAGGCAGATAAGTACCAGGAATAAGGATAAAACAGGCAGGGTGGTTTTCATTTGACCTACAATTAATCGGGTTTGACAACGAATTTCGAAAGATAGGGAACATTTAATTGTCCTCCGGAGATCAATTCGGGAATTTTAGACAAACAATGCATTTCATCGATAAAACCAATCTGATAAACCGCTGCGATGGGTATACAATCAAAAGACTTACTGGATCAACTGGAAGATCTTCAACTGGCGCTGGAGGGGTATTCCCTCGAACAGCTTACTGTTGCAGAAGCGAAAAGGCTTAAATCGTCTTTTACAAATTTCAGGATTCAGCTGGAAGAGCAGCTCTGGAAACCCGTCCCCGGCAACACGGTAAAACATAAGCACACAAATCCGCAAAGCACATGGGATCCGGATGGGTTAATAGCTGCGGTCAGCCATGATATTCGGGTGCCGCTGCAGACCATCATCGGATTTTCAGATTTGTTACAGGAAGCGACCCTGCCACCCGGGAAAAGCAAGTATGTGGCCTACATCAGGTCCGCATCTGAAATACTAAGGGGTATCACCGATGAGCTCGCGGTCTACTCCCGCCTGAAGGGTGCGCCAGAAAACAAGGTGATGGTGCCATTTTCCCCGGGCACTTTGCTAAAGGAGGCTGCTGTATTCGCAGAAATGCTGGTGGAAGGAAAGCCTGTGGTAATAGAATTAACAGCCGATGAGAAATTGCCCGAGACCCTTTTGGGCGATCCCTCCAGATTTAACAGGATCCTGATGAACCTCCTGGAAAATGCGGCCAAGTATGTAACCGAAGGGATCATCCTTCTTCAGGCCCGGGCATCACGGTCGAGGGACTGCTACACAATGGAAATAGAGATCACCGACGACGGCATCGGCATTCCTGAAGCTGAACTCCCCTTTATCTTCAAACCCTACTATCAGGCCAAACAGGCTGGTGAAACGGCGGGTAGGGGACATGGTTTAGGGCTCGCCATCGTCAAGAAACTTATCGAAGAGCAGAATGGGACCATAGCGGTCCAAAGTAAAGAAGGCAAAGGCAGTTCCTTTCGGTTGGAACTCCCCTTTAAAGAGGTTGACAGCGCTTCGCATACCCCAGAGAAACACAAAAGCCCAGATTACGGACGGGATCTGCAAGGCGTGCGGATCCTTGTTTTTGAAGACAATCCATTCAATGCAGAACTCCTGATGACCCGGCTGCAGAGTTGGGGATGCCAGGTGCGACACGCAGACAGGGTGCCTCTGGGACTGAAGATGCTGGAAAAACAGCCGGTTGACCTCATCCTGATGGATTTAAGAATGCCTCAGATGGATGGATTTCAGGCTACCCGCCGTATCCGCGCACATCAAAACTCCGCCATACGCGCTATTCCTGTAATTGCCCTCACCGCAGACAGCACGGCTGCTGAATCCCGGAACCCGGAAGAATCGGGTATGGACGGACTGCTTTTAAAGCCTTACGATCCACGGGAATTGTATGCTGTTCTTGCCAGATTCAGCACTGAGGGAAGCGCTGCTCATGCTGCAGCTCCATTGGGCAAAACTTATGTCAAAAGATCCGAACATGGCCTGATCTCCCTGGATTATCTGGAATCCGAGTGTTTGGGGGACGAAGCCCTGCTGTTAAAACTCGTAGCCATGTTTAAAGGCAACCTGCTTGAATTTGCGGGTCGAATGAAGCTGGCTCTTCTGCAGAAGGATCACGATGCGATCGCGGAAGCTGCGCATAAGGTGCTATCTGGCCTGAAGCTGGTGCAGGCAAACTTCTTTTTGAACCTGGTTGAAGAAATATACGAGGATGCGGCTGAAGGGGAGGATATTTCCCGAATCAAGAGCCACTACCTAAAGTTTCTTCGACATTATCCAATGCTGTTACAAGCCCTGGAATGCGAACTAGAAAAACGTAAAAACAACGGAGATGGATCCTAAAAGACTTTTACTGGCCGAAGATGACCAGATGTTGGCAACCCTCCTGAAGTACCGCCTGGAAATAGGTGGGTATGAGGTGGACCTCGCCGAGGACGGCCGGGCAGTAAAGTCCTATTTAAAGGGGGGAATCCCGGACCTTATCATCAGTGATATCCTGATGCCTTACTATTCAGGAATTGAGCTTGTGAATTTTCTACGGGAAGAATTGAATTCTGAAATACCGGTCATAATGATATCCAAGGCAGACACTAGTGCCGATCAACAGTATTTATTTGAGATCGGTGCCGATGCATTCCTTTCCAAACCGGTCAACCCGGGCTTTTTACTCCAACGGGTAGATGAATTAATGAAAAGAAAAAAGTCGTGAAGCATATTATACTCCATAACGCACCCTTGACATTTTTTGGCGTCCCAAGAGTTTCCACATCCTTGCTTTGGGAGCTTACACTAGTGTTTGCAGGAATCACTCTGTTCTATGTGGTGCTGATCTTTATTTTGCGCTACAGAATCTCGGGGAAAAGACATCAGATCGAAATTCAGAAACGGGAACTGGCCCCGATGGTGAGCCACTTTCTATTCTTTCCCCAGGGCAACGAGGCTGAAGCCGCGGAGGCGGAAGACCTTAGGAGAAGACAGGAATTCCGGAAGCTGGCAGAGCATCCGTTAAACCGGGAGGTCCTTTCGGAAATCCTGCATGAACTCTCCCAGGATGTCTCGGGAACGGCCCGGCAACGCCTGTTGTCCCTCTATCAGCAACTGGGCCTTCAGGAGGATGCCTATAAAAAGCTCCGGAGCCGTAAATGGGAGACCATTTCCAAAGGAATCCTTGAGCTGACAGACATGCAGGTGGAACAGGCGTATTTTGTGATCCGAAAATTCATCCACCATAAGCGCAGCATTCTCAGGAAACAGGCCGAACTGGCTATTATCAGCCTTACGGATGCCGGGATACAGAGTTTCCTGGACGCCGCCAGCAATCCGATTTCCGAGTGGCAGCAACTCCGGATCATGGAAATCCTCAAGCGAAAGGAATCCTTTCATGCACCGGATTTTAGGCATTGGCTTGCCTCGGAAAATGAAGATGTGGTACTCCTGTCCCTTAGGTTGATCAGGTTTTACAAGCAGTCGGAAGCCGCAGACAAGATCACAGGCCTCCTTTCCCATCGTTCTATAGACCTGCAACAGGCAGCCCTGGAATGTTTAAGGGATTTTGCCTATGCCCCGGCAAAAGAAACGCTAAAGGAAAACTTCAGCAGGGCACTGCCTCAGATAAAATTGGGGATCCTCGATGCTTTGCAGCCTTTGCTGGAGAGCAGTGATATAGATTGGCTGAAAACCCGGGCTTCTGAGGATACAGCCTTTGTTGTCCGTAACAAGGCCAGCGCCACGCTGCATGCCCTGGAAGCTCTGGAAACACCAGATTCGGTAAACCCCGAAACAGCGTTGGAGAGCAACGTCCCTGGCCAGGCGGAGACCTCCACGGTTATGGACAAAAATTCTGGAACCAAAACGGCTGCAGATACTTCTGCTGAAGAAAGAGCATTTAACCTCTTGCTGGATGTGCTGAAGCCCGATTTCTCCAACCTTGGGGAAGGCGAAGATTTCCTGGAAGAAGATTCCATGGTCCCCACCCCGGATAACCTGACAGAAGAACGCTGGAAGATGGAAGATGCCCTTGTATTTGATGCCTGCCTGCTCGAAGAATTGGAGGATATCTGCTCCATCACTCCGGAATCCGCAGAAGTGTATCCGCAAATACCCGGATTTGTTCCCTTTGTAGACCAACCATTAAACCCAACCCATATGAACCCGCATGAACCTTCTCCCGAATGGCTGCTGCGCATTGAAGTGCAGGCTGAGATCCTCCTTTCGGACTCCGGTCATGCCAGGGTGCTTCGGGAGATCCTTCTGGAGAACCTCGAAGAAACCCAGCACGTCTTAAGCACAAATTTCGTTCCCTGGGTCACTGAGCCCTCAACGACTTCCGGATCTGAAGAAGAACAGCGGAAGGAAACCGAAACGCTGTTGAATCAATTCCCGGAATTTGAAGTGATTGCTGAAGACATACAAGATTTGTCAACCCATGAAACATCTATTACCATGCACGATTTACATCCAGAACCAGACGCCGCAAAAGGGCTGCCGGATTACTTCTCCATCTTTCATGAATTCTTCCGGACCTATGATACAGAATCCAAACTGATCCTCATGGACGAAATCCCCGAAATAGGAGGGGAGAAGGAGCTGAGGTTCCTCTCTGAGCTGTTTGAGGATCCCAATCCCAGGGTCCGTGCCAAAGCGCGCAAGACCCATAAGGTCCTTATGAAGCGTCTTGGGCTTACCGCGGAGGATTTAAAGGGGCCATTGGGTTCCCTTTGGACCCCTAAGTCCGGAAACGATACACCTCAGGATAATCCATCCGGGGTGCCTGAGGAAGCCAAGGCCGAGCACCAAGAGAAGGAAGAAATGGAAGAAGTTGGGTTTGAACCTGAATTCGAGAGCTCGGAACCTCCATCAGCTCAAAAGACCGTGCCGCGGAAGAAAGCGTCTCAGAATGGATACCTGAAACTATTGAAATATTTGAACGGAAATCAAGAAGAGGATAATGCTAAGTGACCTGATCAACATTCTCGCAGAAGCCGTAAATGGCACTTTCCTGATCCTGACCCTGATCGTTTTCCTGCTGTTCTTGGCCATGGGATACCTTTCGTCACGCAACTCGCTGTATACCAGGAAGAAACAACAGATAGGGGACATTGCCCAGATCATGTCCTCCTCCATGGCACCCAGTATTTCGATCATTGCACCTGCGTTCAATGAATCGCTCACCATCGTGGAAAATGTCCGTTCTCTCCTTTCCCTGCGCTACGTCAATTATGAGGTGATGGTGGTCAATGACGGAAGTACGGATAATACACTGGAAAAGCTCATTGAGGCCTATGATCTCGTGCGGACAGAGGCCAAGGTAGACCCGGACTGGTCCGGAAAGCCGATTCGCAATATCTATAAATCAAGAAAGCGCTCCTTTGATAAACTGACGGTGATCGACAAGGTGAAAGGGGGTAAATCCGATGCCTTGAACACCGGGATACAGCTATCAGAAAGCAAGTACATCGGCTGTATTGACGTGGATTGCCTGCTGCACCCCGATGCATTGCTGCACGTGGTGCGGGCTTTTTTCCAAAGGTCCCGCAAGCGGGTCATTGCGGTTGGAGGCGTGATTCGCGTGGCCAATTCCTGTAAGATCGGCGGGGGTGCCCTCGAAGAAATTCGACTGCCAAAGAACTGGCTTGCCCGTTTCCAGCTATTGGAATATACCCGATCCTTCCTTTTAGGCCGCATGGCCTGGGGCAGGATAGACAGCCTTATGATCATATCCGGTGCCTTTGGATTTTTCGATCGGGAGATCGCACAGGAGGTAGGTGGGTATGATATCGATACCGTGGGAGAGGATCTCGAAATCGTATTCCGCATGCGCAAACACATGCATACCAAGGGGGTGCCTTATACCATTGAGTACCTGCCGGATCCCCTCTGCTGGACGGAAGTGCCGGAGGAGGTCGATATCCTGATCAATCAGCGTGACCGCTGGTCGAGGGGGAACCTGGAAACCCTACAGCGGCATCGGGAAATGTTGTTCAATCCCCGGTACGGGCGGTTGGGGATGTTGAGTTACCCTTATTGGTTTCTATACGAATGGCTTTCGCCCCTGCTTGAATTTTTTGGATTCCTAACCGTCCTCCTGTTTTGGTACCTGGGGATGCTCAACACGCAGTTCTTCCTGGCGGTGACGGTGATGCTTTACTCCTTCGCTGTCATGTTCTCCCTCTTCGCCATCCTCTGGGAGGTTTGGTCGTACAATCAGTATTCACGGCCTCGGGACATCCTTATTTTGATCGGATGTGCCTTCCTCGAACCCATTGTTTTCCATCCCATTGTGGTGTGGTCTTCCGTGCGCGGGAGTTACAAAAAGCTCTTCCGAATGCGCGCGGGGTGGGGATCGCAGGTAAGAAAAGGATTTGTAAGGGCTTAGGAAAAGACCCGATTGTACTTATGCAATCCAATGAAATAAGGAAAGATGAAACGACATATTAAGAATTTAGGTCTTCTGGGATGTGCTTTATGGGGTTCTTTGCTCCTGTCGCAAGAGGCTCCTGCCTCCTTTGATCCGGACGAATCCTTCCGGGCAGCCCGGGAGCTGGCGTTCCAGGGACAGTATCCCGCGGCCAGGGATACCCTCAACAGGATCCTGGAACACTATCCGGAATACACGGAGGTCCACACCTTTCTCGCGAATACCTACCGGTGGGAAGGGGATCATAGCCAGGCCCGCAAACACTTTAACCGCATTACTTCCGAGGAACGAAACCTGGAGGATGTATGGGTAGCAGCCATTTACAACGAATTGCAGGCTGGAAACAGGTCTATTGCCCTGGGGTTGGCCAACAAGGCCCTGAATTACCTTGGAGAAAATCAGGCTATCAGATTGATCAGGAATGATATTCTTGGAAAACCCCAACAGGAACCGGAACTGGCAGCAGAATCAGAGACCAGGGCCTATAAAAACCGCATTTCCATTGACAACCGGCTGGAGACCTTTGACCAGTATTACGACCCCATGTGGTACACCAGCGTGGAATACCGGCGGGAAACCGAACTGGGCCGGGTGATCCCCAGGGTCAACTACAGCAACAGGTTTGGTACGAGCGCATTGCAATACGAGCTGGATGTATACCCCACGATCTCCAGGACCTTTTATGGGTACATGAATTATGGGTATTCCAGCTCAGAGCTCTATCCCACACACAAAGGTGCCCTGGAGCTTTTTGCGAGCCTTCCCAAAGCCATGGAAGTATCCCTGGGGGGGCGGTATCTGGAATTTGTCAATAGCCGGGCCACCCTGTTCACCGGATCTTTCGGCATATACCGTGGTAACTACTACCTGAACCTGAGGCCTTATGTAACCATTGTCGATGGTCGAAGCCCTGCAGGTTCCGGAAGTCTGATCGCCCGTAAATACCTGTCGAGTGACCTGAACTACTTTGGGCTCCGGGCTTCTTATGGATACAGTCCCGAACTCAGGCAGCTGCGCAGCGGGGATGTCCTTATTTCCGAATCCCTTTTGTTTCTCGAATCCCAATCCCTGCTCCTGGAATACCAGTTTGCTTCAGGCCAGGGCAGCCAACACCTATATCTGGCGCGCCTGGGCGTAAGCCGGCAGGAGTATGTGCTGCAGCCCGGAGCTTTTTTCTGGGTGCTAAGCGGGGGGCTGACCTACCGGTTGCGGATTTGATGCTTTGGGAGGAAGTGCAGGCCACAAAAAAGGGCACTTACACCACAAAAATGGAGGTCTACAGCACAAATCGGAAAAATATCATACGAGCGACTGCCTTTTCCGCGTTAGCTTATTTGTATTTGAAAACCAGACCTACTATGCTATACGATACCTACGGTGAAGAATACCTTTCATTTCTGAGGGAATTGAATGAAATCCTAAGCGTAAACGAACTTGCTGAAGTGGACTACCTATAGTCCCGGAAGGCTACTTAAAATATCCATCCCATGGCAGAACAAAATCAAGACAATGCGGCGTACCTGGATTTTATCCAGAGCCTGAATGAAATCCTCAGGGATTTTGACATCAACAGACTTAGTTGTTCTTAATGTGTTAGTGTGTAATTGAAAAAGCGGCTCATTTGAGCCGCTTTTTTTTTATATCACCCCAGATAAGCTTTTAACAGCTTGCTCCTTGAATGATGGCGGAGCTTGCGGATGGCCTTTTCCCGGATCTGCCGCACACGTTCCCGTGTGAGGTCAAAGGTTTGGCCGATTTCTGCCAGGGTCATGGATTGTTGATCCCCAATCCCGTAGTAGAGTTTGATCACATCAGCCTCCCGGGGCGAAAGGGTTTCCAGGGCCCGATTGATCTCAGTGTTGAGGGATTGTTGCAAAAGCGTCTTGTCCGGACGGGGGGATTCTCCCGATCGAAGCACGTCATAGAGGTTTGAATCTTCTCCTTCCTTCAGGGGTGCATCCATCGAAACATGCCTTCCGGAATTCCGGATGGATTGCTTGACTTCGCTGATGGACATATCCAGCTCCTTGGCTATTTCCTCTGCCGAAGGTGGACGTTCATGGGCCTGCTCCAGATAGGAAAACGTCTTTTTGATCTTGTTGATCGAACCAATCTTGTTCAGGGGTAGGCGGACTACCCTGGACTGCTCTGCCAGGGCTTGCAGGATGGACTGTCGAATCCACCAAACCGCATAGGATATGAATTTGAATCCACGGGTTTCATCGAAACGCTTGGCAGCTTTTACCAGCCCCACATTGCCCTCGTTGATAAGGTCGGGGAGTTTCAGTCCCTGATTTTGATATTGTTTGGCAACGGAGACCACGAACCTGAGGTTGGCCTTGGTTAGTTTCTCCAGGGCTGCCTGGTCTCCTTGTTTTATGCGTTGTGCAAGTTCTACTTCTTCATTGGCGGTTATTAAATCAATTTTACTGATATCTTGCAGGTACTTGTCAAGCGATTTGGATTCCCGGTTTGTGACCTGCTTGACAATTTTAAGTTGCCTCATGTACGTATATTTGGATTAAGTATTAACATCTTCTCATTATACGTCATTATTTGTTCTTTTCCAAAGAACTGTTAGGTTAGTTTTACATTATTTATGAGTATTTCACAAAGTTTTATGAGAAAATCAGGCCGCTCAGCGGTGCTATAGGGGGGAAATCCCTCGTATCTTGACCACATATGAGTAAACGGGCGTTAAAAAAATATCTGGACACCCTGGACGAGGAGGCCTTAAGGGAACAGTTCATGGAGCTATACAATCGGTTCCCGGAGGTAAAGACCTATTACGATTTTGTCTTTAACCCCAGGGAGGATCAGTTGCTCCGGCAGGCCATGGAGCGAATTTCTGAGGAGTACTTCCCGAGACGCCGTAAAAAGGCCAAGGCGAGGCGATCTGTAGCCCACAAATACATCAAACACTTTGAAACCCTGGGGGTGGATGCAGCCATTCTCGGAGAGCTCATGGCCTTTAACCTGGAAACGGCCCTTCGTTACGAGAAAGGGCGCAATTGTCCGGAGGCGTTCTACCGCAGTATGTTTAAGTCGTTCAGGCAATGGGGAAGTCATTTGGGGCATACGGGCCTGTATCGGCAAGAGCGGGCCAGGCTGGCCAGGTTTGTGGAACAAGTACAGGAAGGGGAATGGCCAAACTCCCTGGAATTTCTGGATTTTATGGAACAATTGGAGAATTAGCATAACTATGGCATTGATCATCATTCGCAACGACCATCTGGCTGCTGCCTGGAAAAAAGCCTTGCAGCGGGCCGACCCTGAAATTCCCGTCTACTGCTTTGGGGAGGAGGTCCCCCCGGAAGAAGTGCTGATGGCCGCCGTGTGGAAGCATCCGCAAGGGAGTCTTGGAGCCTATCCCAACCTGAGAGGCATTCACTGCCTGGGCGCCGGGGTGGATTTTATCCTCGAAGACCCGACCACTCCGGAGGCTATTCCCATTATGCGCGTGGTGGACCCCTATTTGGCTTCCGATATGGGGGAGTACGTCCTTGCTCAGGTAATGGGCCACCTAAAGGGATTGCACGGGTATACGGCAGCCCAGCTGAGTGGCGTCTGGAATCCCCGACCATATCAACGGATCGGGGAAGTGACCATTGGGATCATGGGCTTGGGGACCCTGGGGGTAGCCGTGGCAGAATTGCTGCGCATCAATGGGTTTTCTCTTGTAGGCTGGACCCGCAGCTCAAAGCCCGAAGTGGATTTTCCCGTCTTGCACGGGGATGAAGGACAGGATCAGTTTTTAGAACAATCGGATATACTGGTTTGCCTGCTTCCCCTTACCCCGGATACCCGCGGGATCCTAAACCAGAAACTTTTTGAAAAGCTCCCGGAGCATGCCTGTCTCATCAACGTGGCCCGGGGCCCCTTGCTCATTGACCGGGATTTGCTCGTTGCCCTGGATTCCGGAAAACTATCCGGAGCATGCCTGGATGTCTTTCACACGGAGCCCCTTCCCGGGGAACACCCATTTTGGGACCATCCTAAAGTACATATTACCCCTCATGTTGCAAGTGTTTCGGATCCGGTCTCGGTAGCACCTCAAATTGCAGCCAATTACCGTCGTCTTACAGAAGGAGGTGACTTGAAAAATGTGGTCTCCCGATCCCGTGGGTATTGAGGTCGAGCGGAATTTGAAAATTTGGGTTTCGTCATGGGGCAAAAATCAACTACTTTTGCAAATTGATCCGGTTTGTGAAATCATCCGGACTAAAATCCCCAAAAATCAAGTAGCCGTTGGGCACAAAAACCGCCTTTTCAGAGAAAACACTTTACGATTACCAGCTGCAGGATCTCAGCAAGATTTTTGCCTGTCTGGAGGCGTCTCCGGAGGATATTAACTTGCTGTATCAGCTCCCTACCGGAGGAGGCAAAACCGTGATCTTTTCGGAAATCGCAAAGCGCTATATCGCAAACACCGGAAAGAAAGTGGTGGTGCTAACCCATCGTATAGAACTCAGTCTGCAAACCTCCCGGATGCTCGAAGGCTTTGGGGTTCACAACAAGATTATCAACAGCGAAGTCAAAGAGCTGACTAACGAAGATGACTATCAGTGTTTTGTGGCCATGGTGGAAACCCTGAACAACCGGCTTCAGGAGAAAGCCATAGAACTCCACGGGATCGGAATGGTGATCATTGATGAGGCGCACTACAATTCCTTTCGGAAGCTCTTTAAGTATTTTGAACATTCCATCATCCTGGGGGTGACCGCCACGCCACTGAGCTCCAACATCAAACTCCCGATGAAGGACCATTACAAGAAGCTCATCGTCGGAGAGTCCATCGCTTCCCTGATCGAAAAGAAATTCCTGGCCAAAGCGAATCTCTACAGTTATGACGTTTCCCTCAAATCCCTGAAATTAGGGGTTCATGGAGATTATACCGTGAGGTCCTCGGATGCCCTCTACAGCAACCATCAGATGCTGGGCAAACTTTTAGGGGCCTACGAAGAAGTGGCCAAGGGCACAAAAACACTGATCTTCAACAATGGGATCAGCACTTCCAAATACGTCTATGAGATATTCAAGAAGGCGGGATACCCCATCCGTCATCTGGACAACAAGAATTCTGCCACCGAACGGCGGGACATCCTCGACTGGTTTTCAAACACACCGGATGCCGTGCTGACTTCTGTGAGCATACTGACCACGGGTTTTGACGAACCCGGTGTGGAGACCATTATGCTCAACCGGGCCACGCGCTCCCTCACACTCTATTTTCAAATGATCGGAAGGGGTTCGAGGATCTTGAAGGACAAAGAAGAATTTACGGTGGTTGACCTGGGGAACAATGTCGCCCGCTTTGGTGCCTGGGATGGGCCCGTAGACTGGCAGGAGATCTTTCATTTCCCGGATTTTTACCTGGAAAACATTCGGAATGACGAGGATATTGAGCGCGAATTCGTATACGAAATGCCGGCGGAGCTCAGGGAACGCTTTGCGAAATCGGATCAGATCAGTTTTGACGTAAAGGCAACCTACAAAGAGATATTTGCCCAGGGCAGGAAATCCAAAGAGGTACTGGAAATGAGCATTGCCCAGCACGCCAGTATGTGCGTGGAGAATGCCGAGGATATCTTTGAGGCCCGGCAACTGGCTAAATTGCTCCGGGAAGAGATCGCCTACCGCATCAAGCAATACTCTTATTGCATTATGAACAACACCCAGAACTATCGCGACTGGTTGGAGGAGGATTACGAGCGGAAGTTGCGCCTCCGAATCTCTCAATTATACGCTTCCCGCCTCTGATCCCGGTCAATGAGCCTGCCAAATTCCCATAATAAGAAGCTCCTGGTGATTGGGCATCGATGGCCAGAACCGGAAGCTACCGCAGCAGGCAGCCGTATGCTCGGATTGCTGGAAGGATTTCTGGGCCAGGGATATGAAATAACCTTTGGTTGTGCGGCCACCCCGGGTAACTACGCCCTGCCTCTGGAGCCTCTTGGAATAAAGACCATTCGCCTATCGATCAATGACCCCGCTTTTGATCGGTTTTTAGCCTCCAATCCCTTCGATAGTGTCCTTTTTGACCGCTTTATCACGGAGGAGCAGTTTGGCTGGCGTGTGCGGGAGTGCCTGCCTAAAAGCACCCTGATACTGGACACGGAAGACCTTCATTCCCTCAGGTATTCAAGGGAGAAAGCCGTCCGGGAGGCCAAATCCTGGTCTGTGGAAGACTGGACATCTGATCCACTGTTCAATCGGGAAGTGGCCAGCATCTTGCGATGTGATCTGAGCTTGCTGGTTTCCGAGCGCGAAAGGGATCTTTTGATTTCGCAGCTCCCATTGCTGGAAGGTAAGCTGCTTTACCTGCCTTTTTTGATGAAGCCCCGTCCGAAAGGGCAACAACCGGGATACCAGGAGCGCAATGGATTCGTATTTGTAGGAACCGGGTTGCATCGGCCCAACGTGGATGCGATCGAACAATTGAAGTTTGAGGTTTGGCCTGCCCTTTCCCAGAAGCTCCCCCAGGCAGTACTCAGGATTTACGGGGCCTACCTGCCCGAGCGTATCCTGGGGTTCCACAATCCGCCGGAGCGGTTTGAGGTATGTGGCTGGGCGTCCAGCCTTGCACCTGTCTTTGGATCGGCCCGGCTGCAGCTTGCTCCCATCCGTTTTGGGGCGGGCATCAAGGGAAAGATCCTAAGCGCGTTGCAGTTTGGACTGCCAACCCTGGGCAGCCCGATCAGCCTGGAAGGTATTTATGCGGGAAGTAGCCCGGATGATTTTCTTGCGCAAACGCCCGGGGAATTTGTCCGCAAAGCAGTTGCACTGCATGAAGATGAGGGACGGTGGCGTTCGGCCCTAAAAACCCAGACTTTAGCGGCCAGGCCACATTTTACCGACTCCTTTGATCTGCTGACGGAGGCGATAGGGCAGCAGGGGGCTTCCCGGGAAAGGCTCCCATCAGATGTGATCCTGATCCAAAACCTCCTGCGGGATCAGGCCTTCGACCGGCTTCGATACCTTTCCAAATGGATTGAGGCCAAAAACGCCCGGGAGGATTGATCCGGTCGTAGTATCTTTAGGGCCTGTAAGATGATGCACCTTAACACACTACTATGAAAGCAATTTCCTGGAAAGACGTCGGGCAATTTGAGGATATCACCTACAAAAAGGCCAACGGGGTCGCCCGAATAGCCTTTAACCGTCCCGAAGTCCGCAATGCGTTCCGTCCGAAAACCACAAGCGAATTATACAAGGCCTTCTACGATGCGCAGGAAGATACCTCCATTGGCGTGATCCTGCTTACCGGAGAAGGACCTTCCCCAAAGGACGGCGTATACTCCTTTTGCAGCGGAGGTGACCAGAAAGCCCGGGGGCACCAGGGATACGTTGGCGAAGACGGGTATCACAGGCTGAACATCCTGGAGGTGCAGCGTTTGATTCGCTTTATGCCCAAAGTCGTGATTGCCGTGGTCCCGGGATGGGCCGTGGGCGGAGGCCATAGCCTGCATGTGGTATGCGACCTTACCCTGGCCAGCAAGGAGCATGCAATCTTTAAACAGACCGATGCAGATGTTACGAGCTTTGACGGCGGATATGGTTCGGCCTACCTGGCAAAAATGGTAGGGCAGAAGCGGGCTCGTGAAATATTCTTTCTCGGCCGGGATTACAGCGCTCAGCAGGCCTATGAAATGGGGATGGTCAACGCGGTAATCCCGCATGATCAGCTGGAAGCAACAGCTTATCAGTGGGCCCAGGAGATCCTGGCCAAGTCGCCGACTTCCATCAAGATGCTGAAATTCGCCATGAACCTTACCGATGACGGGATGGCAGGTCAGCAGGTTTTTGCCGGGGAAGCCACGCGTCTGGCCTATATGACGGATGAAGCCAAGGAGGGGAGGAATGCCTTTCTGGAAAAGAGGAAGCCCGACTTCGGGAAGGACAGATGGATTCCGTAACAGGGCAGGCAAAAGGGTTTAAACTAAAAAGAGCCCTGGCGTTAGCTGCAGGACCCTTTTACGAGAACACTATATGAAAATGAAAAAATTAACTCCTTGTTTTTTATTACGATGTAAACATACGACAGGGATATCAGGACTGAAACTATTTGTTGTGAAAGTGCCTTAAGCTGTGGTCAGCGGGCTAATTATTGATTTATACCGGTAAAGGCAACCCGACCCCTGATAAAATTTGATCACTTTTTTTGAGGGAATGCCTTCAATACTTCCTTCAGAAATGCATTGCCTTTGAATTCAGGGCCTTCCGCCAAACCCGTTCGGACGATAACCAGCTCCATGGAGGGAATGATAAAGACGTGTTGCCCCTGGTATCCGTTCGCCATAAACATGTCTGCAGGGGCATCGGGATATTTGCCATCCCGGTTGAGCCAAAAGTGCGCCCCATAGCTTCCTTTTGACATTTCAGTGGGCCGGGTGACATAGTCGGTCCATTCGGGATGGAACAACTGCGCCCCTGCCCAGTTCCCGCGGTTCAGATAGAGCAGGCCAAAACGGGCCCAATCCCGGGTGGAGGCCCAACCGTAGGAGGAACCCACAAAATTTCCTGCGTAATCCGTTTCCAGGACCATGCTGTGCATCCCAATGCGGTCTATGAGCTCCCCGTACGGAAAATCCAGGTATTCCTGCTGATTCGCAAAGTGGCGCCGCAGTATTCCGGACAATAAGTTGGAAGTGCCCGAGGAGTAGTTCCAGATACTGCCAGGAGGACCAAGCATCTTTTTTTCTGCCTGTATTGCTGCCATGTCCTCAGCGAGGAAAAGCATTCGCGTCACGTCGGATATGTTGGAATAATCTTCGTCCCAGGCCAGCCCGCTTTGCATGCGCAGCAGGTCGTTATAGGTGATCTCCCTTCGCTGATCCTCCTGCCAGGAGTCAACGGGCGCAGGATCCGCGAGATCCAGACGACCCTGATATTCGAGAATACCATAGAGGGTTGCCAGGATGCTTTTGGTCATCGACCAACCCAGCACAGGGGTATCCGGAGTAAAGCCTTCAACATAGCGTTCCATCACCAGGTGACCTCTGTACAAGACCGCAACCGTTCGGGTTCGCTGTTCTTCCGGGTTGCTGAATGCCTGTTCCACACCTTTGATGAGCTGGTCGTAATCCACTTCCGGAAAGAGGGTGTCCTTTGGCTCAGCGTGTCCCAACGGATAGGGAAGGGGAGAAGGAGTAAGATTTCGTTTGGGGACGAATTTCATATCTGGAAGCGGACTTCCCTTGGGCAAAAGCACACTGCCAAGGCCTTCCCTGAAAACCGCCCTGCGCTTGTGCATCCCGAATACACTGGCCTCCACTTCCTTCGAATTGGGTAAAACAACTTCCCCCGCCAGGGAGATCATAGGGACGTCGTGATCGTCGGCAACAACAGCCTGTGGTGTTCGGCCAGCCAGAAAGACACTGGATGCCAAATTCTTTGCGGCATAACCGCTGATAATCGTAAGCTTTGGGTACTGGGTATATAACCCAAGAGCCAGCAATGGGATCAGGATAAGTGCGATCCATTTGGCCTTGCCAAATCCTTTTTTCATGGTAAATGAGCTATCTTTCATGACGAATATACAGATTAAACCTATGTCACACAGGGGTAGTGATTTTGAATGGAAAGAAGTACTTTCGTCTATCGCATCCGGAGGGTTTTCTGCG